>CAYWXE010000008.1:0-1854 GCA_964462505.1 uncultured archaeon | reverse complement strand
CACAGATTTTATCCGATATATCACTTGGAAATAGCTCTTCTATGATTTCAAAACCACTCAACGGTTTTTGGTAGATTGTCCTCTTTATCTGATATAAAGCCTGCTTTATCACTTCGTGGTATGCCAATCCGCTTAACATGTAGACGTTTGGCTTTGGTTTCAAGCCTTCAACGTATTTCAAGTAGATGTCTCTCATAGTCTTACAAATCCCGTGGAAATCGGAAACAGATAGTTTGATGTCGTAATCTATTGGTTCAACTGGCGGAGAACTCCAGTTGTATCCCCTTAACTCTTCAGATATTCCGAACTTTTCTAACTCCTTCCTCATAGCTTTAATCCTCTTATCAATTTCTAATGAATCTACGAAGAACATGAGTAGTTCTTGGAATTACATCTATATTACGGATTCCTGTAAAATTCCGAAAGATTTTCAGATTTCTGAGAACTCTTCGTATGATCTCTTATTTGAGTATATCTCAATAATTATATTTATAATAATTTTTTATTTTATATAATTATACTCCAATCAAATTCTCTTTATGGGATTTGTGAATTCCTCAACGATTGTACCAAAGCATTACGACTTTGCAACTTGTAAACCGGATAACAGTATTTTATCAAATTCAACGGTTTTAGATGCATCAAGTATTTCTATTTCAACGACTTTGCCTTCCTCATCTAAGTGAACAATTACACCCTCCGCAACATCAATTGAATCTACAATCTCACTATCTCTAAGTTTAACAATTAATACATCAGCATCAGGGGAGTATTCTATCTGCATAGTAACCTCCTCCTTTGAAATACCTCCTAGCATAGGGATAATAAACAGTTACGACCACTGCTAGATCGTTTTCGTATTCGTATACAACACGAATTACGTGTAAGCCCTCTTTTTTGTGTGCAATAAATCTACCTCTGTGCCCAGTTAAGACTTCATCTGGGAAGAGTAGTGTCTCAAGAACTTTATCAACACTTAAACCCCATTTAATAGTTCGTTTTTCTGCATGATACGTTAATAGAATTTTTACGACTTGTCCCTTCACATCTACATTATAAATCAAGCCTTTACCAGTTTTATTGACGCTTTTGATACTGAATTGCATTGCTGGTAAATCTGTTTTAAATCTTCATAGTAATTTCGCAAGATAATTTTTACATTTAAATATGAAACTTGAAATTCTGACTTAGAAATTTCTGTTTTCCTCATGAGATTCTTGCATATAAAACATGACGGGTATTGTTAAGTGTCCTATTTGTCATATTTCCGTTCTCCTTATGAGATTCCCGAAGCTGAAATTGGAGATTTTATACCTTACTTTACCTTTACAAGCTCCTTCTGTAAAACCGTATTGGTTGCCACCCTAATTCGACAAGGATATTTAAAGAGCAACCAATCCGAGATTTGCAC
Organism: uncultured archaeon; assembly: GCA_964462505.1. Lineage (GTDB taxonomy): Archaea > Halobacteriota > Archaeoglobi > Archaeoglobales > Archaeoglobaceae > CAYWXE01. Next base: position 443 of record CAYWXE010000008.1, on the reverse strand, counting down.
GTATTTCGTTTAATGGATACAAATATAAGGCTTTATATTTTTATAGATGATTCAGCACGATTATAACAATTATCAGAGTTTGGATATTTCTCTTTCACATTATAAAACGTAAATTGATACTTTATAAAAATATCTAATCAACAACACAACTTAAAATCAATGAATGTTCCATAAAATCAATTATATATATAAAATTATTATTTATTATTATTAAAATATCTTCACAAAAATATATTATATAATGCATATGTATTCAAAACTATCCAATATGCATGTGAATACTCGTATTTTATCCAACTCATATGGATCTCACAACGAAACCAATTCGATTTCATATAAATCTCGACAATTTTACAAGATCAACCATCTCAGAAGATCTGATAAACTTTCAGAACTCTGAACAAATTTCAGATGATAAAACATAAGCAATATATACGATATTA
>CAYWXE010000007.1:0-34093 GCA_964462505.1 uncultured archaeon | reverse complement strand
TATTAAAATTAAATCTCAACGAAGACCATGCTGTTCTTAGTCTCGATTAATTCGACTTCTCTTCCTTCTATAATCCTTTTGACATCGAAATCAAACCAGTCTGCTTTTACTTCAATTCTTTCACCATCTACATCTATTTCAATAGACTTCTCCTCAAACAGTTTTAGCTTTTCATCTTTACTGAAGTTTTCAATCGCTTTGATAAGCTTTTTAGTCTTATCTTTGAACATTGGTCCAATTATTGAGAACTTTGGCTTAATTCTTACAATCTCAAACGATACTTTTGGCATCTCCTTAACGACTTCAACTCTTGCATTCGTCGCACCTTCTATGTCACGAGTATCGAAGTCCATATCTGTGTAGATTATAATCCTTCTTAGAGGTGCATTTAAGGGCAATCCCTTGTCGTGTTTTAGCTTTCTAATGGCTGCAACTATCTCCTTTATCTCTTCACCTCTCCTTTCAGCTTCTTCATCTATTAGGCTTTCATCTACTTCTGGATATCTCTGCAAGTGAACACTTCCATCGCTAAACTTACTCCAGCACTCCTCAGCCAAAAACGGCGTGAACGGTGCAAGTAACCTCGTTAAGACATCGATGACATATCTCAAAGTATACCTTGCCCCTCTTTTCTCTTCTTCACTTCCAGAATACAACCTGTTCTTAACTATTTCTAAGTAGTTGTCTGCGTACTCATACCATGTAAATCCCCTAATCGCTTTTAAGGCATCGTTAAACCTGTAGTTGTCCATATGATCTCTAACCTCCCTAATCAATTTGTTCAGCTTTGATAGAATCCACCTATCTGCATCTCTTAAATACTTCCGATCCTCATCGCTGAATACGTAATCGCTTACGTGCAACATCGTAAATCTCAATATACTCCAGAACTTCTGCTGAAATCTATAGGCTGCGACGATCTCTTTCCAACTGAATATGACATCATCACCGATTACGCCTGTAGCAGCCCATTGCCTTAAAGCGTCAGCTCCATATTTTTCAATAACCTCTTCTGGAGTTATGACGTTTCCAAGGCTTTTGCTCATCTTTCTTCCATCTTCTCCAAAAACCATTCCGTTTATAACTATCTCATACCATGGAATTTCTCCAGTCAACGCTACAGATCTCAAAATCGTGTAAAATGCCCAAGTCCTTATTATATCGTGACCCTGTGGTCTTAAATGCGTAGGATACTCCTTCATCTCAGGCCATCCAACCAATACGAGTGGAGAAATACTCGAATCCATCCAAGTATCTAACACATCCTCTTCACCTATGAACTCATTACTACCGCATTTGGGACATGGCTCTTTCGGCTTATCTTTTGTCGGATCAACTGGAAGCCATTCCTCTTTTGCAACTATTACTTCACCGCATTTCTTACAATACCAAACTGGAATAGGCGTTGCAAAAATACGTTGCCTACTTATAACCCAGTCCCACTCCATCGATTCAACCCAATCCTCTAAACGGGAAAGCATATGCTCTGGAACCCATTTGATTTTCCTCGCAGCCTCTAAAATCTTATCCTTTTCGACTTTGACAAACCACTGCTCTTCTGGTATTATCTCGACTGGTGTTTTGCATCTCCAGCAAACTCCTACGTTGTGCTCTATCTCTTCTTGCTTAAGTAATCTTCCCTCCTTTGCCAAATCCTCTAAGATCTTTTCCCTCGCCTCAGCTATACTCAATCCAGCGTATTTTCCTGCCTTTTCATTTAACGTTCCATCTTTGTTCACTATGTTTCTGAGTTCAAGCTTGTGCTTCTTCCACCATTTAACGTCTTGCCTATCACCGAACGTACAGATCATCACGATTCCAGTTCCAAAACTCGGATCTACCTCTTCATCAGCTATAACTTCAACTTCGTAATCTGTAGTTGGAACTCTAACCCTCTTACCTATTAGATGCTTGTACCTTTCATCTTTTGGATGAACTGCTATTGCAACACAAGCTGGAATGAGTTCTGGACGGGTTGTTGCAATTATAACATCGTCATCAAACTTTATGTAGTTTAACTTCGTCTTACCCTTTTTGTACTCGATTTCTGCTAAGGCTATAGTTGTTTCGCATCGAGGACATATTATAACAGGATGATAAGCTCTATAAATTAAACCTTTTTTATACATTTTAACAAATGATAGTTGTGTTTTTGCATAGTATTCTGGATACATCGTTATGTACTCCTTACTCCAATCTATACTGAATCCGAGCCTTTGAACTGTTTTACGCATTTTCTCTATGTTCTCCTCTGTAAACTTCTTGCAGAGTTCTCTGAACTTCTCCCTTGGCAAATCCCTTTTCCTTATGCCATACGTCTCTTCTACTTTTACCTCAGTCGGTAATCCGTGACAGTCCCAACCTTGAGGAAACATCACCTCGTATCCGTTCATTCTTTTATATCTCGCTATAAAATCGATTATACACCAGTTTAAAGCATGCCCGATATGAAAAGAGCCAGTTGGATATGGTGGCGGTGTATCTATTATGTAATGCGGCTTTTTAGAATTCCAGTCGAAGTAGTACATCTCGTCTTTCCAGAGTTTTAGCCACTTCTCTTCGACTTCATGAACTCTGTACTCTTTTTCAAGCATAAGCTTAAATCGAAATCTTTGCTTATATTTTTTTGCCGATTTTTGAAACCAAAACGTTTTGTTGCAAATTATGGATACACGAATTGTGAAAGTCATTAGAGTAAACGCTAAAAGTGCTTACACTAAAACAAAAATTCCCGGAGTTGATTACGTTATCAATCATTACGTCGGTTGTGAGCATGCATGTAAATACTGTTATGCTAAGTTCATGTGTAAGAGATACAACCTTGAGGAATGGGGTAGTTGGATTGTTGTTAAAGAAAACACGCCCAAATTGGTTAGAAAATACGTTAGGGGTTTAGTTTTCATGTGTAGTGTAAGCGACGCATATCAACCAATAGAAAAGGAGTTGGAATTGACGAGAAAAATCCTAGAAAACATGAATAAGAAAACGAAGCTATCGATTTTAACTAAGTCAGATTTAGTCTTAAGGGATGTAGATTTATTTAAAAGATTTAAAAGTATAAGGGTTGGATTGACTTTAAACACGTTCTATGGAAAAGTCAAAAGAGAAATTGAACCCTTATCACCAAGAGTTGAAGATAGAATCAATGCGTTAAAGGAATTACACGAAAACAACATCGAAAACTACGCTTTTATATCACCGATAATACCGGAATTAACAGATATTGAGGAAATATTAAGAGAGACGAAGGATTTCATTAAAAGCTATTTCTTTGAGTTTTTAAATCTAAAGGCGAGTGGAAGAGATTTTGTAGAGTGGTTAAAGTATAACTATCCGAGGAGTTATGAAATACTTTCAGATGAAGATTTACTTAAGAGGTATGTGAAATCTACAGTGGAAACAGTAAGGAATTTTAAAATCGAAGTCAAAGGAATCTATATCCATAACGTTTAAAACAGCTTAACATTTCTCATAGCATGGGTAAGACTATAGTTGAAAAGATATTTTCAAGGGCTTGTGGAAGAGATGTGAAAGCGGGGGAATTCGTATTTGCAAACGTTGATATGGCAATGGCCAATGATATAACTGCACCACTCGCAATTAAAGCTTTTAAGGAGATAACTGAGAGAGTTTGGGATCCGAAGAGGTTTGTGATAGTTTTAGACCATCAATCTCCAGCAGATAGCGTTAACGCCGCAGAAAACCACAAAATGTTGAGAAATTTTGCAAATGAGCAAGGATTAATATTTTACGATGTAGGTGAAGGAATTGCCCATCAGATAATGGTTGAGAATCATGTTGAACCGGGGATGCTAATAGTCGGTGCAGATTCTCATACATGCACTTATGGAGCTTTAGCTTGTTTTGCAACTGGAATTGGTTCAACAGACTTAGCATGTGTTCTAGCTTTGGGAAAGCTTTGGTTTAAGGTGCCTGAATGCATAAAGTTCGAAGTTAATGGAAAGCTTGGTAGGCACGTATATGGAAAGGATATAGTGTTAAAGCTAATAGGTATGGTTGGTGCTGATGGTGCTAACTACAAAGCCTGTATATTTTCGGGCAAAGTTGTAGAAAAATTGGAAATGTCAGATAGACTTACGATGTGCAATATGGCCGTTGAAATGGGTGGAAAAACTGGAATAGTTGAGCCAGATAGAAAAACCGTTGAATACTTAAAAGCTATCAGAGGAAAAGATTACGACTTGGATTCGTTGAAGGAATTAAGGAGCGATGAAGATGCAAAATTCGATGTAGTGGAATTAGACGTAACTGGAATGGAGCCACAGGTTGCAAAGCCTCATAAGGTTGACAACGTTGCGGATATTTCAGAAGTGGAAGGTATTAAGGTTAATCAGGTATTCATTGGAAGCTGCACGAACGGCAGATATGAAGATTTGAAGATCGCTGCTGAAATATTAAAGGGTGAAAGAGTTGCAAGAGGAGTTAGACTAATAGTAATTCCAGCAAGCAGAAGAGAATACATGAGAGCTCTAAGAGATGGACTGATTGAAGTGTTCGTTGAAGCTGGAGCTATAGTCGAATTCCCGTGTTGTGGGCCATGTATGGGGAGTTGCATGGGATTAATTGCGAGTAAAGAGGTTAGTGTTTCTACTTCTAACAGAAACTTCATAGGTAGGCAGGGGAGTCCTGAAGGTGAAATATATCTGGTAAATCCAGCTACGGCTGCAGCAACAGCTATATACGGCGAAATAACAGATCCCAGAAAGATATGACCGATAAAGATTTCGAAGAGAGAATTTCTAAGATAGAATCAGAGGTTTCAAATTTAAAGACCCTAATAGAAGAACTCGAAAGGGAGATCTCAAAGCTAAAGAGGGAGTTGAGAGAGCTAAAGGTTGAAATGACCTATTGGATATTTGGATGATTTTTAAGCATTTGATTTTTGATACTATTTTATAAATATAACTTTTTATTAAAATTAAAAGTATTAAAAATTGAATATAATTGAGGAGATTTGATTTTACTATTTAATCGAAATGGTAGTGATGCAACATTGTTAATGAAGTATTTAAATCATCCACAATGTGGTGTCACGACCATCGAAATATTAAAATAAATTTTTATTTTTACTTTGGTAACACTTTAACGTTTGTTTTCTCAGCTTGAGTTCTCAACTTTTTGTCAAATGTTGCAAGTGGTGTACGAAGTCTAATGGCTATTGATAATATTACCATGTCGTTGTATCTCAAAAGGGATAGTCTGTCATGCAAGATTGTTTTAAGAGAATAAATAACATCGTCTTGCGTTTCATAAACTGTTTTAGTTTTTACGTGATATACGTATTCTTCAACTTTTTCCAAAACTGTCTTTACATCTATCTTTAGTGATTTCAAAGCCCAAACGTATTCGTGAAGGACTATAGTTGGAATTATCCACTCTTTTAGAGAATTTAGAATGTTCTTAGCTTCTTCGTGGTAAATACTGTCTTCAAACGTATCGTATATGAGGACATTGGTATCTACTACGGCTCTCATAGATTATCTCTCAAGCCTTTTTCAATGAAATCTTCTATTTCTTCTGGTGTAAGTTTCCTACCAATTTTAAGTGTTTTTCTTCTTTCTTCGGCTTTCTTTATTATGATTTCACCTCTTTTTTCATCATATATCATAATTAATAAATCTCCAATATTTATACCAACTTTTCTTCTGATTTCAGAGGGTATAGTGATTTGATAGTTTCTCGTGACTTTAACCTTCATACTATAAAGAGTTGAAATAGTAATATTTAGGGTTTTTGACTATATTCTTCACGATTAAAAATTAGAAAGTTGTAAATTTTAAAGTGATGTTAATTCAAAAAAGCTAATCTGAGCGAAATGTGTAAATTGTCGATACGAAATTAATTGATATGTACGAAGAATTGATTGAAAAACTTAAAAAGAGAAGTATCACTAAAGATGAACTTATAAGGCTTAAAGAAATTGTAGAGCGAAGGATCAAAGAGTTTGAAGAAAAAGGGGAATGTGAAAAAGCTCAAACAGAAGCTTTTATACTTAAAATGGTTGAAAACCTACTCGAAAAGTATTCTTCCACCTCTTAAATCTTCGCCAACCCAAGAACCGACTTTACCCTTTATAACTATTTCACCACCTTCCATTTTGTATCCAATGATATCCCCGGCGTTTCCCTTAATTACTATTCTTCCCCCTTTCATCTTTTCTCCAACCCAGTTTCTCGCATTTCCGTGAACTATAATCTCTCCACCTTCCATTTGCTTTCCTAAATAGTTTCCAACGTTACCAAACACCTCAATAATTCCTCCTCTCATCTTGTAACCCAAGCAAAAAGCTCTGTTTCCATATACAATCAGTTTTCCCTTTTTGTGCATGTAGCCCAACCCCGAAATACTTCCAGAGTACTTGTAGAGGTTTAGTCTTAATACATCTCCATCGCCAAGGATGTTGTGGTATAGACCTGATATGAAACACCCAATTAAACCTCCTCTTACGTAGTTCGGTAGTATATCGTTAAACATTACTTCTATATCTTCTAATCCAAGTCTGCAGTCTATACAAATTTTCTTACCAAAGTTAAATACGTCTTCAAATATTTCAAGCTTCCAATTCGGCAACTCTCTCACGAACTCTACAAACTCTTCAGCTACATTGTGTAGAATTGACTTAACTCGGATCTTATACAACCTCTTATAACTTTTAGATTTTGACACTATCTTCTCTATTTTGAGTAGATCGTATTTCTTTATAAACTCCCTTAAGTCCATACATCTCCTGTGATGTTTTCTCGTAAAAAGCTTAGGCTATTCTACAAAAATACCTATTATAATCAAATCAATAATATAAAAAATTATAATAAACAATAACTTTAAAATTTTTCTCTCTGCAATTATATTACATATCTCACTTTGTTCTAAAAGATTTAGCAATAATAAGTAGGTCATTCGAAAATCGAGTTAATAGCAATCCTTGGTATATCTTCTTCCCTTTCAACTTCGATGACGTCTAAATTTTTCAAGAGTTTTAACTTCTCAAAGTTCTGCTTGAACTCATCTAACTCCTTTACATCCGTTTTTATCCAGATAAACGTAACCTTCTGCTTGAAATTCTTAAAAAACTCGATTACATCATCCAAGTTTTGGAAACCGGCATCTGTTATAAAAATGTAATCAGCTTTACCAACCCTTTTAACGTATCTCTTTAAGCTCTGCACATCTAACTCAGTTCCACCACCTTGATAGGTTTTAATAGTCTTATAAACTACATCACCCCTCGTTGGGAGTAGCTCTATGTTCCTATTCGAGAAGTTTACAACTCCAACTCTAGCACCGTTTTCGAGATAAGTTCTAGCAATTGCAAAAGCTCCCAAAACTGCGTAAGAAATCTCCTTGTCAGGATTTCTCATACTCCCGGATGAATCTATCACTATAACCGCGTTTGGCAAATCCCTTACAAATCCTTCAAAATCTTCGAATTCGTATCTCTTAGCTATTCCCGGAATAACCTTCCCGTAGCTCTCTATGGGATTATAGGAATCTATTCCATCTTCCAATTCAAAATCCCTTATCTCAGATGGGTAGAGAGATCCAGTTTTTTTAGTACATCTTATGTAAATCGTATACCTCCTCGCCCTTATCTTATACCACTCTACATCTGGATCTTCGAACTCCCTTGCAAATCCATTGGATATATTTGGCATACCCTTAACATAGTCTAAGAATTCCTTAACGATTTCAGAGTATTCATCCCTATCCAGCTCTTCTGCCAAATCTCTTAGAGCCCTTTTTATCTCAGATTCTGGAAAATCTCCAATCCCAAACGTTGTAAAGGGGTATGGGTATTCTGCAATGTCTTCAACGAGTTCTGCAAATCTCCTTATGTTTTTCTTTAATACGACTCTACTCGTATTCAGGAAATCAATCTCAATTAGTTTTTCCAATCTCTTCTCTAAATCGTTATCAAGCTTAAAATCTCCGAAGTCTATTCCAGTTAACTCCGTTAGTAAAGCCCTTATGAGGTTATCTATTCTCGTTTTGGGTTTAAACTCCTTGAACACATCAGTAATATCTATTAAACCCCTGTTGACAACTAAGTCTAAGTTTACAACTATGTCGTCGAAAAGATTCCTTATGATTTCTCTGTTTTTCCTGTCTTTAATCCAGTGCAGTTCCAGTATTATCGTTTTTACGTCGTATGGATGCCTTATCCAATGGTTTAATTCGTGGTGAAAAAGTCCCAAAAGAGCTTTGTTGCTTAAGGCTTCTACTTGCAATCTACTGACAACGACCTTGTACTTCCTCGATGAGAAATCCATGTAAGAGCTTGGAACATCTGCAAGTTCAAACCCTATTGGTGGATAAAACAAATCTCTCCTAGCCTTTTTAAAAATCTCATCTACCGACATAGGCTTTTGAAGAACGGGTGGTCAAGACTTTTTACAAAACCCCTAAGCCCTTCATAATCACCATTCAATATGTAGCTATATGCCTCGATTTGATACTCTCTGTGTTCACTCCACCTCCTGTAGACGTTCGTTATAATATCTCTTATAGCGTAAAACTCGTCACAGCAATCCTTCTCGTCATCTCTGATTTCCCCAATCTTCTTATCGCTTATCTCGCATCTATGCCACAAGACATAGGGAAGTATTGAAATCAAATGGTCTAAGCTTACCTCTTCCTCTTCGATCCAAGCTATAGCTTTCAAATACTTAAACAGACTTATCTCAGCTCTATTGGATATAGCGTATATATCTGAGCATGCGTAAACTGAGTAGTGGCATCCATCGCATTTTGAAAAGTCCTTTTTTAAACCTTTCTGACAGTAAACCTCTTGTCCAAAGTAGTCTAAAAAGAGTTCAACATCCTCAGAGACATCTACGTCTTCAATTTCCTTTCTAATCTTTTCTATCTCGTAATTCCTTGGAATTTCCACTTTATATCCCTCTTGCCTAAGTCTATCCTCCAAGACTTCTTTGAATTCATCGGATTTCTCTCTCAGAAATTTTACGACTTCATCAGCCTTTTCTGTTTCGTTGTTCTCAGATATAAACTCGATTAACTCAATAGTGGTTTTACGATCCTTCAAGATATCATCTTTAATTCCTCTTCTAACAGCTCTCCTCTTTATCGGATGAATTCTTCCGGTTTCAACTGCTAAGTCAAATCTGTCGAGCAGTGGAGGCACTAAGCTCGTTGTCCCCAGATCTCTGTAGTTTACAGTTGCAAAAAACGCCTTACCATCGCTAAACAACAACGTCTCTCCTCTGTAATTCCATATGTTTCTATCGACTTCGTTCAAAATCAAGTTCTGCTTTCCAATCGGTAACCTGTTTATCTCGTCAATTATCAAAACGGGCGAAAATACGGACAACTTCCACTTAATGACTTCCTTCCCCTCTTTTTCCAAAGCACCTAAGTCGAGTGTAGCCTTCATCTTCTCTTCCGTTTGCTCTGGATGCCCGTGAATGGTTACGGCTTGAACGAATTCTAAGGGTAATCCTTTCATTAAGCTTGCAATTCTTTCGCTTGATGTAGTCTTTCCACTACCGTATTCACCAAATACGAGCTCTTTACCATCCAGCAAACAAGTGATAATTCCAAATAGGGCTATGGGATCGTATCTGTTATTACCTATTTCAAGTGTTTCATTTCCGAAGTAAAACCTACTCGAGATCAAATCGTACAACTTCCCTATCGAGTCTCTCATTAAGCTATAACGATTTTTTAAGAAGATAAACCTATTGAATTAAATGGCTTCCATCACAACTCTCAGCGTTGAAATCAAATCCCTCCCTACAGAATGAACACGGTATTCCAATTTCACTACAGAACTCTTCGATACTTCTGACTATTTTTAGCCTCTTAGAGCGTTTTAAGTAGTAATAACTTCCGACTTTTTCTCCTTCGATTAAGTATAGTTTCGTGTATAAGGGCTTTAACTCTGGAAACGCTTTGGTAAACCTTGCAAACATATCTTTCCTAAGCTTTAGAGTTGACGTCACGACTTGGTTGGGTTCACATTTCTCAATTATCCACAGCTTACCTTCGTTTAGACGAGGCATCACGGGATCAAATCTCAAAATCGCTGGAATTCCGAAATCCTTCAACTTTTTAAAAATCTCAATTCTCTCTTCTGTATTCGGAGCGTACGGTTCAGCTCTATCACATCCGGTAATCGTAACACTCACAGCACATCTCATCTCCGATAGTATGTCTAGATCTCTTGTGAAGTCGCCTTTTGTAACGATTAGAATCCTCAAATCGTAATCTCTCATAATCTCAAGGCATCTCCTCGTAATCTCAAGGTGTTTCTCTATGGGTGGATACGGATCTGAACTGTTCGACATCGATATCAATGAGTTTTTTGGAAGTCTATTCAAATCTCTCTCAAGTCTTTTGAACAAGTCTTTCTTAACCCTTACTTCGTGAAACCTTGGAATGTACGTTGCGTAACAGTACACGCATCGGTGAAAGCAACCGGTATACGGATTAAACGAGTACTTCTTTGGACAAGTGCACAACTCAGATTTCCAAGGATCAAACGGTTTAATCAGATCCATAGTAAAGATCTCTATTTATCCACGGTATTAAAGCCATAGTAACTGCTATCTTCGAAAGCTCAGTCCTCGAGAGAACACCTCTTGTTAAGTAATGAATAGCACCAAATCTCTCACCTAGGTTCTCGATTCCAGATACCTCCTCCATAACATCCCCAACTTCTCTCCCCTTTAGAACTTCTTCAACTACTATCGGTGGATATTCAAACCCAGGCCCAAATCCTATGCTCATTCTCTTACCATCGTAAATAACTGCAACTTGAAAGTCTATGAATCCAGTAATAGATCTCTTCAGAGAGAATAACCCCGCTTCTATTCCAACTGAGAAGTCGAATTCATCACTGTAACTCTTTATCGCCCTATTAATCGCTCCTCTTATCGTGTCATCGTTAAACGGCTGTGATGGAACATCACTACTCACATCTTTACTTACAACTTCTACATCTTTAAAGAACTGCTCAAATGCAAGCTTAACACCTCTAACCTTTGTAGGATTTTTTGAACCCACTACGACTCTCATCGTGGTTTGGTATTGCATAGGGATATTTCACAGCAACTGTTTCCTATTAACGATTTGCTTCATGATGCATTGTTTTAACACCTTGTTCGACAAAGCAGTTGATTGTATAAATCACATGAGAATGCTTTCTCTTCGTTGGCAGAATATAACTAAGATATTGACCTACAATGTGATTCCGAAAACGATATAAATAGGAATTTGTGACTAAATTTCGGTGATTGGTATGAAAAAAGTATTACTATTTAGCATAGTTTTATTAATATTGATGTGTAGTGTTGCAAGTGCTCACTTTACAATGATTCTACCAAAGCTCGATGCAAAGGCTGAAGACTACTTAGCAGAGCTAGGCGAAACGAAAGAACTTTACATTCTCTGGGGTCACCCATTTGAACACGTTTTATTCGACTGTCCAAACGTTGAAGTAACGCTCAGAGATCCAGATGGTAACGTCAAAACACTAACTCCAAAGCCAGTTGAGGTTGAAGGTGTGAAAGCTTGGAAAGTATCTTTTAAGGTTGAAAAGATGGGAGATTACATAGTTGCCGTAAAGCTCTATGCAAAGGATCACAATCTGCTCGATTACACGAAAGCTATAGTACACTGTGGTGAAGAGGCTTGGAAAGGTTGGGATGCAGTTCTTGGGCAAGAGGTGGAGGTTATTCCATATACAAGACCATATGGCATTGAAGAGGGTTTTGTCTTCAGAGGTAAGGCTTTGTTCAACGGTAAGCCCCTAGCAAATGCAGTTGTAGAAGTTGAAAAATATCACACGAAAGATGAAGCTGAGCCGATTGTCAAGCTTGCGGAAGAGAAGTTCAAGCAAGATCCACCCATGATGTTCACAAGAGTTGTTAAAACAGATGAAAACGGTGAATTTAGTTATACACTCGATGAATCCGGTATATGGTTCATCGGAGCTTATGCTGAGAGTGGAGGTATAGAGAAGAGAGGAGTTGTAATAGTTCCAGTGCTTGAGAAGTTCCCACCTGAGGCAAAGTCGACTGGTGATTTAGTAAGCAAGATCGATACACTTAGCAAGAAGATCGATTCACTCGAAAGTGCCTTGGAGGGTAATCAGAGTTTAAGCTATGGAGCTATAGGCTTGGCTATAATAGCTATAATAATAGCAGTTGTAGCAATTGCGAGGAAGTGATATGGTTCACATAAGCGACGGCGTATTAGCACCAGAAATCTGGATTACGGGCTATGTCATAACTGCTATCATCTTATTTTTTACCTTGAGAAAGATTAAAGCCGAGGATATACCGAAGATTTCAATTATCACTTCGGCTTTTTTCATAGCATCACTTATACACGTTCCGATTGGGCCAACTTCAGCCCATTTAATCTTGAATGGGTTAATGGGAATTTTACTCGGTGTATACGCCTATCCAGCTGTTTTTATTGGATTACTACTGCAAGCTCTGCTGTTTCAGCATGGGGGTATAACTACTCTTGGAATAAACACAGTAGACATGGGTATTCCAGCCTTAATCGCTTATTACATCTTTAAAATTAGTAGAAGCCCAATTACTGCTGGTATTGCATGTGGATTTGCTGTGTTCTTAGCAGTTCTTTTGACTTCAATTGTATTAATGCTAAGCGGAACAGAGTTTTATGAAACAGCGATTCTGCTGTTTATAGCACATATACCGATTGCAGTAGTTGAAGCAGTTGTTTCAGCTTTTGTGGTAGCCACTCTTTTAAAGGTTAAAAAGGAGGTGATAACTTGAAGAAGTTTATCTTAGTCTTAACAGTTCTGCTAATGCTAACTCTTCCAGTTAGTGCACACAGGATGTACGTGAACTACAGAGTTTCAGAGATCGAAGTCTATTCGTGGTATGGAGGTGGTGTAAATGTCGTTAATGGAGATGTAAAGGTTTACAGATCTGATGGAAGTCTTTACGTTGAAGGGAAAACTGATCAAAACGGAACTTTTAGATTTAAACCTGAAATAGGTGAAAGCTACAGGGTTGTCGTTGAATCTATGGGACATAGAGCGGAATGCGAAATAAATCTAAGCTCTACGCAGGTTGTAGTTAAGGAAGAGCCGATATACTTAAAGGTGATATCTGGGTTAGGCTATTTGCTCGGATTAGCTGGAATTGCATCATTCTACGTTGCGAGGAAGAGGAGATGATGCATCACTTAATAGACAGATACTACCACTTGGACTCGTTCATACACAGTTTAGATCCAAGGACTAAATTGATTGGCTTCTTTATCCTTATTTTATCTATAGTGCTCATCAAAGACCTCTTAGCATGTATTTTTGCTTTAGTAATATCGTTGATTTTTCTCTTTCTATCAAAATTACCACTGAGATTTGCATTCGAGCAGTTGAAGTACGGTTTGATGTTTTTGTTGGCTTTGTTCTTCGTGATGTTGATATTTGGTCATAAACCGTTTGAAATGCTCTTAAGGGCAATTTCAGCTCTAATTCTAATATTCATAGCATTTGCAACCTCGAGATTTGATGTATCAATAAAAGCCCTCAATCAAATAGGTTTTCCGAATAAATTGACACAGATACTGATGTTTGCATACCGTTACATATTCGTATTTGCTGAGGAATATGAAAGGCTCAGCATGGCTTTGAAGATGAAGGGTTTTAAGAGGAAAACTAGTAAATACACCTTTGAGACAATTGCAAAACTCATAGCCACCCTTTTCATTAGAAGCTACGAAAGGGCTGAAAACGTCCATAATGCTATGCTTTTAAGAGGTTACACTGGAAATCCAAGCACGATTTCGAGTTTCAAGATTACGGCAAAGGATTTGATGTTCGTTACGCTATCTTTATATCTTGCCATCTCTTTGCACATTATAGCATGGATGCTATAGAAGTTTTAAATTTAAGCTACGCCTATGAGGATCAAAAAGCTCTTGAAGATGTTACGTTTAGTGTTGAAAAGGGCGAAATAGTCACGATTCTCGGCCCAAACGGTGCTGGGAAGACTACTCTATTCTTAAACTTAGTTGGTATCTTAAAAGGTGATGGTGAGATAAAGCTTTTTGGCAAAAGGCTTGAAGATTACAGTAGAAGGGAACTCGTTAAAACGATAGGAATGGTTTTTCAAAATCCAGATGACCAGCTTTTTATGCCTACAGTGTTTGATGATGTTGCATTTGGTTTGATAAATCTTGGATTTGAAAGAGGTGAAGTTGTTGAAAGGGTAAACGAAGTTTTAATAAAATTTGGGCTTGAAGGCTGTAGAGATAGATATCCTCACCATCTAAGCTTTGGAGAGAAGAAGAAAGTTGCAATTGCTTCAGTCGTTTGTATAGAGCCAAGAATTCTGCTTTTAGACGAGCCGACCGCAAACTTAGATCCGATTTCAAGAGAGGAGTTAGTAAAGATTATTAGGGATCTAAACAGCGATGGGATTACGATTTTAATCGCCACACATGATGTCGATTTAGCGTTACAGTCCGATAGAGTTATAATTCTCAATAGGAGGATTGTAAAGATTGGAAAGCCTAAAGACGTTTTCTTGGATTTAGATACTCTCAAACAAAACGGATTGGATGCCCCACAGATCGTTAAGCTTTTCCTAAAGCTCGGTTTTGAAATTCCACAATCTCTAGATGAAGCTATTGAAATTATTGCTAAGAGATGTAATTCTTTTCATTAGCAATAGATTTTTCTCTATTAGATTATAATTGCAAGTTGGTCGTTATTCTTTTCAGACCCCTATCATGATATCACAATAGGGGAAAAGTGCTCCGGCCGGGATTTGAACCCGGGTCACCGGCTCGAAAGGCCGGTATGATTGGCCGGGCTACACCACCGGAGCTAATAAGAGTTGCTAAGTTGAGTTTATATTCCTTTTGCTTAAGAATACAAATGCTAAAATAACCATTGCTTGAGCAGTTAATAATGGATGAAACGTTTGAGAAGACTATTAAAGCTGGTAAGATCTTGAAGAAAGTAGTTGAAGAGGCAGTAGAAATGATAAAGCCAGATGTAAAACTGCTTGAAGTTGCAGAATTCGTTGAGAAGAGAATAATTGAGCTTGGCGCAAAGCCGGCATTCCCATGCAATATATCGATAAACAGTGACGCTGCTCATTTCACACCAAGAAAAGACGACGAAAGGGTCTTTAAAAAGGGTGATCTCGTGAAATTAGATGCTGGTGCACATATAGACGGATATATAGCGGATATGGCTGTAACGGTAGATTTAGGTGAGAATTCAGAGCTTGTAAAAGCAGCTAAAGAGGCTTTAAAAGCTGGAATAGAAGTCGTTAGAGCTGGAGTTAACACCGCTGAAATTGGAAAGGCTATTGAAGAGGTTATAAGAAATTACGGATTTAAACCAGTGGTGAATCTGACAGGGCATGGGTTACTTCCGTATATAGCTCATGCTCCACCAAACATTTACAACTACGCAACTGAAAGAGGGGTAGAGCTAAAGGAGGGTATGGTTATAGCGATAGAACCCTTCGTAACCAACGGTGTTGGGAGAGTTGTTGAGAGGGGAGAATGTGAGATCTACAGCCTGATAAAAGTAAAGCCTATTAGGATGAGAATTGCAAGAGAAATAGTATCAGAAATCGTTGAAAATTACAAAACACTTCCATTCGCAAGGAGATGGTTGAAAAACG
Organism: uncultured archaeon; assembly: GCA_964462505.1. Classification (GTDB taxonomy): domain Archaea; phylum Halobacteriota; class Archaeoglobi; order Archaeoglobales; family Archaeoglobaceae; genus CAYWXE01. The sequence goes on along the minus strand of CAYWXE010000007.1, from coordinate 18,434 downwards.
CACCGAATGTAATCCTATCAAAACTCGTTAGAGATGGAGTTCTAAAGGATTATCCCGTTCTAACAGAAGTTTCAGGTGGTCTGGTTTCCCAATGGGAGCACACGATAATAGTTGAAGAGGGAGGGGCAAGAGTTGTGACAGCTTAATCGATATAAACACCTCCATAACCAACGTATAGTATTTTATCTGGAGATAGGGCGTCTATTATCTCCTTTCTATGGGTTACAGCGATAAGTGTTATTCCCGCATCTCTCGCAATCTCGGCGATTTTCCTCGCAACCCTTATAGCCGTCATCTCATCCAGATGGGCTGCAAACTCATCTATCAACATCAAACTCGGTTTCATCGCTAAACATAAAGCCAATTTAAATCTCTCCTTCTGCCCAGTAGAAAGTTCTTTGAACTTAGCCCTATACAAAACGGCATCTGAAAGACCAGATTTGTTTAAGATTTCAACTGCTAAGTGTACGTCTTTTGTTATCTCGTACACTTGTTCAAGGATACATCTGTCGTCGATCTCTGGCTCGAATTCTGATGGAATTAATGCTACAACGTTATCCGCCTCAACTTCGATTTTTCCACTACTTGGCCTATAGGCTTCGTCTTCAATACCCAAAGCCGCTCCAAGTATCAATCTTAGTAAAGTAGTCTTTCCAGCACCACTCGCTCCAACAACGACTACAATTTCTCCAGGCTTTATTTCAAGGTTCACATCTCTCAAAACGTATCTCTCAACAACCCTCTGCTTAACACCGAAGGATTCGAGAACAGTTCTTATATCCCTTTTTAAACCCTTGACGTCCAAAACGTTACTGAATAACTTCGAGACACCTATTAGCTTTAGCTTCTTAAGCTTTGAAACCTTGCCGTACCTTGAAACACATAGCTTGCCCTTGTGCTTTTTTGCGATCTCATCGGTCTCAAAGAAAACCCTTAGATACTTCTCAGCTTCATCCGTTAAAGGCTTATACAGAACTGGTTTTCCACTTGCGGTATCCCATACGTAGTAAAATCCAGCCTTCTCAAAAAATGGGTTAAATCTCGCCATCTGAGCAATAGTCTCAACTAGGTGCTTCTTCATCCTCATCTCTGGAATTCTTCGCTCCTCAATCCATTCAATCGCAGTTTTGACAGCTAATACACCTAATCCATCAGCTCTATAATCTGGATGGACTACAACCCTCGCAATTCTTGAAGCGGCTGAGTTGCACTTCTTCATAGCCTCTTCACTCGCCTTCTGCCAGAGCTTATGCCTTGCAATTTTTAACGGGTATTTGCCCTTGAGCTCTGAGAAGTACTCCTTAAAAACCTCTTCCGGCGAGAAAACGTTTTCAAACCACTCTTTTGGGAAAACTCTCTCTCTTATGTTTTCAACGATTTCTCCGTTTAGCCTCCTATGCATCAGGGGAACAGGTGGATCAACCCTTACATATGCAATAACTTCTGGCTCGTATGGCATCCTATCGATTAGTTCAAATATCAAAAACCTCGAAGCAGGTGTAGAGCCTTTTATCTCAAGTATGTGAACGTTGCTACTACCGCATTTACATATGGGTTTTGCATTTGATTCTATCAACTCGTTACAGTCGTAACAAATCCATAGGGCAACTCTACTCTTCTGACTGGCATAGTGATACTGTTCAAGCTCAGCAATTCTCTCGAAATCCCTTTCGTATACAGCTTCTCTTGCAAGTATTCTGTAGCGGTAAACCTCTTTACCAAAACTCAGCCTTGGCAACTCAATTTCTTTTGAGAACACACTCCAAACCTTTATCTTTTCACCGTTGTAAAACTTATACAACTCGTAATCATCGAAAAGTAATACTAATCTACCGTGAATCTCTTTTGGCTCATCTTTTATAACCAATTCGACTTCATCTCCCCTAAAAAGCCATGAAGCAATTCCAGAGGTGTAAAGGGTTATACCATTATCCAACTCAAGTAATCCAAACCATCTATGTCTGTGTTTTGGTATTTCATGCTTTAAGACTTTAGCCCTAATAACTCTTTGCATGTTTAAACTTAGCTTAGTCTTATAATAAACTTGATCACATCACTTATCTCATTGATCAGTGGAATCTCCTCACCTTTTAAGCATGCGTGAAATATCTCCTTTTTAAATGGTATGTATGCATCGGCTTTTATCAGCTTAGAGGTCTCATTATCTACCTTATTCGCAACAACGATTACGTCCTTTCCGATCTTCTTTGACATTTCAACGATTTTTTCCGTTAGCTGAATCGACTCATAGCTGGGTTCCACAACTGCAACTATCACATCACATCCAGCTTCAACACCCCTTCCGAAATGCTCTATCCCAGCATCTGTATCGACTATGACGTATTCGTTCTCTTTAAGCTTTAAAGCGTTTAGAAACTCCCTTGCAACTGCACCAATTGGACATGCACACCCCTCTCCAAACTCCCTTATCTTACCGATCGCCATAATCGATATATTGCCCTTGGATATTACGTAATCTGGTGGTAAGTCCTTTATTGCAATCTCTTTAAAGATCTTAGAATCTAACCTTTTCTTTACTGCTCTTCTTCCACCTAAATACTTTATGAAATCTCTTGGCTGTTTAACGCCAAAGTTCCTGTATATGCCAAAATTAGATTCATCCATGTCAACTACTAGAACCCTTTTCCCGAGTTTTGAAAGAGCTTTGGCTATTAACGTAGCTACAACACTCTTTCCGCATCCACCCTTTCCACAGACAAGTATCTTCATGCTTAGGAGTTACTTCGTTGAAATATAAACCTTATAAATCGCATACATCCCTCCAATCACAATCCTTGCAAGCTTTTAACTTCCATTCGTTTAACACTTTTGGGATCTTTACTTTCAGATCTCTCCACAATACTAAGTCTCCTACGTTAATACCTAGGAGCTTTAAAGCGAGATCATCGAGTGCTTTAACCTCCTCATTTGCATTCTCAGAATACGTGCATACTCCGTTTAAATTATGTGGACAAGCTTTGCAGACATCATCGGCGTAATCTACAACTTTGATGTAATCACTTTTAGCCTTTTCAACGACTCTACGTAGATTCTCTACGAATTCATCACTATAGCCTTTTCCTTTGAAGAAGTGAAGACATATCAAATGATGTCCCCTCAACTCCACAAATCCCATAAAATTCAAACGATTTCAGTGAAATTATTTATTACTCAACGAATAGTATCGCTACCATTTCATCACTGTCTAAATTGAACTGGGTAGAATCTATACATAAAGCTGTTAGAGATGGCCTTGCGATATCGCAGTTTATTCTGCACTCTTCATCACACAGCAAACAACTACCCGGAAAGGTTGCGAGTGCGTATGGTTTTTTAACGGCTTTTTCGGCTTCGAGCATGAATTTCTGTGCATTCTTTACGTCATCCAAATTCTTAACCTTAAACTTGAATAGGATAGCTTTTCTATAAGATTTAACGAATTCTAAACAATCTTTGAAATCTGGAACATTTGGTGGGCAAGATTTTTTCTTCCCATAAGATTCACATCCAAATCTGCACTTCCATCTAACCCTTAAATCCAATCTAAGCCTTGGGGGATCTATATCTTTAAATTTGACTTCTAACTTATACCTCTGTGCCAATCTTTCAAAATCACATAACATAATCCCGTTTAAGTTCAGAGATATAACTATCTTACTTATCACAAAACAGTTCGATAAACCCTTTGCTGTGACAATCGAAAATGAAAAAGGTTATTTGAACACAAGCCTGTTCGATTTAAGAGGTGTTTATATGGAGATACGTAAGGTAGCAGTACTCGGTGCTGGAGTAATGGGACATGGAATAGCACAAGTCGTAGCTACGGCGGGCTATGAAGTGTGGGTTAGGGATATCAAACAGGAAATACTCGATAAGGCAAGGGAAAACATAGAGAAAAGCTTAAAGAAAGCTGTTGAGAAAAAGAAGATTTCTGAAGAAAGATCTAAGGAAATACTCTCAAGGATCCACTTTACACTTAATATAGAAGAGGCTGTGAGAGATGCGGATATAGTAATCGAAGCAGTTCCAGAGGTAATGGATATAAAGAAACAGGTTTTTGCCGAAGTTCAGAGGTATGCTAAGCCTGAATGTATATTCGCAACTAATACATCTGGTTTGAGCATTACAGAGCTTGGAAATTCAACTGACAGACCAGAAAAGTTTTTGGGCTTGCACTTCTTCAACCCTCCACAGGTAATGCAGTTAGTTGAAGTGATAAGAGGGGAAAAGACGAGTGATGAAACTGTAAAAATCGCAATGGATTTCGTTAAGAGTTTGGGTAAGACTCCAGTTTTAGTTAGGAAAGACATCCCCGGATTTATAGTGAACAGGATACTAATTCCATACCTAATGCTCGCGATTAACGACGTCGAGAAGGGAATTGCAAAGCCAGAGGAGATAGATGCAACAATGGCTTACAACTACGGATTCCCAATGGGGCCTATAACGCTTGCAGACTTCATAGGCTTGGATGTGCTTTACTACGCTACACAGCAATGGGGATTTGTTCCTCAATCCGAGTTGTTAAAGCAGAAGTTTGAAGCTAAAGAGCTTGGAATGAAAACGGGCAAGGGATTTTACGACTGGAGTGCTGGAAGGCCAAAGATTCCAAAGGAATTGGCTGGGAAGTACGATGCCTTGAGACTTATAGCACCGATGGTGAACATAGCTGCAGATATAATAGAATTGGAAGTCGCAGATGCAAAGGACATCGATACCGCTATGAAACTCGGAACGAATATACCCAAAGGCCCATGTGAACTCGGAGATGAGATCGGCTTAAATGTTATACTCGCTAAAGTTGAAGAGTTGTACAAGGAAACGGGCTTCGAAGTACTAAAGCCAAGAGAACTGTTGAAGAAGATGGTTTCAGAGTGCAAGCTTGGAGTTAAAACAAGACAAGGATTTTACGAATACGGTAGAGTTGTATACAAGGATATCACGATTGAGAAAGATGTCGAAAACAAGATCGCAAAGATAATCATAAACAGACCTCAGAGGTTAAACGCATTATCGCTTAACACAATCGATGAGCTTTCAGAGGCTTTAAGAGAGCTTGAAAACGATGAAGATGTTAGAGTTGTAATAATAACTGGAGCTGGAAGGGCGTTCTCAGCAGGATTGGATTTGCAGATGGTTATGCAAGAGCCAGACGCTTTAATCCCATCAAACGCTATGATGTTATCTGCTAAAGGCCAGCAGGTGTTTACGCAAATAGAGAGATTTCCAAAGCCTGTTATAGCAGCTATAAATGGATACGCATTTGGAGGGGGCTGCGAGCTTGCTTTGGCATGCGATTTCAGAATAATAAAGAAAGGAGCACAGATAGGTTTAACTGAGTTGGGCTTAGGGATAATACCGGGCTGGGGAGGAACTCAGAGGTTGACAAAGATCGTTGGAATTGCAAAAGCTAAGGAGTTGATAATGCTTGCCAAGAGACTTGATGCCGATGAAGCAGAGAGAATTGGATTGGTTAACAAAGCAGTTGACGAGGATAAATTCGAGGAGGAGGTTATGAACCTTGCAAAACAGCTTGCAAGTGGGGCACCAATAGGCTTGAGATTGGCTAAATACGCTATAAACTTTGGATACGAGCTTCCAGTCGAAATCGGGCAGGCGTTAGAAGCGGCATACTTCGGAGTTGTAACTTCAACACAGGATTCGACTGAGGGAATCAAAGCCTTCTTTGAGAAGAGAAAACCCGAGTTTAAGGGTAGATAATTTTTTATAATTATTTTTTAATAAGAAATCTTTTTATTCAGCGAAAGTCAGCTATGTTAAAGTTTGGGAGGGGGTTGCGAAATGAAAATAATAGTTCTCGTTAAGCATGCAATTGATCCAGAATCAGAGTTGAGTATTGCTGAAGATGGTAAGAGTTTGAAAGAGGCTGGTCTTGTCTACGACATAAACGATTGGGATCGCTACGCTGTTGAAGAAGCTATAAGACTCAAGGAGAAAATGGGAGGAGAGGTCATAGTTGTGGGAGTAGGTGAGAAGTGTGACGACACTTTAAGAAAGTGTTTGGCGATGGGTGCGGATAGAGCTATAAAGATCCCAGTTGAAACCGGGCTAGATGCATATCAAACAGCAGAGGTGATAAGAGAAGCTATAAAGGATGAAAAATTCGATTTAATACTGGCTGGGTACATGAGTCAGGATTTGAACAACACGCTTGTTGGAGTTCTTTTGGCTTCAATGCTCGACATTCCATATGCTACGGCTGTAACAAGTGTAAACATCCAAAATGGAACTGTCAGGGTTACGAGAGAACTCGAAGGAGGGTATTCAGAGGAAGTAGAGCTCAAGCTCCCATGCCTATTAACTGTTCAAAGTGGTATAAACGAGCCGAGATACGTATCTATAATGGGAATAAAGAGAGCGAGGACGAAAGAGATGAAGGAGGTAAAGGTTAGTCCAAGTATTTCAACTGTAGAACTCGAGAAGATATACACTCCTCCAGTTAAGAAGGCTGAGATAATAACTGGAGATCCTTCGCAAATAGCGGATAAGATTGTTGAACTCCTCAAGGATAGGGGGTTGGTGTGATGAGGGTTTTTGCAATTGCAGAGCATAGGTTTAACGAATTGAATCCGATCAGTGTTGAACTACTAAACCTTGGAAACGCTATAAAGGGAGATGGGAGCTGTGAAGCCGTTGTAATTGGTAAAGAAGTGGATGGATTCGCAAAAGAATTAGCGAAGTATGCGGACAAAGTCTGGAAGATCGAAGATGAATCTCTGGAGTATTATACACCAGATTTGTATGCAGATGTCTTACTACAGCTATTCGAGAAGGAAAAGCCAGATGTTGTTTTAGTAGGCCATACATCTCAGGGATGTGATCTAGCTCCATATCTTGCTGTAAAGTTAAACGCACCAATAGCAACCGATGTAGTTGGAGTGGATATTTCAGATGGTTTAAAGGTTTCAAGGTATATACTGCAGGGAAAGCTAATGGCTGATTTGAAGATTAAATCGTTCCCGTGTGTTTTAACGATTAGGCAAGGAGTCTTTAAGGAGAGTTGTGAAGTTGGTGGAGAAGTAGTCGATGCTGGAATAAAGCCATCTAAGCAAGCAGTTAGAAAATTCGTAAGATACATAGAGCCAGAAGTTGGAGAAGTGGACATATCACAGGCGGATGTAATAGTGGCTGTTGGGAGGGGTATTGAAGATCAATCGAATATCGAGCTTGCAGAAGAATTAGCAGAGCTACTTGGAGGTGTGGTAGCTGGAAGTAGACCAGTGATAGATGCTGGATGGCTGCCAAAGGATAGGCAAGTCGGTATCTCCGGAAAGACTGTAAAGCCAAAGCTCTACCTTGCTTTAGGTATAAGTGGTGCATTCCAGCACGTAATGGGTATGAAAGACAGTGAGCTAATAATTGCGGTAAACAAAGATCCAGAGGCTCCGATATTTACAGTAGCACACTATGGAATTGTAGCCGACTTATTCGACGTTGTTCCAGAGTTGATAGAGAAGCTCAAAAAGGCTAAAGGTAAAGCCTAATCGATTATATTTTTGATTTTAATATTAATTTTTGTGTAAACTTTTTATAGGATTAAGTCGAGGCGAGAACATGAGAGTCGAGGATATAAAAAAGATAGGTGTTTTAGGGGCTGGAGTGATGGGACATGGAATAGCTCAAGTAGCTGCGAGAACCGGTTATGAAGTGGTTTTAGTGGACATAAGCGAAGACATCTTAAAGAAGGCCTTAGAACTCATAAAATCTGGACCCTTTGGTCTGAAGAGATTGGTTGAAAAGGGTAGGATGACAGAAGAGGAAATGGAGAAGTGTATGGAGAGAATAAAAACTTCGACTTCACTTGAGAGCTTAAAAGACGTTGACTTTCTCATAGAAGCTATACCAGAAGATATAAATCTGAAGAAAAAGGTTTTCTCCCAGCTTGATAAAATCTGCAAGCCCGAATGTATTTTTGCAACGAACACATCTGGAATAATGATAACCGATTTGGCTTCAGCTGTTGAAAGAAAGGACAAGTTCATAGGAATGCATTGGTTTAACCCTGCACCAGTCATGAAGCTCATAGAAATAATAAGAGGCACTTTAACATCAGATGAGACCTATCAGATTACAGTTGAACTATCAAAGAAGTTCGGTAAGATTCCGATTGAGGCTAAAGATGGGCCTGGATTCTTTACTACGAGGTTTATAAACTGCTGGCTTGTGGAAGCGATAAGACTATTTGAGCAAGGGATAGCTGGGATAAAGGAGATAGACGAGATGTGCAAGCTTGCATTTGGATTTCCAATGGGTCCATTTGAGCTAATGGATCTAATCGGGTTAGATACCGTTTACCACATAGCGGAATACGTCTACAACGAAACAAAAGAACCGCATTACGCGCCACCGTTAACACTCAAGAAACTAGTTCTCTCTGGATACATCGGAGACAAGAAGTTAAAGCCTACGAGTAAAGGCGGATGGTACGATTTCTTCGGAATTGAGAAGAAGAAATAATTTTAAATTCTTATTCTTATTTCTTCAGTTGTGTTCTTAGGTAAAAATACTAAAACTGCTCGTGATGAAAGAAATGTTTTACGTTTTGAATCCGCTTAAATAAATCATAATAAAAAAATAAAAAATGATTTAGCTTCTAACTCATACTGCAAGACTTCTCGACTTTTTTGACGGGATAAATCTTTGCATCCCTCATCGTTTACGTTCAGAGTTATATACGCCTTTGACGGTGTGATGTATGCAATTTCAAAGCATTCTCTTGGAATTCCGTTGTCAGTGAGTTCGCCGTCTTTATCTACTTCGAATGTGGAGCTAAAAAGAGTTCCAGAACTTGGAAAGATACCCGTTCACTCTCCTTGAGCAATATAAGCCCAATACCTTCAAATTGTAATTATTATTTATTAAGGATTTTGTTTGAAGATGAAAATTCGATAGATGTATTTCAAAACAGGAATTTAATTTGTATAAGCCGCCGCCGGGATTTGAACCCGGGACCTGGTGATTACAAGTCACCCGCTCTACCAGGCTGAGCCACGGCGGCTGATAAATCTTAAGATATTTTGTTTAAAAAACTTTTTAATCACCAAAGGTTATAACTGGCGCTGTAGCAATTCTCTTGGCACCCAACTCCCTTAGTATTGGCTTTAAGAACTTAACTCTCGACTTCTCTAAGATTATATGTATAGCTGCAGCACCTTTAGCCAATGGAGATACAGTTGGATCAAATCCCTCTTTTGTTAAGAAATCTACTATCCTCTTTAAATCGTTCTCATCTGGAACGTTAAAGAACAAGCTCACGAGATTTTTAGACTCCAGAACCTCTTTGAGATCTGTTATGAGGTTTTCCATAATCCTTCTCTTTCTCATATCGTTATAGGAATCCCTGTTTGCTATGAAAACGGAGTAAACTGGATCTTTTATAACATCTATTATCCTACACCTATTCTCCTTTAGCGTTGTTCCCGATTCAGATACATCTATTATCATATCGGCTTCTGGCATCGGTGGTAAAAGTGAAGCCTCTGTCTTACCAATTGGGTCAAACACAACTGCATTTAAGTTGTGTTTTTTTGCGTAAACCCTTGCAATCTCTGGAAATTCTGAAGCTATGAACACCTTTCTATTTCCAACCCTCTCAACAAAATCTTCAATCGTTTTAACATCTGGATAAACCTCCTCTGAAACCGCAACCACTAGTTTTGTTGGTCTTAGGGGTAGTCTCTCCATGACCACTACATTCTTCAATTCATATCTGAGCTTTGCATTCTCTAGTATATCCTCTCCCGTTATTCCGCCATCTCCCTTCTTTGATTCCACATAGAATGGCATTATCTGTGGGCGAACTTGTTTAAATATTATATCTGGGTGATCCACATTGATGAGATACCCTCTCTCACTCTTTCTAAGTTTATAACCAGCAGTAGTTAATGCATCCCATATCGGCTTTTCTAAGTGTCCATCTGGAAAGTATATCTTTACTTGCATCAAATTGCAGAGTCCTGTAAAGTTATAAATATGTTCTCGAAGTAATCGTTGAGAGATGTACACGTATCTAATAAGGTATTCAGAGATATTTCTCAAATCGGAGTTCGTTCGAAGGAAATGGGAGAAAAAGCTAATAGAAAACATAAAGAAGGTTGTAGACGTTAAAGTTAAGACAAACAGGGGTAGGATATACTTGATAACTGATGAACAAATAGATGAGAAACTAAAAAAGATCTTTGGAATAGTTTCGTTTTCAAGAGTTGTTCACTGCAAGTTAGAAGAGCTGAACGATGTCATATTGAAGTATTGTAGAGAGAAAATAAGTAATGCCAAGACTTTTGCTGTGAGAGTTAAAAGAGTCGGAGTTCACGACTTCACATCTCAGCAGAAAGCAGCTGAACTCGGAAGTTTAATACTCAAAGAATTCCCAAACTTAAAAGTCGATTTAAACAATCCAGAGTTCGAACTATACGTTGAGATAAGAGATGACAACTGCTACGTATTCTCAGAAATCGTAAAGGGTGCTGGAGGAATTCCTCTTGGAGTCGAGGGAAGAGTAGTCTCTCTATTCTCAGCTGGCATCGATTCACCCGTTGCAACTTACATGATGATGAAAAGGGGATGCGAAGTCTTGCCGATATACTTCGATCTCGGAGGTTTTTTTGAAGGAAAAGCCTATGAGAGACTTAAAGCGGTAGAAAATGTAATGAAGGAGTATCAACCCGATTTTAAAGTGGAAGTTTTTAATCATGAAGGATTTATAAAAAAAGCTGTAGAGGTATTAAAGGAGAAGAACAAGTTGAACTATCTCTGTTTGATATGCAAGAGAAGGATGTACAGAGTTGCTGAGGAATACGCAAAGGAGAAAAAAGCCTTAGGAATCGTGACGGGTGAAAGTCTTGGGCAAGTCGCGAGTCAAACACTTGATAACCTCTACATACTTTCAAAAGCATGTAGTATTCCGATATACCGCCCGCTAATAGGAATGGACAAGGTAGAGATAGAGAAGATTGCAAAAGAAATAGGAACTTATAAGTATTCGATAATTCCAGTTGAGTGTAAGGCTAAGCCGAAAAAACCCAAGACGAAAGGTAAACTCGAAGTAGTTGAGGATTTAGAAAACGAAATCTACAGAATACTTTGAATGACTGCTTTTAAATCCTCAACACATCCTAAATACAGAACTTCGTTATCACTAACACCAAAGACATCCACTCTTTTCGCATTCTTTAGCATAGGTGATATAAAACCCTGTAAGATGTTATTACCTGAAGCTAAGGGTGAAAAAGCTGGTAAGACTACCACTCTATTATCTGCTATCAGAAAACATGGATAGGTATATACTCCTCCCCTCACTCTAACTTTAACAGCGGGATGCTCATGTCCCATTATTACCCTTTCAAAATTCACCTCTTTATGTCCGTGCACAACGTAATAACCTCCAATTCTTATGTATTCTTTTAACTCTATTCCGTATTCCTTTAAAACTCCAGCTAAGAAGTTGTCGTGATTTCCCCTTACAACTGATATCTCAACATCAATCGATTCTATAAACCTCTTTATGTCTTCTAGTTCGTATGGAAGATTTTTACTGAACTCGTGTTTGAAATCACCAGCAATTACAAGCCTGTTTACGTGGTATTTATCGATCAAATTCTTCACATTTCTTATTATCTCGTCTATTTGAATTCTCGGTATTGCTACACCTCTCTCCTGTAATACGTTCTCGATACCGATATGTAGGTCTGAAATTATTGCAGTCTTTCCAATTATCGCAGCTCTTTCCGGTGTTAACACGATGTCTTTCGTCATCATGTATTATCTATGTGATGATGTAGTGAAAAGATTAAAAATACTTTTAACCAAAACATAATTAGTGTCATGTCGATTTTGCTACTCATAGGCGAGCCGGGAAGTGGAAAGTGTAGGATGATAAAGTCAATAATTAATGATTTTGATAAAATACTCTGGATTACGACTACTTCAAGTGCTGAATTCGTTAGGAGAAGTGTTGGTAGCGATGTATGGATAATAGATGTGTTTACTTGGATTAGGCGGAAAACTCATACCGATAGAGATATAGTCGTTACGAATCCGATAAATTTAAACGAGGTTAGCTTGGCAATTGGTAAGGCTTTGGAAGAGTTTAAAGAGAATTATCTACTCGTTTTGAACTCTATTTCTGGATTGTTGATATATCACACTCCTCAAAAGATTTTACACTTCTTGAGGAATTTAATAGTTAGAATCGAAAACGAAAAGTCCAGTGGAGTTTTTACGATTGTTAAAGATGCCCATGAAAAAACCGTTGAGAACAGCGTTGCAATGATGTTTCCGAGTATAGCGTTATTGGAGGGAGGAGGTGTCAGATTCGTAAAGACAATAGTTCCCATTGAGAGCAACTACTTGGAATTCAATGATGCGAGAGATGTGATCGTAAAGATTTTGAAAACGAGATACATAGATTAACAATTCGGCTTCAAAAGTGTTGTAACATTTATACTAATAATACATTATTTAATTATTAATATAATTCTCTAACCGCAAAATTGTTCATAAAGTCACGACTGATCCTCTTAAGCTTCAGAGAACATCCAAAACATCCAGCTTCTCAACTCTTGCATCACATCCGAGGAGTTCGGCTAAACTCGGCTTAGTTCTGCCCTCATCTCCGTTCACAAGCTCCTTTATGTATAATCCTCCATCAGCCTCTATTCTTAAAACAGCTATTCTACCTCTGTGAAGAAGTATCTCTATTCCATAGGTTTTTCTAATTCTTACCAAATCTGCTCTCCTATGTAATACCCTCTTCGGAGTTCTTTGATGTATTTCCTTATAACTCAACTCCTCTACAGCTTTTTCAAGCTGTTCTCTTGATATCTCTCTATCGAAAACAACTTTAGCTCTATATACCTTCCTCCTCCTTTCACCCTTTACAACTTCCACTTCTTTTGCATTTGTATACCTAAGACCTCTAACCATCACTTTCCCCTTACAGTAATCGTTAACAGCTCTTTCAACTTCCTCAATCGGTATGTACCTCCTCTTAGGCTCCACAACCTCTAACACAAAGGGTCTTCCACTTCCAAGCATTCTTGCATCTACGTCTTCTCTCCCAGCTCCGTGGAGAATAGCATCTTTCGCCTTAAACAGATCTACAATTGGTTTAGATATGAGTTCTTCAACAGAGGTGTAATATCTCTTTCCAGTGTATTCACAGACTTCACAACCCTTCCCATTGCAAAATCTACACAACCATCTGGTCTGGGAGATGTTTCTTATTCTTTTCACATAACGCCCATAGATGTATATCGGTAGAACTTTGATATCGAAACTGAAGTCCTCGAGATCAAAGGTTATTATGACTTCGGGATTCGCATTTGATGCTTTTTTACCAGTTAGCCTCTCAATCTCTATTGAAAGTAGTCTGTTGAACTTGGACTTCATAGATTTCTCGTCATCTATTCCAAAATTCGCTAAGTATTCGTGAACAGCTTTTAAACTTCCTCTCACTCTACTTCCAATCTGAAATCTCGTAAATTCAAACTCCAAAAGGTATTTTACTATTCGCTCTGCAAACTCACCAATCCTATCGAATGCGTTACAGCAGAGTGTACAGTTTTTTGATATAACACCAAACCCCAATCTGTTATAACAGTGTTTACATACTTTTATTTCGAGCATTGTGATCGATAGATTTCTAACACCTTTTTATCGTATTCCAAGACGTATTCGATAGCTTTTATTGCAAATCTAAGTCTGATCTCATCGTCAATTCCCTTCTTTAGCAATTCGACGACGTATTTATAGTCGTTAACATCGCATACAGTTAAAACATTCTTGTAATTCTTCGCTCCAGCTCTTAGAAGTGTGACTCCCCCTATATCTATCTCCTCCTTTGGATCGTAGAGATTTACGACGATCAAATCAAAGAAACCACTGTATATCCTTCTAAACACCTCTGGATGAAGTGTTTTTATAATTTTACTCTCCTCTAAGCCCGTTAACTCCGATAATCGCTTGACTTCAACTCCATTCTCTTTTAAGAATTTTGCAGTCCCATCAGTTGCATAGATATCGTAATCCAATTCCTTTAATTTCCTTGCGAATTCGACTAAATCCCTCTTATCGCTTACAGATATCAAAGCTCTTTTCATAAAAAAATAGAAATGACTTTACCCGGCTTGTACACCACTACTCAGCAAACTCTGAAGCTTCTTCTGAGTTTCAGCGATCCTCTCTCTCAGCTTCTCCTCTTGTCTCTGTAGAGTCTTTAGCCTTATTTCATATGTTTCCTTCTTTTCTGTAAGCTCTTTAATCACTTTCTCTCGATCTTCCTTAACTAAAACTCCTCCAACAGATTTGTATATGGGCGTGTCATCGCTAACGCTGTTAAGCTCTTTTAGAGCATCTTCGGTATCTCTAAGTAAAGCCTCAACCTGTGCCCTTTGGGTTATGACGGCTTGCAACTGCTGCTGGAGTTGTTGAAGCTGTGCTACCATATTCTGAACCTGTGGTGGGAGTTCACTCACATTATCACCCCTGATATCTCCTCACACATCTTCACAAGCCTCAGCCAAGAGTTTACAGCCGCTCTAAGGTCTGAGATATCCTCTGCTTCAATCGATATAATGAGCTTTTTGCCAGATAGATAAACCTTTGCATGACTTACCGCATTCCTCTCCTCTACTTTTAAAGCTCTATACAAATCTTCAGCGTTATCGGTTTCTATTTCGATATAGGCTTTCATATCAGAACTTTAACACCCTTGCAGAAACCGTTATCGGATCCCATATCGGATTGAACGGTGGAGCATAACCTATGTCTGTGAAGAATACGTCTCTTGTTGTAAATCCGGCTTGTATAATTGCCGCAAACACGTTTATCCTCATAGCAACTTCACTGCCAACTACTTGAGCTCCTAAGATTCTGTTAGTCTCTTTATCCGCTACGACTTTTAGCCAAACGTCTTTAGCTCCGGGATAGTAATGAACTCTTGTCTTGGCACTTATGAAAGCAGATTTAACCTTGAACCCCTCTTCTATAGCCATTTTTTCTGTTAATCCGGTCATTCCAATTTCTAAGTCGAAGAACTTTGTATACTGAGTTCCCAAAACCCCCGGAAATTCAAGCTCTTGTCCAGCTATATTTACTCCAGCGACGTATCCCATCTTGTTTGCATAAGTTGCCAATGGAATCCAAACCCTTTTGCCAGTTATCATGTGAACTGTTTCAGCACAGTCTCCGACCGCGTAGACGTTTTCTACGCTAGTCTGCATTCTCTTATCAGTCCATATGGCTCCAGTTTTACCTATCTTACAACCTAATTGCTTTGCAAACTCTACATTCGGCTTAACACCAGTTGCAACTACAACTGCATCAGCTTTGTATTCTCCTTTATCTGTTATAACCTTCTCAGCTCTGTCTTTTCCCTCTATCGCTTTAGGTAACTCGTTCATTCTCATATCGACTTTACTACTCATGTAATCTCTTACTATTCTCCCTATTTCTTCATCGAATTTTGGTAGGGGGTATTCGTATTTCCCGATTAATGTAACGTTTTTTCCCTGAGCGACCAAGGCTTCACACATCTCAACTCCTATGTAACCAGCACCTATTACCACGACATCCCCTGCATCTCTAAGGATACTTTTCAACCTATCGGTTTCTGCTGGATGGTGAACTGTTAAAACGTTCTCAAAATCTATACCTTCAACATCTGGAATTCTTGGCGATGAGCCAGTGGCTATTACCAAAAAATCCCAATCGTAAACGACTTCTCTACTGTTCTCTCTAACCCTCAAATACCCTTCACCAACTTCTACGACTTCAGAGTTCACGTGGACATCAATTCCTCTCTTCTCCTTGAAGTACTTCGGTGAGTAGTACATCAAATCTCTACTACTCTCCACAAGTCCTTCCACAGCATATGGAATCCCGCAAGGTGCATGACTTACGAATTCAGTTTTTTCAAAAACCTTTACATCCCAACTCGGTTGTAATGCTTTCACTCTTGAAGCGGCAGTCATTCCAGCGGCACCACCACCTATCACAACAACTTTCTTCATGAATTGTTGTTATGGACAATGATATTTATTCGTTTATCGCTTTTTAACCTCATTAGAAATTATTTATTTAGATAAAAGTGATAAAAAATTGGAATTTCAATCTTGTCGTTTATTGACTCTAAATTAATAAAAATAAAATAAAATCGAGTGATGTCCCTACTTTTTAAACTCTGAATACCTAACTCCTTCTGGATCGAGCTTTTCGAGTATCTTCATTTCTTCATCTGTAGGGGTTGGAGTTGTAGTGTAATCTTCAATTATAGGCTCGAATGACATATTTGCAACGACGTCATCAACGCTAACTCCTGGATGAACACTCAACAGCTTTAATCCCTTTTCGGTAGCTTCGAGTACAGCTTTATCTGTTACAACTACTACTCTCTTATCCTTTTTCTCGAAACCTATTCCAGTTTTGAAATCCAGTTTCTCAACGAAAACCCTCTTTGAATGATTAGTAGTCCAAATTATTAACTTTTTAACTAGTGGTGTGAGGTAAGCAGTTGCCGCTCCTCCGGGTAACTTAACCTTGGGCTTTTCATAGCTACCTATACACGTAAGGTTTATGTTTGCGAATTTGTCAATCTGAGCACCACCAAGGAACATTCCGGTAAGTTTACCCTTAGCCGCTAAATCGAACACTTCTAAAAGCTCTACTATTCCAATACAACCACTGGCATGTCTAAAATCTGCTGAACATGGATACATCTTATACTTTTCCGGATCTGGATCTAAACCCTCCGCAACTGATAAGTAAACAGAATTTGGAGCATGAGTTAGCTTTGCGAGGTGCATAGCTAAAGCGGGCATAGGTGAAGCTAATCCATGCAGAAATACATCTCCATCCTCTATCTGCATAGCCATAGCCTTAATCATAATATCTGCCACGTGCATATTACCACCTCTCAACGAATTCCTTTATATAATCCTCAACTCTTCCCTCTCTACACATTTTGACGTATCTCCTTATCTCTTCGTAATCGACTTCGTAGTAGTTGGGACATGAAGTCGGATAAGCACCTTTTGGCATGTGAACTACTGCATCAACGTAGAAATACGGAATCGTATTCATCTCTGGTCTCTCTTTGAAGTAATCAGTTGGAACTATCTCTTCAGCTGAGATTATTACAGTTTTAGCCGCTTTAGCTTTATAAACGTCTTCAAATCTGCAGCCTTCTATGCTTGAATTTCCGTATCTGTCTGCTTTCTGAACGTGGATAACTGCAACGTCTGGATTGATAGCCTTAACAGCTAGGATCTCCTCTCCGGTAAATGGATCTTTAATTATCTTCCAGTTTCCGAGTTTTACATGTAAACCGACTAAATCCGTTCCGATAACACCCTTAACTGGGACGAACGGCATTCCTTGAGCTCCTGCCCTTAACGCGTTGGTTATGGCTCCACATGTATCTTCTATGAATTCTACAACTCCTTGTTCAACTGCTCTTCTAACGTTTGGCGCTAAACCAAAGAGTTCAAATCCAACCATTGCTGCTCTGGCTTTTTTAACGCATCCAGATGCTATCAAAATATCGAAATCCATTCCCGGTTCCCTATCTATTACGTATAAATCCCTTTTCTTGGCTTTGATTATCTTGGCTATAATCCCCATCGGTTTCCTAACCATTGAGACTCCACTAAAGGTTATACTGCAACCATCTGGAATTAATTCTACAGCTTCTTCAGCGCTCATGAGTTTTTCTTTCATAATTCTCAATCGTAATAAATGTATAAAAGGATTATGAAAATTAGTGATTTCTTTCCTCACGATTAATAGAGTTTAAAAAATATATATTTCAATGTAAGAATATTTAGATGTATGAAGAGTGCTGTTATAAGGGATGAAATTATTCTGATTCCCCTCTTAATACTCTTACTGGTGCTAACGGTGCTATATTCCTCGGAAATAACGCAGTATCCAAACTTTATTGATTGGGGAACTACAATCGCTTTAGCAGGTTTATTAATCACTGTTACTGGTATAAAAGACAGTGGATATCTCTGTATTTTTTAACGAGAATTATAACGTTGACAAAAAAATGAGAGAAGATTAGTAGTTTTTCTAATACTGAACTCAGCATTGTTATCTACGTTTTTGACAAATGATGTTCTCCTCCCCATGGTTGTTCCATTAACAATGGAACTACGAGGATCAATGGATATCTTTAAGCTTATTGAAGTAATTGCTGTTAATGGTAGGTTCAGCTTTAACGCCTTGCGAAGCGGTGACGATTTTCGTAGACATTGAAGGACATTAGTGAATTTTGACACCGTGCTTTTCCAACCAGAAGATTAAAGCCTCCTCTACTGCTTCGCTTAGTGCACCCTTCTTATTTCCCTTAACTTCTACGACTTTCATTCTAAATAATTTTCCAATTTTCTCGTTTACGGTAACGTTGAATCTCA
>CAYWXE010000006.1:0-35900 GCA_964462505.1 uncultured archaeon | reverse complement strand
GGTTTAAATAAATCTTAAAACTATTAATTTTATGAAGAGATTTTCTTAGTAGATTTGACTCATGAAAAAATAAAGGTCACAGAAGTTCCAAAGGAATGGGAGAAGTAGTACATTGGTGGAAAGGGTATTACTACAAAGTTGCTTTACGAAAGATTACAACCAAAAACTGATCCATTCCCTCCTGAAAATATTATGATTTTTGGAATCAGTCCTGTAAACGGGATAACTTTGCAAGGTGCTTCGAGACTTGCATGCGTTTTTAAATCACTACTAACTTTTGGCTATAGAGAATCTCAATGTGGTGGATATGTAGCATATGAGTTTAAGAAAGCTGGAGTAGACTTTTTGTGTATTACAGGAAAGATGAAAGCGTAGAGATAAAAGATGTATCTCATCTCTAGGGCAAAGATTGCTATGAAACGGAGTAAATACTCAAAAAAGATGAAGGCGGAGAAGTTTTATCAATTGGATAAGCTGGAGAGAACCTCGTTAGATTTGCATGTATAATATACAGAAAAGGAAGACTGTTCGGTCGTTGCGGTGCTGGAGCTGTTATGGGTTCAAAGAAGCTGAAAGCTATCGTTATTCAAGGTAATAATGAAATTAGGGTTTACAATCCTTAAGGACTTAAGGAATTCAGAAAATGGATTAATGAAAATATCGTTAGCAAACTTGAAAGTATGACTAAATACGGAACCCCAGCAATTGCTTCATTAACTAATGAAGCAGGAGTGTTTCCAACGAGATATTGGAAGAAAAGTAGTTTTGAATTTTTTGAAGATATAAGTGCTGAAAGCTTGCAAAAATATGTTAAAAGGAAGACATCATGCTATGCTCGTCCAGTCGCTTGTGGAAAAATAAGGGAAGTTGATGGAATTAAAGTTGAAGGTCTGAAGACGAAACTCTTTTTGCTTTCGGCTCTTTGTGTTATAATAATGATATTAAATTTGAATCAATAATAAAGGCTAACGATTTATGCGATAAGTATGGTATGGACACAATCTTCACTGAGAATACAATAGCAATCCTCATGGCTTGTAGTGAAAAGGGAGAAGTTGATGAAAAAATTGAATTTGGAGATAGTGATAAAATAATTGAATTGGTCAAAAAGATAGCGTTCAAAGAAGGTATTGGCAATATACTTGCAGAAGGCACAAAAAGAGCAGCTGAAATTCTAAAAGTTTCAGTAGAACCAGTTCATGTTAAAGGTTTAGAACCTACAGGCTATGATCCTCGTGGATTATATGGAATGGCTTTAGCTTATGTAACTTCACAAAGGGGAGCCTGTCATATGAGAAGCTGTGCTTATAGACATAATCTAGCTGATGCCATTGATAGATTTTCTGTAAATGGACAAGCAGCTTTAGTTAAGGATTTGGAAGATTTTTATTGCGTTGTTGACTCCCTAGTCTATTGTAGATTTTTATGTTTGCCAATAATTGGCATGTACTGGGAAGACATTTCGAAGCTTCTTAAAATCGTTACAGGAAAAGATTTTCCAGTTCAAAAGCTAAAAGAAGCAGGGGAAAGAATATATAACTTAACTAAAAAATTCAACGAGAGAGAAGGTATCAAAGAGGATAAATTACCCAGCCTATTCTTTAAATCCCCCCTCAAAATCTACGATCGAGAAATCGTTGTTAAGGAGGATTTCAAAAAAATGCTGGACGAATATTACAGATTAAGAGGATGGACTCACCAGACTTAAATTTTAGTTTTTTAGAATATTTAAAATATTATATTTAAATTTTAAAAATTAAAATTAGATTTTTTATATTATTCATAGTATTCTGGAGCAGTTTTTAATGAGTTCAAAACTTCAAGATCATGACCTGGAACAACTGTAGCGTTATATTTCTTTGCAATGTATTTCATTTTCGCTATACTCTTTCTCCAACTCTCGAAATCTCTCATTCCAAATCCAAGTGGAATCTCCTTTTCAAAGTTGTCGTAGTAGATTGCAAGATCACTCGTTAACAGAAAGTTATTATCTTTAAGATTTAGAAGCATTGCCATAGTACCTGGAGTATGACCTGGCACATGATACAAAAACACGTTATCAAAGATTTCAATCTCATCCTCTCGAATTACTTTCCAGTTAAATGAGTGGTCCACATAGTGTGGTAAGTATGCACCAAAATCCTCCTTTGTAGCGACAGCATAGAATGCATATTCCAACTCTTTTTTATGAATGTAAATAGGAACATCAAGACCTCGGAAGAATTCAAGACCTCCAGCGTGATCAAGATGTGCATGGCCTATTATTATTGCAGAGATATCAGTTAGCTTATAGCCAAGTTTAGATAAAATGTAATCTAGCCTGTTTTCTGTTTTGTACTCAAGTATTGGAAATAATTCTAATACAGGTTCTGGCCAGTATTTTTTATAATCAGCAGCAGGACCCGTCTCATATAGAATTAAACCATCCTTAGGATGGTGTATTAGGTATCCAATCATTGCAGAAGTTTTCTGTTCCATATCATGTGCCGTAAAGAACCACGCCTTCGGAATTCCCAATCTACCAAAATCTAAAATATACAATTTCATTAAAATCAACCCCTTAAAGCTTCATCTATATCGTAATCCATATTTCTTTTTAATTCTTTCTTTATTTTTTCAGCCTCTTTTTCGCTTCCACTAGCCTTTGATAAAGTTTTATCCACTTCCTTCTCAATAGGATTCTTCAAACTCGCGAATTTTGACTTCAGCCACTCTTCGTATCCAGCCCATTTAAATGGACCATATAACCCTTGGGCTATATCAAGTCTATCTCTCTGAGCACCTCCAAGCCACATCTGCACGATTTTGAAATCTCTATAGTATTTTTCGACATTCATCTCGAAGACGTATCCGTAAGATCCCATTAACTCCATAGCTTTATTTGTGCAGAACATAGCCACATCACCCGCAAAAGACCTCGCCGCTGAGAACTTGGCGATCATGCGTGACTCCCAAGGTTCACCATATCTCTCTGGATGCATAGCTTGCCACGTCACTGAGAGGTAATACTGCCTTGCTAAATCGATCATTCTGTACATCTCTGCAAGTATTGAGGCGAAGTACGACCTCTCCCTAACAGGCTTGCCAGCTATGTATCTGTTCTTAGTCCACTCCAACGCTATTTCTAAACAAGCTGTGGCTAAACCTGTGAGTCTTGCGGCTCCGGCAAGTCTTCCAAAGCCTATCACGTAACCCTTGATTATCTTAGCACCATCTCCGGGTTTTGTATCAATTCTATACTTAAGTGGGACCTTTACATTTTCATACCATATTTCGGCATTCTCATCAGTCCAGCAGAATCCACATTTCTTGAAAGGCGAACTGAATTTGACACCTTCAGCATTGTAAGGATGGTATACCATTCCAGCAGCCTCTTCACCCCTACTCGGATCTTCTGTAACTACAACCCAATAGCCCAAATGCCCAGCGAATTTATCTGGCCATTTTTCATGCCATTTATCCCAATAAGATGGTGGTGCAGCTGGACCCGGCCATATCTTATGCCCCTTCAATACCCAGTAATCCCCTTCTTTTTTAGCGATCACTGTGTTTAGAGTTCTGAATTCCAATGCTGGATCCTCTATATTTGCACCACCCTCTGGTTCGCTTATGTTAACACATGCAATATACGGAACTTTTTGAGTTAGTTTCGGTGCAAATTCTTCAAGTAAATCTTCTCTTACGTGCACTCTGTTATACATGAAGGAAACTATCCAATGTATCTTTCCTACAAGTGTTGCTAATCCTATATCTCCACGAGAAAGTTCATCGTTGATCATGTTTCTAACTATTGGAGTTAATCCAAGTCCACCGTATTCCGTGGGGAGATTTGAAATGGTTAATCCCAATTCGTGGCATTTGTAATATAACTCAAAGAGTGTCTTATGAGCGAGCTCTTCATCTCGATACCATCCACCTTCCAAATCCTGTCTTTTCGGTAAAACCTCTTTATCAACGAATTCTCTTATGCTTTTAGCCATTAAAATCTCTTCATCTGTGCAAAAACACCTCGGATACTTATGCTCAGGCTGTAAAAGGAGATAACGAGCCTCAGTTGCCATATCTCCACACCACCTATTTGTTCTCTATTTCCATCACTATTTACTTTAATATTACATTGTAATATTACATATATAGTTTTTGCTAATATTGTTACGAACCAATCGCCACAGCAATAATAAATCATAAATAGCAATTAAGTAGTACTGTTTTTAGAAATTGCTTTAAAAATAAAAATCAACCATTTAAAAATCTCTTAAGCTCGGCTTTAAGTATATTCCAGTTCAATACGAGATGTAGAATTGCTAGAGATATTATTATAAACCCCGTATAACTGTGTAAATCTTTCCAAACTTCTTTCTTCAATCCAAGTATCTCGTATCTCCCAGAAAACCTTCCAGTTGGTGCGAAGAAGAGAACTAATCCGCTGATACTCTGGAATACTCCAAGTGACAGAAGTGTTAAAGCCGTTACAACTCTTGACCTCACACTCATTCTCTCTTAAGCCATGGAATCATAGCTCTTATCTTCTCGCCAACCTTTTCTATTGGATGATTTCTTTCCATCTCAAGCAGTTTGTTGTAAACAGGTCTTCCAGCCTGATTCTCTAAGATCCATTCCCTTGCGAACTCTCCGGTTTGAATTTCTTTTAAAATCTTCTTCATCTCCTCTTTTACACTTTCATTGAATATCCTCCTACTCCTTGTCATTCCTCCGTACTTTGCAGTCTCACTAACAGCTTTCCACATGTTGAAGATACCGCCTTCGTATATCAAGTCTACTATGAGCTTTAACTCGTGTAATACTTCGAAGTATGCTACTTCTGGCTGATAACCGGCTTCAACTAAAACCTCAAAAGCTGTCTTTATCATTCCCGTTACACCACCACATAGATCAACTTGCTCTCCAAACAAATCCGTTTCAGTTTCTTCTTTAAATGTCGTTTCAATTACTCCCGCGCGTGTGCAACCTATTCCTTTAGCGTATGCTAAAGCTATCTGTAATGCTTTCCCGGTGTAATCCTGATGAACTGCTACCAAAGCTGGAACACCTTTCCCTTCGAGAAACATTCTTCTAACTAACGGGCCAGGACTCTTTGGAGCTACCATTGCAACGTCTACGTTTTCTGGTGGTATTATCTGGTTGTAATGGATGTTAAATCCATGAGCGAACATCAACATCATTCCCTCCTTAAGCTTATCCTCAACGTATCTTCTGTAGACCTCTGGCTGAACCATATCTGGAATCAAAAACGATATTAGATCTGCACCTTCAACGGCTTTATCTAAGCTTTTGACTGTCATTCCATCTCTTTCAGCCCTTTCCCATGTAACCCTATCCCATTCTGGAAGCCCGACAACAACTTCTACGCCCGAATCCCTCAGATTTAAGGCGTGTGCATGTCCTTGATTTCCATATCCAAGGATACAGACGGTTTTATCTTTGATATTCTTTAAATCCGCATCTGAATCGAAGTATATCTTAGCCATGGATGTTTGCAAACGTATTAACTAATATACGTTACGATAACTATTATTAAACCCATGCAAAGCCATCCAGATATGATTGCAGACGTATACATAGAGCTTAAAGAAGGTGTCTTCGATGCTGAAGGTGAAGCGACTCTAAAAGCTCTAAGACTCTTGGGCTTTAAGAGGGTTAAAAGGGTTTCGAGTGTTAAGGTTTTTAGAATAGAAATTGATGCAAAGAGCAGAGAAGAAGCTGAAAGAGAGATTAAAGAGATGTGCGAGAAGCTACTTGCAAATCCCGTCATACAGAAGTACAGCATAAGATGGCTTGATGAGGGTGATTGATATGTACAAGCGTGTTAACGTTCCGTTTGAACTCTACGAAATCGATGTATTAAATGCGAGTGATGAAGCTCTCAAAAAAATCAGTGAAGATCTCGGATTAGCTTTAAGTGTTGAAGAGATGAAGAGAATTCAAGAGTACTTCAGAAAAAAGGGTAGAAACCCATACGACATCGAGCTTCAGTCTATAGCTCAAGCTTGGAGTGAGCACTGTTGTTATAAAAGCTCGAAATACTACTTAAAGCAATACCTATTTGGAATTGAAGCGGATTACGTCATATCTGCGATAAAGGAGGATTCTGGCGTTGTTGAATTCGATGATGAATACGCTTATGTAGTTGCTTTGGAATCGCACAACCATCCATCTGCTATAGAGCCTTATGGAGGAGCAGCAACGGGAATCGGAGGAATATTAAGAGATGTTTTGTGTATGGGTGCTCAGCCAATAGCTCTAATAGATCCGCTCTTCTTCGGAAATTTAGATACTCCCTATGAAAGAATTCCGAAAGGTGTTAAACATCCACTGTACTTGTTCAGTGGTGTAGTAGCCGGAATTAGGGATTATGGCAATAGGGTTGGAATTCCAACTGTTGCCGGAATGGTTTTCTTTGACGATGGCTATCTAACGAACTGCCTTGTAAACGTTGGATGTATAGGTATAGTTAGGAAGGATAGGATAATTCCGAGTAAAGCTGGAAACGTAGGTGATTTGTTCGTTTTAGTTGGTGGTTTAACGGGGAGAGATGGAATTCACGGAGTTACGTTTGCATCAGCAGAACTCGATGAGAAGAGCGAAGAAGAAGCAAGAGGAGCAGTTCAACTTGGGAATCCTATAATGAAAGAGCCTTTAATTCACGCATGCCTTGAAGTAGTTGAAAAGGATTTGCTAACTGGAATGAAGGATTTGGGTGGCGGTGGACTTAGCTGTGTTATCGGCGAGATGGTTTACGCCGCTGGATTTGGTGCAGAAGTGTATTTAGATAAAGTCCCGCTTAAAGAAGCTGGAATGGCTCCTTGGGAAATCTGGATTTCTGAAAGTCAGGAGAGGATGATGTTAACTGTTAAGCCTGAGCATGTAGATGAAGTTCTGTACATATTTCAGAAGTGGGATATACCTGCTACGGTAATTGGTAAAGTCATTCCTGAAAGGGTTATTAGGATATACTACAGGGGCTACAAGGTTTACGAACTCGAAACGGATTTCGTGGTTAAAGCACCGGAATACTGCAGGATGTATGTAAAGCCAAAGATCGAAGAGTACGACGAAATCAAAGAGCCAGATGACTATGCAAGGGTTTTCTTGGAAATGCTGTCACATCCAAATGTAGCTTTTAAAGAATGGGTTATAAGGCAATACGATCACGAAGTTAGAGGTAAAACCGTACTAAAGCCCTTGCAGGGAAGGATAAATAGGGAAACACATAGCGATGCAGCAGTTCTAAAGCCTACGAAGTCTTGGAGGGGATTAGCAGTTACGGCAGATGTAAACCCGTGGATGACGAAAATCGATCCGTACTGGGGAACTGCAAGTAGCTTCGATGAGATGATAAGGAATTTAATAGCAGTCAACTCAATTCCTCACAGCTTTGCAGACTGTTTAAACTTTGGAAATCCAGAAAAGCCTGAGAGGATGTGGGAGTTTGTCGAGTGTGTTAAAGCCCTAGGATGGATGGCTAAGGGTTACGGTTTGCCTTGTGTGAGTGGTAACGTTAGCTTTTACAACGAAACGCCGTATGGAGCAGTAAACCCAACTCCAACTCTAATGGGTATTGGAATAGTCGAAGACATAAGAAAAATAAACAAATGTTACTTCAACGGAGGAGCAGTTGTATTGATTGGAGAAACGATGCCAGAGTTTGGTGGGAGTCTTTACTCGCATGTAGTTGGAATGAGAAATACAAGAGTTCCAAGAACATCGCCAGAAAAACTCAAGAGATACGCTGAAGCTATGCTCAAATCGTTCAAAGAGTTTAACGTATTAGCTTGTCACGACGTTGCTGAAGGAGGTATTGCCGTAGCTATTGCGGAGATGTGCTTTGGAAACGGAATAGGATTTAAGGCTTCAAGTCCAATGGATTTCATAAAGCTATTCTCAGAATCGAACACGAGATGGATTGTAGAAGTTAAAGAAAGAGATGCTGAAAAATACGTTGAATACTTCAAGGAAATTGGATTAAAAGCAGAACTAATTGGATACAGTGAAGGAGATTACATAGACTTCGGTAGTTTCAAAGTTGAGCTTGTAAAAGCCGAAGATGCTTGGAGAAATGGATTGAATAAGTATTTTGCATGAATTATACACCTTTTTTAAACAATAGAAAATTGCATAGTTTACACACGTTAAAGCCGGGATAAGTTTCTCCAGTTCTTGGAAAGCTTGCACCACCGTATTTGGCAGTTCTTTCGAGAAGTCTCACTATCATCGCTTTAAAGTGTTCCCATGGTATAAACACATTTATTTCCCCTTGTTCAGTTTTTCCAGCTGTATAGCTACTGCTACACATCGGAACGATATTTATCGTCTTGTTGTTGTAAGTCCAAACTATCCCAGCACATACTGCTGAATTCATAAGCAGATTAGGCTGAATTGGATGAACATCCATAGCTGAAGCGTAATCGTTGTATAAATGATAACTCTGCAAGACATCGCATATTATGTGTATTACATCTGGCTCGTACTTCGCTTTGTGTAATGGGGCAGTAGCAAATGCAAGCGGTGCTTTAGGTAATCTTGGCTTAATTTTAACAAATCTCTCAGCCTGCTCCCAATTTCTTGTATACTTTAAATGACTTCTGATCTCTTGCTCATCGAGTTCCTTCCATCTAAACAGATATCTGGCATTACTACACCCTAGAGTTCTCTTATCTCCAAGCAAGACATCTCCCCTCTGTCTTGAAGCCGCTGAGAAATGACAGAATGTGAGGGGATTACATGCAATTAGGTATTTGTGCTTAGCTTTGAAATCCACTAATTCGTCCTCATCGAAGAAGAACTTCACAGCAACTGGATAATACTTCATCTTCAACAGGTTTCTCAGTATGAAAACCATGTCAGCTTTGTTTAATCCCATTGTCTCCTCTTTTTTAAGCATAAGTTCTGAAAATTTCTTGTCATCAAGTAACAACTCACAATCTATTACTTTCACCTCTTGCATAGCTTAGTATCGCTTAATAACATACTTATATGTTTCGAATTTTATCAAACATATTCCTAAAAATTTGAAACATTCAGAGAATTAACTATTTATATATAATATCAAATTCATTGAATTCGAACTAAAATCAGTTCAAATCTTTGCACTGTTCAGCAAATGCCTCAAACAACTGCTTACCCTTTGTTATTATGAACTCTGCATATTCTTTCATTTTCTTACTCTCCATTGCAAGCTTAGTTGTAACGAAATATATCTTCCTATCACCTCTAAATCCCTTGATATCTCTTATCTTTATTAATCCCACTTCACACGCTTTACACGCAGCTATGTACGACGTAATCGCAACACCCATCCCACTGCTAACTCCATGAATCTGAGAAAACAGATCACTTACGACGTATGCTACGTTTAAATCGTCGTAGTTAACGCCACTTCTCGCTAGTGCTTTTTTCAAACTTGTAGTAATCCCGTAATCTTCTGTTAATACTATCATTGGCTCGTCTATTACGTCTTTAAGGGTTACAACGTCCTTAGTTGCAAGTGGGTGGTTTATGGGAGTTATCAAAACGAGTTTATCTTGCCCGATTTCTTCTATGTAGAGCTTTTCAGAGCCTATGTATTCATCAAGTATATCACCAACGATTGCAAAATCGTATTTACCCTTTAAAACTCCGTATATACATCTGTGGGCACCTATGAGTTCAACTTTTATATCTGTTTCGGGGTATTTAGCTTTTAAAAGCGTTTGGATGTTGTGTACAATGTTTATACCAACCATACCAGATGCTATCGATATCCTCTCACCCCTTATGTTTGTTATCAACCTCCTAGCCTCTTCGATACTGTTTAGAATTGTTTCGATATTTTTTAAAGCAATCTTTCCCTCCTCAGTGAGCGTGACACCGTTTGAATTCTTTTTGAGTAGTTTAGCTCCGTAAAATCTTTCAACGGAGTTTATTTGAAAACTAACAGAACTTATAGACATCCCAAGGCTTTTAGCAGCCTTCTTTAAACTTCCCTGTTTGACAACTTCAACAAACGTCTTCATAAAATCTATCCTAACCATATTCAAAATTTTAGCAATTACTGTTTAAAAATATTTGTCGAATTTTGTTTAAATATTCAAAACACATGACAATTGAATCTTTTAAGCTTTTTGTTAAGATTTGTCGAGATTAGAAAGGTTTATTACATTGCGATCAAGCGTAGGACATGGAATTTAGAGTTGGTGAAGCGTTAATAGGAGAGGGTTATGAAGTAGCTCACGTTGATTTGATAATTGGAACAAAAGACAGCCCAGCGGGTATAGCGTTCGCAAACGCTTTAGCCAATCTGTCAGCTGGACACACACCACTTTTAGCAGTCCTAAGACCAAATCTGATAACGAAACCTCCAGCTGTAATAATTCCAAAGGTGACGATTAGGGATATGGAGCAAGCTGAACTAATATTTGGCCCAGCACAGGCAGCTGTTGCTAAAGCTATAGCTGATGCCGTTGAGGAGGGCATAATTCCAAGGGAAAAGGTTGAAGATTATGTAATAATTGCAAGTGTATTTATACATCCAAAAGCTAAAGACAAACATAAAATTTACTACTACAACTACGGTGCAACAAAACTCGCTCTGAAAAGAGCTATGCAGAACTTCCCAGACGTCGAAACGGTTTTGTATGAAAAGGATAGAAGTTTTCATCCATTAGTCGGTAGAAAACTCACGAAACTCTGGGATCCACCCTATCTACAGATAGCTTTCGATTTAACAAGCTTAGAAGAGACAATTTCTGTTTTAAAGCAAATTCCTGAGAGTGATCACATAGTATTCGAAGTTGGAACTCCATTGGTTAAGAGGTATGGATGTGAAGTTGTGTTAAAGCTTAGGGAGGTAAAGCCTGACTCATTCTTTGTCGTGGATTTGAAAACACTTGATGTAGGTAACTTAGAAGTTAGAATGGCGGCAGATGCTACAGCCAATGCAGTCGTAATATCTGGATTGGCTCCTATAAAAACCATAGTTAAGGGAATTCAAGAAGCCGAGAAAACTGGAATTCTTGCATACGTAGACATGTTAAACGTTGAAAATCCAATCGAAAGGCTCAGAAAGATTAGAGATGCTGGAGTAATGCCAAACGTAGTTGAATTGCACAGACCAATAGACAGCGAATCAGAAACACCACCTTGGAGTCTTGCAAGAGATGTGAAGAAGGAGTTTAAAGTTTTAGTTGCTGTAGCTGGTGGAATAAGACCTGAAATCGTTAACGAGGTAATAGAAGCTGGAGCAGACATAATAATCGTTGGAAGAGCTATAACTAAGGCAAGAGATATTGAAGGAGCTGTTAGGAGGTTTACAAGGTATATGAAGCCGGACACGGATCAGTTTAGAATAATGACAGATTTCTAAATATACCGAATCGTTCCTCAGTTTTTATGAAGGAATGTCTAAATTTGTTGTTTGAGAGGGTATCCATTAGGAAGTTTCAGAGCAAAGATATAGACGATGAAACGATAAAACTGATTCTAAAAGCTGGAAATGCTGCACCATCAGCTGGAAATTTGCAAGCGAGGGATTTCATAGTTGTTAAAAATAGGGAGACTAAGCTAAAGCTTGCAAGAGCAGCATTAAACCAGATGTTTATCGCTGAAGCTCCAGTTGTAATAGTAGTGTGTGCAAACTATCCGAGATCTATGAGGGTTTATGGGGAAAGAGGAAGGCTTTACGCAGAGCAAGATGCCACTGCAGCAGTGGAAAACATACTATTGGCTGTAACTGCTTTAGGCTTAGGAGCCGTTTGGGTTGGAGCATTTTATGAGGATGTGGTATCTGAAATACTTGGAATACCGGATTATGCAAGGCCCATTGCAATAATTCCCATTGGGTATCCAGCTGAAAAGCCGAGGAGGAGAGAGAGATACCCGATTGAAATGCTAACGCATTACGAGAGGTGGTAAGAGTTTAAATGTGTGAAGAGTTCACATCTCAAGTAGAATAACTCTGCTTTTAAAGTCTTTCATAATTTATAACTTATAAGTTAAATACAAATGCAAAAGCCTTAAGTGATGATGTCAAAAGCCAAAATCCTATCGATTTTAATCTTTCTATCGATTTGGTATTTAATTTCAAATCTTGTAAGACTTCCATATCCTCACGAAGTCCTATTAAAGTTTTTAGAGATTTCGATAAATTCTGAGCCTGTTTTGGGAAAAACGCTTATCCAGCATGCCATAGCAAGTATTTCGAGAGTTTTAATAGCGTCAACTCTTGCGTTCTCAGTTGCAATACCACTTGCAATTCTATGCGGATGGTTTAGAGTTTTCAGAGATATAATCACACCAATAGTTGAAATACTTCGCCCAATCCCTCCAATAGCTTGGATACCTTTAGCTTATGTTGTATTTGCACCCTTACCAAATACAGTCTCAATTTCCCAGCTTTTCATTGTCTTCATAGGTTCTTTCTTCCCGTGCTTTATATCGGTATTCGATTACGTAAGGAATACACCAAAAGAACTGATAGAGATGGCAAGGGTTTTTGGGGCTAAAGATTTAGATGTTTTGAGGTATGTAGTA
This sequence comes from uncultured archaeon, assembly GCA_964462505.1. Classification (GTDB taxonomy): domain Archaea; phylum Halobacteriota; class Archaeoglobi; order Archaeoglobales; family Archaeoglobaceae; genus CAYWXE01. The sequence continues at coordinate 23,372 of CAYWXE010000006.1, read as the reverse complement.
ATCCCACATTCTGTTCAAGGGATTTTGACCGGGATTAGAATAGGTATAGGAGTTGGATGGATGTGCATAATAGCAGCTGAAATGCTTGCTACTTCGGGTGAGGGTTTGGGGTATTTTGTGATGGTGATGTATGAAGTAGGTGGTAGAGTTTCCGAGATTATATGTGGTATTGCATTAATAGGATTGATAGGATATACAATGAACTACGTATTGCTAAAAATCGAGGGGATGGTACCGTGGCGTTAATCGTTAGAGATGTTAGGAAATCGTATGGAAATCTTAGGGTTTTGGATGGAATAAGCTTCAAAGCAAAGGACAACGAATTCGTATGTGTAATTGGCAGAAGTGGATGTGGTAAAACAACTCTTCTCAAGATAATAGCCGGAATAGAAAAGGCTGATTACGGTGAGGTTAAATTCAATGGGAGAATTGGGTTTGTGTTTCAGGAAGACAGACTTTTACCTTGGAGAACCGCTTTGAGAAACGTAAGCTTTGGCTTAGAGTTAATGGGAATTAGGGATTATAAGAGGGCTAAGAGACTTCTTGAACTTGTAGGTTTGAAGGGTTTCGAAGACTACTATCCAAAACAGCTTAGCACAGGAATGAGACAGAGAGTAGCTTTTGCAAGGGCCTTGGCAATCGATCCAGATATACTGCTGATGGATGAGCCATTCGCGAATTTAGATGCACAAACGAGAGAGGAAATGCAAGAGGAACTTCTTAAAATAGTCGAAAACAAAACAGTTGTTTTTGTAACGCATAGCATAGACGAAGCTATTTACTTGGCTGATAGAGTTGTAGTTTTAAGTCCAAGACCTGCAAGAGTTGTTAAAATCGTCGAGATAGATTTGGAGAAACCAAGAGATAGGAATTCCAGTGAATTCTTAGAAATCAAAAGAAATATCAGCCTTTTGTTATCAAATCGGGCTTAATTTCAGCTCTTATAACCTCTGGAATCTTTCCAGCGAATGCAAATACGTTGCCTTTTGCGACGAAAAATCCATCTGCGTAATCCCTGAATTCAATCCAAAAATCTTCGACAACTCTTTTAACGTCTTCTGCACTGAAATCCTCTTTTATCTTGTTACATAAAGCAGTTGCCAAAGCATCTGCTATACTTGCATCTTCTGCAAATACAGTTACAGCATCTGCGTAACCAAAGCTTACAGAATGTCCTATCTTTCCACTTGAAGTGCACACAGCGTATATATGCTTTGGCTTTATTTTAAAAGCTATGTTTGCAGGATAAACTCCTACAACTATCTCTCTGCTTGAATGTATAGCTATATCTCCACCGTTGTCAACTATTGCGATTTTTGCCCCGTTTTCTATCATCTTCTCAACTGCATAAGCCGCAATAGTTCCAGCAACAGCTGCCATTGGGCCAACTCTTGCAATCTTTGAAGCTTTACACATCCTACCCACTACCTCTCCATCGCAATCCATTGGCTCGTAAGAAATCAAGAAATATGGATCTAGTTTTATATATCTCTCTATTTCACTCCTAGCTTCGAGTATAGCTTCAACTGCCACCTTGAAGTGTTCCTCACTCTCAGTTATAACCGTAACAATCGTCTCCTTATATCTAAACCTAAACCTCTTCATAACCCTATAAGCCTTCTAAACTCAGAAATCGAAAGACTAACGCTCCTCTTACTCTCTATTGATATCACTTTTGGTAGTAGCTTCAAAGCAGACAACTTCTTGTTGTTCATGTAGTAATCCACAAACCTCTGCTCGATTTCTATCCACTCCAGCTCCTTTAGTATTCTTTCCTCATACCTTTTCAGCTCGTCTTTGATTATGCATTCATATAGGATCTTCGCGGATTGCAAAGCTGGAACGTTTCCTTCGCCAGCACCGCTGACACATCCAATCGCTTCACCTACTCCAACTATATTGCCATAGATGAATGGCTTACACTTAGAAGGCTGTAGAATTCTAACCTTCGATACGCATTTACATTCGTGATCGCTATTCTTAAATCCGTATCTCTCCCTCAACTTTTGAATGAGCTCAAAGCACTTCTCTAAGCTGAATTCACCTGCACCTATATGCCACTTTCCATTGCCCAACGGAAAAGCCCATGCGTAACCCGTTTTTGTGAGATGTATGTATATATTCTCATCCATCTCATGCCTTTCAAGCGTTTGAAAAGTCGGCAATACCCTATCGTTTTCTATTGGAGGAAGGTATGCCCTCGCAACTCCTGTAGCATCTATTACAACATCTGCATTCGAAATCTCACCGAACTCTATATCTTGCCATAAGTCTTCGAGTAGTTTCTTCTTGTCAAATATCACCACGTTTTTGTTCTTTAGGTAAACCCCGTTTATCACTGAGTACTTCGGCTTAAGTAAGAAGTATTCGTCTAAATCGATTCCTATCCCTTTGTACAGCTCTTTTGCCTCTTTATAAGCTATACCCCATGCACATCTACAATCTGGATTTTCCCTCTTATCGAAAACTTCAACCTCAAAGTCATCTTTAAGTAGATGGTACAGAAAAGTCCCAGCAACTCCAGCACCGTATATTTGAATTCTCATAAAGCTTAGTAACCTCAAAGTTATAAAAATATAAGAATTCAGATTTAAGGATGACACACGTTCAAATCTCAGAAGTAGAGTCTGAGATATATGAAATTGCGATTAGGGGAAACTCATTGGAATTCAATAAGAATTCGAATAAGATTACGGCTGTAAGAGTTGCAGATAAGTCTTGGGGGATTGTTTCAAGTAATCGAAGTGATAGGCGAGAACTAATAAAGAAGGCAATTGAAATCGCAAGTAAAAAAGGAGATGGAGTAAAGCTTGCTGAAGCTAAGCTCGCAAGTGGGGATTTCAAGTTTAAAAGGGGACATTTCGATGAAGATGATGCAATAGAACTCGTTTTGGACATCGAAAGGTGTTTAGAGGGCTTTGTTGAAGTAATACTAACGTATGAAAGAGTTACGAGGAAAATAGAGACGAATGATGGAGCTAATGCTGTAGAAAAGAAGGAATTAACAGATTTGAACTTAAGCGTCCTGTCGAGAGGCGTAGCATCTGTTCACATAGGTGGAGTAGGTGGATTAGAAGTTATCGAGGATAGGTTTGAATTCGTTATTAGTGAGGTATCGAATAGAGCTAAAAACTTGAGGAAAGCAAGACTCCTAAATCCGCTTATGAGGGGTATGAAGACAGATGTTATACTTACAAAGGAGTGTGCATGTGCATTCGTTCACGAAGTTGTTCACAACCTTGAAGCAGATGTACACAATCCAATCGAAGACGGATTTGAGATAACAGTCTACGATAGGCCATTAAATGGTTTCGGAAGTTATCACTTCGACGATGAAGGTGTATTAGCTTGTGAAAAATGCCTGATTGAAGATGGAGTGGTTAAGAATCTTTTGCATACGAGGGAAACAGCTTTTAAGTTTAAGTCAATACCAATGGGGAATGGGAGAGGATTGTATACGATACCCAAGGCTTTTCAAAGCAATTTATACGTAGAAAAAGGGAGTTGGAAGCTTGATGAGATGATAGAAGAGACAAGAGAGGGTTTTTTAGTTGAAGGATTGGTAAAGGCTGAGATTCAAGGGGATACAATTTACATATATCCGGAGATTTGTTGGTATGTTAAGAGGGAAATCGTTTGTCCTGTCATTGTTAACGCTGTAAAAATTCCAGTGAAGAATGCGTTAAAAAGGATTAAGGGGGATTGGAAGAGAACAATTCGAAAGGATTTGCTATGAAAAGGGATTTAATATCTCAGAGAGAAGTCCACCGATAGTAGTTAAAGCTATGATTATATAAAATAATTTTTAAGAATGAAATTTAATGAATAAATATAAACAATTTGTTTACTATTGGGGACTAGATTATTAATTAGTTATTTTATGAAGTTATATAATAATATATTAATTTTATGTTATAATATTATTAATTTTGCGAATTTGTTAATATTTGATCCAACTAGGACGTTTTCCTCGCAATCAATAATTAGACATCTTAACAATAGCCTTTACACCACTTCTCCTTTCGAATTCTGCAAGTACTTCAAGATTTTTTGGATTTACAGCTTTTGATATGTCGTTGAAAATCTTTTCAACCACTGCTTCGTGATGCATAGCCTTATCTTTAAATCCTTTAAAGTAGTTGTCAAGCGATTCGTATTCTATCAGTTTATCCCTTGGCTTATATCTTATTTTTATAACTGCGTAATCCCTCTCTCCAGTAACAGGGCATATGCATGTGAAGTTCTCATATGTAAGCACCATTTCGTGATCCCTGTATACGTTTGGAATAGTTCTAATCTCCTTTGATTCAATAGACTTCAGAGCTTCAATTAGTTCCTCTTCACTTTTAACTACGACTTCTGAAAAATAAACGGGCCATGGAGATTTTAGTCTTTCTGGACAGAATACTACTACGGGTTTACCCTTTAGAGAGGATACAACTACTTCAGCCATTGCACCAAAACTGGGATTTTTTGCAATTAAAACGATTACATCTGCTTCTCTGCAGAAATCTAAATCTCTTCTAACGATTTCACTGCACAATTCTCTTTTATCTCTGAAATCCTCGATATGCGTATAATTGTACAACAACTGATCTAAGACTTCAAAACCCCTTTTCCTTAAAATCTCTTGTACCCTCTTTATCTCCTCAATTCCCCCGTATCCGATTGATCCACATACGAATACTTTCATCGAATCGTGTTGAGAAAAAGTATAATTAACGTAACGTTAGGAATAGTTAAATATGGTAAAGAGAGCAAAACTTGTTAACGATGTAGTTGAACTTGTCCCAATATTTCAGCTGTTGTCTACGGAAACTTACAAAAACGTTTACAACGCTTTGCTAAACGGTTGGTATACAATGAACGAATTGAAAGAGAAGTTTGGTGAAGGATTTGAAGAGGCTTTGAAGATTTTAAAACATGCTGGAATGCTTGAAGTCAAGTGGAGGATGCCAAGTGATCCAGCCGGTAAGCCTGAAAAGGAATACCACGTGAGTTATACACATGTAAGTGCAAACTTCTACGTTTCCCTAAAGGATTTGAACACAGTTCTCGAAGTGATCTTTATGCCAGACGACGAATTCGAGAACTACGTTGAGATGATTGAAAGGGAGGTGAAATCAGGTAGAATGAGTGTTACACACATATGTAAGAGTTTAAATTTAGATCCACTATTCGTTAGAGCTGTAGCAAAGAAATCTTTGAAGTTAAACCTCAAAGGTCAATTGATAGAGCTTGCAAAAGAAGAGGAAATTTAATAAACTATTTTTATTTTAGTATCTTGTTTTATATTATCCCAATTTCATAAACTCTGCTAAAAACGTTAAAATCGAAGATAAAACTTTATGACATGGTAACTATAAGGGAAATCCTGAACAAATTCAAATGGCACCCGGATTACGACTTCAAGAAAGTAACTGTGGTTTACATAGATAGACCGAGGGGATACTCAGAGGTTAGTGGTGAGGAGATTGAGGAGATAGGACACAAGTTCATATACCTCACATCTGGCTTAGCAATACCGCAGCACAGAATAGTTGAAATAAGGTATGGCGGAGAAGTTGTATGGCGGAAGTGATAGGTGTTGTGCACTTAAAACCCCTTCCCGGCTCTCCGAATTACACATCGTTTGACGATGTGATAGAATCGGCTTTAAGAGATGCAAGGGCATTAGAGGATGGAGGAGTAGATGCAGTGATAATAGAGAACTATGGAGATAAGCCGTTTTTAAAAGAAGTCGGTAAGGAAGTAGTTGCATGCATGACAGCTATAGCTTTAGAGGTTAAGAGGGAGATATCCCTTCCAATAGGAATAAACGTGCTGAGAAACGATGCGATTGCATCTTTATCGATTGCAAAAGCCGTAAAAGCTGATTTTATAAGAGTAAACCAGCTCTTCTTTCCATGTTTAGCACCTGAGGGGTTTATAGAGGGAAAAGCAGCAGAGATCATGAGATTTAAAAGATTAATAGACTGCAATGCAATGGTATTCGCAGATGTAAACGTTAAGCACGCTGTGCATCTCGCGAAATTAGAGGATTACGTTTTAAACGTGGAGAGGAGTCTAGCAGATGCAATCGTATTGACCGGAAAGGTTACTGGAGCCGAAATCAACTTAGAAGAACTTAAATACGTTAGAAAAGTTGCAGATATGCCTATAATCGTTGGAAGTGGTGTAACTGCTGAAAACGTAGCAAAGGTTATCGAGTTCTGCGATGGAGTCATAGTGGGAACATACTTCAAGAGAAATGGGGTAATAGACGTTGAGAAGGTTAAAAAGCTCGTAAGAGTTGTAAGGGTTTATACGAGATGATAGTATTCAAGGGAAAGCACTCTGAAGTATACGTATTTGGCAGATACGCTGTTAAGGTTTTTAAAAGGGATTTCATTTACAACTTCAAAAAGGAAGTAAAGTTTTTAACGATACTTCAGCCGTTCAAATTCGTCCCAACCCTTTACTTCATAGACGAGAGCAATTTGAGAATCGTTATGGAATTCATAAACGGTATAAGGATTGGGGATTTCATAAGGTATGAAGGAGAAAACAGAATTCGAGAAATCTTAGCTAAATGCTACGACATATGCTACTTGTTAGACTTACTTGGAATTCAAAAAGAAGAACTGAGTAAGCCTGAAAAACATATAATAATCAGAGGTAATAACGTCTTCTTCGTAGACTTCGAAAGGGGTTTGCTTAGAGATAAGCCTGCAAATGTAACCCAATTCTCAGCTTACGTTATTTCAAGGGTCAGTAACTTCGTAGACTTAGACGTTGAAAAGTTAAAGATCTTTACGAGAGATTACAAGAGGAGTAGGAGATTTGAAGATTTTGTAAAGATTAAAAAGCTGATTCTAAGACGTTAACACGTGCTACTCGTATTCCTAATTCCACTACTGTTTAGTGTTCATCAAATACTCGTTAGGAGAGGTGGAGAGGAAATAGATACAATCAACGGAACCTATCTGAGTTTACTTGCGAGCACCTTGCTTTTTTCTCCTTCGCTGATGATTGCAGAATTCGATTTGAGTTTTTTAATTCCGATGCTTTTTTCAGGTTTCTTACACTTCTTCTTAGCAAGGCTTTGCTTTTACCACGCGATACAGAGGATAGGAGTTAATCTCTCATCACCTCTCTCAGCAACTCGTATATACTTCGCAGCAGTCCTTGGCTATTTAATAGGAGAGTTTTTGAGCTTAAAGCTGTTAGTGATGACTGTACTGATATTTCTTGGAATTGTATTGATATCCAATCCAAGGGGAGAAAAGGATTTAGTTGGGATCTCTCTTGGAATCGCTACGGGTTTTCTATCGGCTTTGTCATCTTTTCTCGTAAAAATCGGATTAATGCACGTCTACAATCCCTTCTTCGGGACTTTTATAGGTTTTCTTATCTCAACAACACTACTAACACCAATTGCCTTAAGGAGAGATTTAGATTTCAGAAGAGGAAGGTTTTACATCCTAGCTGGAGTATTCGTAGGGTTTGGACATCTGATAAGATACATATGTATTCGAAATTTGCCGATATCGATTGTTGAAGCTGTTACAAGCACATATCCCCTCTTTACACTGATTCTATCGTATCTATTCTTAAGGGAGAGAGAAGTGTTTTCATTCAACGTAATACTCGGAGCTTTGTTAATAATAATCGGAATCAACGTCTACTTTTTCTAAACGTGAAAATTATTCTGTGTAAAGCTGTTGTATGGCTTAGAACCGCAATTATCATCACAGCCTGATACACGAATCCAGTTATCAAACCTATTGATATTAAAATCAACCTCTCTCCCCTCTCAGCAATTCCTACGTCACATCTCTCAACGATCTTTTCGGCTTTAGCTCTGGTGTAACTCACTAAAAGCGATCCGCTCATAGCGATTGCAATTAAAAGCCAATCGACTCCATAGATTCCAAGTGAGATGAATATCAGAATGTCTACGTATCTGTCTACAACTGAGTCCAAGAACTCGCCAAAACTCGAAACCAATCCATATGTCCTTGCCAATGCTCCATCTAACATATCGAAAAATCCGCTTAACAAAACGAACAAAGCTCCAATATAAACGGATTTATACGAAATAGATATCGAGGCGATTACTCCAGATACAAGCCCAAAAACCGTTAAATGATTTGGCTTGATCCCAATTTGAATTAGTTTAGACGTTATAGGCTTGAGTTTCTCAGATGTAATAGGCTTTAACTTACTGAGCATCTCTTAACTGTTTAACAGCATACAAGTTAAAAGTTGTGAAGTGAATTAGCTACATGCGTTCGATATTTTGGGAAGATGGTGTAGCTTTAATAGATCAAACTCTCCTCCCAGAGGAGTTCAAAGTCGTAAAATGCAAAACAGTTGATGAGCTTGCAGATGCAATAAAAAGACTTGCTGTGAGAGGAGCTCCGGCATTAGAAGTTGCTGGGGCTTATGGGATAGCTTTAGCAGCATATGAAAGGGATTTCAGGGATGTAGAGGAGTTAAAGGAGTATTTGAAGATTTCCGCGAAGAAACTCGCTTCAACTCGTCCAACTGCTGTAAACCTATTCGTTGGAATAAGTAGAGTTCTTAACGTAGCTTTAAAGGGAGAAACCGTTGAAGAGATAAGGAGATTGGCTTTAGAGGAGGCTGAGAGAATTGCAAATGAAGATGTCGAGAGAAATAGAAGAATTGGGAAATTCGGTGCAGAACTACTTGAAGATGGAGACAGAGTGCTTACCTATTGCAACGCTGGAAGACTTGCAACCGTTGACTATGGAACTGCTTTAGGCGTTATAAGATGTGCTGTCGAACAGGGAAAGGATATAAGAGTTATAGCATGCGAAACCCGTCCACTAAATCAGGGTTCGAGGTTGACATGCTATGAGTTGTTGCAAGACGGAATAGATGTCACACTCATAACGGATTCGATGGTTGGGATTGTAATGCAGAGAAAAATGGTTGATAAGGTAATAGTTGGTGCAGACAGGATTGTAGGAGATGCCGTCTTTAACAAAATAGGGACTTATACAGTTGCAGTGTTGGCTAAGGAGCACAAAATCCCGTTTTACGTTGCCGCACCAAAGGCTACCTTTGATTGGGGAAGGAGAGCTGATGAAGTTGAAATCGAGGAGAGGCCAAAGGAGGAGCTGTTGTATTGTCATATAAGTTGCAAAAAGAGGTTGATTGCACCAAAGGGTGTTAAGGTGTTCAATCCAGCTTTCGATGCAACTCCATTGAGTTACGTTACAGCTATAATAACGGAATACGGTGTGATATACCCACCGTATGATAAAAACGTTCCAAGAGTTCTGAAGTTTGAATAGATTTTTACTATTATTGTTGAGCAAATTTTATCTAATTATTTTATAATAACTAAAGTTAATATAAATTTTGAGCTTTGGCGTTATGATGATTTCTGCACATTTTATAATGAGATAAAAACTCAACGATAAGAGAATATAAAAACCTTAAAACGAAACATCAAGTGGATAATGACACGCGAATGCGTGCTTACCGCCGTTAAGCTCTGGCTCTTCTCTTCTACACTTCTCTTTAGCAAATGGACAACGCGGATGATACCTGCATCCAGTTGGAATTTCTAATGGGTTTGCTATATCACCAATTATCTCTATCTTTTTCGGTTTTTTGATAAAGCTTGGCACAGATGAAAGTAACGCCGCCGTATACGGATGTTTTGGGTTGTGCAAGACTTCTCTTGTCTCACCAATTTCGACGATCTTCCCTAAATACATAACAGCTATTCTATCGCCAACAAGCCTCGCAACGGAGAGATCATGAGTTATGAAAAGCATACTCAAGTTGTACTCCTTTTTAAAAGACATTAATAAATCAAGTATCGCCGCTCTTAAGCTTACATCTATCATAGAAACGGGTTCATCCGCAACTACGAATTCTGGCTTTAGAATCATAGCCCTTGCAATCGCAACTCTCTGCCTCTGCCCACCACTGAGCTGATATGGCATTCGATCATAGAACTGCTCTGCTGGTAATCCAACTCTATCTAGCATTTGCATAGCCAATTCCTTGGCTTCATCTCCCCTTGCAATTCCGTGAACGATTAAAGCATCTTCGAGATGCTCTCCTATTTTCATCCTTGGATTTAGAGATGCATACGGATCTTGAAATATCATTTGAATGTAACGCCTTATTACTCTATATTCTTCCTTGTTAAGCTTTGTTATATCCTTGCCTTTAAATAATATTCTGCCAGATGTTGGGGTTTCAAGTCCAACTAAAATTCTACCGGTTGTTGTTTTGCCACAACCGCTTTCACCTACAAGCGAGAGGACTTCTCCCTTCTTTATTTCAAAGCTTATACCATCAACAGCTCTTATGTAATCTCTTCTACGAGAGAAAAGGACTTCAATTACAGATTTCTGCACGGGGAAGTACTTCTTCAGGTTTTCAACCCTTATCATGTTTACACCTCGTACAGCCAACACTTCACAATTCTACCATCGAGATCGAAGGATGGTGGCTCTTCTTTACATTTATCAATTGCAAATGGGCAACGCGGCCTAAACCTACAACCTTCTGGCGGATTTGCTAAATCAGGCGGAAATCCTGGGAGAGGTTTAATCTCTTTGTCCATCCAAACATCTGGCACAGAGTCGATTAAACCCTTTGTATACGGATGCAAAGGTTCTTTAGCTATCTCTTCAGCCTTACCAAATTCTACAAGCCATCCAGCATACATAACAGCGATTTTATCACTTCTTTCAGAAGCTAAAGCGAAGTCGTGAGTTATCAAGATAACTGCTCTACCCTCTTTGCACATCTTGCTAAGCAGATCCATTATCTTTTCTTGCACGATCACATCTAATGCAGTAGTAGGTTCGTCAGCTATTAGCAACTTCGGATTTAGACATACAGCCATTGCGATCATAACCCTCTGCCTTTGCCCACCACTAAGCTGATGGGGATAATAGTTTATTCTATCCCTTGGCAATCCAACTTTTTCAAGCATTTCAGCGGCTATTTGCAAAGCCTCTTTCTTCGAGATCTTTTTGTGCTCAAGTATAGTCTCTACAATCTGATCTCCAATTTTTTCAAGTGGATCAAGGCAAGTCATTGGATCTTGGAATATCATCCCGATCTCTTTACCTCTAATTCTTCTCATTTCCTCTTCGCTCAGCTTTAATAGATCTATGCCATCAAAGACAATTCTTCCATCAACTATTCTTCCGGGGTAATCGATGAGTCTCACAATCGAATACGCAAGTGTCGACTTACCACAACCACTTTCACCAACTATTGATACGAATTCTCCACTGTCAATTGAAAGCGACACGTTGTCTACAGCTCTGATTACTCCCCTTCTAGTGTAGAAGTAAGTCTTAAGCCCGTTTATTTCGAGTAGCATTACCTCTCCCTCCTCGGTGCATAAATCTCACTAAGCCCTTCGCCGATCAAAGCAAAACCAAGCGATAGAAGCATTACCATTAAACCCGGGAAGGTTATCATCCACCAGTAGCCTGCTGGCAGATACGGTCTTCCAGATGCCAATTCAAAACCCCAGTCTGGGGTTGGAGCACTCACTATGAAGCCGAGGAAGCTTAAACCAGCCTCAGTCAGTATTGCATCTGCAACGCTAAGCGAAAATACTACGACGAGTGTTGGAACAAGATTTGGCAGTATGTACTTCCTCATAATTCTCCAATCGCTTGCACCAATAGCTTTTGCAGCTTCAACGAACAACTGAGCTTTTAAGCTTAAAGTCTGCCCTCTAATCATTCTGAAGTAAGTTGGGATGTACACAACTGAAATCGCTACTACTGCATTGATAACGCTAGGCCCTAAAACAGCTGCGATCGCAATCGCAAGTATAAGTCCTGGAAATGCGTACATGCTGTCCATGAGCATTGAAAGAGCTCTGTCAAGCTTTCCTCCGAAGTATCCAGAAGTTAAACCGAGTGGAACACCTATAATTGCAGAGATTATTGTTGCTGAGATCACCACTGCCAAAACTACTCTCGAACCAAACACTATCCTTGAAAAAACATCCCTTCCAAGGTTATCAGTTCCCATTAGATGCTTAAGGCTTGGTGGTTGTAAGATTTCGCCAGTCGACTTTATTGGATCGTATGGAGCTATGAGTGGTGCGAATATGGCCATTATACAAACCACTATGACTATAGCTAATCCAAATAGAACCATATATCTGCCTTCTGTTTTCGGTATGAATGCAAAGATCGTCGTAGCGAGGTTCCGAACTTCCATTGCATCACCTCAATACCTTATCCTCGGATCGAGTAACGCATAGATTACATCTACTATTAAGCTGATCAACGCAACAAACAACGCGTAGAAAACTATAGCTCCCTGAACTGCTGTGTAATCTCTGTAAGTTATCCTCTCTATTAGAAATGTCCCCATTCCAGGCCATGAAAAAGTTGTTTCCGTTAGCACTGCTCCTGCAAGGAGTATTGCAAACTGCAAACCCATTAGCGTTACAATTGGGATAAACGCGTTCTTCATAGCATGCATAGCAATTTTCCAATCTCTGATTCCTCTTGCCTTATAGGCCCTTATAAAGTCTTGGCTTAATACGTCTATTAGGTTGTTCCTCACAAGCCTTGTATACGCTCCTGAGAGAACGATGCCGAGTGTTATCGATGGTAACAGTAAATGCAATAGTGCATCGCTTAAAGCTTGAAAATTCAAGGTTAAAATGCTGTCTAGGACGTATAGACCAGTAATAGTTTCGGGTGCATTTCCTGGGGTTATTCTGCCGCCAATTGGAAGTAGTTTTAGATATACACCAAAGAACATCTGAAGTAACATTCCAAACCATGGTATGAACAGAGTATAAGCGACTATGCTGTAAACCCTCATGGATGCATCGATATTGCTACCCCTTCTAAAAGCGGCAATTGAACCTGTAAGCAGTCCAAGTAAAACGCTTATTGCAAATCCAAAAATCGTTAATTCTAAAGTTGCCGGGAAGTGATCCATGATTTCATCGATTACTGGCCTTCTCCCCCATATCATCGACTTACCAAGGTTTCCTGTTAAAATCCCTTTGAGGTATTCAACGTATTGAATGTAGATGGGCTTATCCAACCCTGCCTCGTGTCTAAGCTTTTCAAGAACCTCCTCTGGAACCTTTTGTCCAACCATTGCAGTTATTGGATCACCTGGAATAACCCTCAGTATGAAGAAGACGATCGTCAAGAGTATTAAAACAGTTGGAATTACGAGCAAAACCCTCGTTGCTATGTATACTTTGAGTGATACCATTTTAAACGGGTTTACTCTGAGATTAAAAAACTTGTTTTAAAAAATAAAAGATTAAGTTTTGTATATGAGGTAATATCTGAAGAGCATTGTCGGATCTAACGTTATACCTTCGACGTTCTTCTTCGCTACGATTGTAAGCTTGCCCTGAATCAGTGGTATTATTGGTGCATCCTCTGCTAATTTCTTCTGAATCTGCTCGTATAACTTTTCTCTCTCCTCTATCGATGTCGCAACTTGAGCCTTTTCGAGCATTTTATCCATTTCAGGATCGCTGTATGGATATCCAAGCCAGTTGTTTGCATCGCTCTTGAGGAACGGTGTCGTGTAGTCGTCTGGATCGAGGTAGTCTGGATACCAGCCGAACAGTGAAGCCATCATAGCTCCTTTTCTCGCGTAGTCTACATAAGTCGACCACTCAGCACTCTTAAGCTCGACTTCTATCATTCCAGTCTTCTCAAGCTGTTCCTTTAGAACCTGTGCAAGGTCTTTCTCTGTATCGCCGTAATGCGTTGGTGTCCACCAGAGCTCAAGCTTTAACTTGTTCTCTTCGCTATAACCAGCTTCCTGCAGTAATTTTCTTGCAAGTGTTATGTTTCCATCGCCGTATTTCTCTTTGAACACATCCAAGTGGCTCCACATTCCGTTCGGAATTAGCGAATACAGAGGCTCAACAGTTCCCATGAAAACCCTTTCAGCTATGTCGTGTCTGTCTATTGCGGCTGCAATAGCTTGCCTCACGAGCTTGTTCTTAGTTGGATATTCAGTAGTTTCGTTTCCATTTAGCACAAGATATCTTATAAACCCTCCAGGAGCTTCAATTACTTTGACGTTCGGATTCTTCTTCAGAGATTCTATGTCTACAGGTGTGAGTGTTCTCCAAGCTATGTCTATTTCACCCTTCTCAAGTGCTAGCCTTAGAGTTGTAGCATCTTTATAAAACCTCACGACTATCCTCTTAGTCTTCGGCTTCTCTCCGAAGAAGTAGGGATTCTCTTCAAGTATGAGCTCCTGATCTCTAACCCATTTCACGATTTTATATGGCCCGACTCCTCCAGCCGTCTGATCTGGATCGATCTCATCTGGCTTGTATGCTGGATGCACTGGGAAGTAAGGGGGTGTTGCAACCAAAGCCAGGAAGTATGAAGCTGGCTTTTTAAGCACGAATTTCACAGTGTAGTTGTCTAAGGCTACAACATCCTTGACGAAGTCGTTTACAAGCCACGATGGATCACCTGAGATCTTCATAACCCTCTTTATACTTCTAACAACGTCATGGGCTGTGCAAGGCGTTCCATCTGCAAACTTTAGATCTTTTCTGAGGTGGAAAATGTAAACAGTTCCGTTCTCTTTGACCTCATAGCTTTCAGCTAAATACGGTTCAAGTTCAGTAGTTCCGGGTTTGTAACGCATTAATCCACCCATTATGTTGTTCATAACCTCCCACGTGTAGAAGTCGTATGCGTTTGCTGGATCGAGTTCAGTTATCTTATCGGTGACACCGATTGTTATGACCTCTTTTGCTGTTGGAGTAGTTGGTTTTGGTGGTTGTTGAGCACATCCCAATAGCAGAGCTACTGTTAATATTCCTAACAGGATTAATACTGGTTTCCACTTCATGTAACCCCTTAAGACTTGATATATTAATACTTAGCTTGACTATTTGTAACAAGCGAACAATGCTAACTGTATTGGGTTTTATAGCTGCAGTAATTTACCGCTGTATATAAACTCGTTTGATCGAAACGTTTTTAATCATTTCAGATCAACGAGATATGAGCGCGGGTGTAGCGCGGGTAGTCTAGCCTGGTAGGACAACGCCCTTCCGAGGCGTTAGCCCGGGTTCAAATCCCGGCCCGCGCATTCTCACTTTCCACTCCGAGCTGTGAAGCGTTGCAAGCTGTGACGGAGTGGTCCCAGACGGGGGTTCACTCCAAACTCCTATATGCCTCCTTCAGAATTTCACCACCCTCTCTAAACTTCTCTATCGCTTTATCTAAAAGTTCGGAAATCTTTGGATTTTCTCCCCTTAGCCTTTCAGCCCACTCCTTATATTTCTGAATGTGCTCCTCGTTGTGCTCTATCCAGTGTTCGAGTAAAGCCTTTAACTTCTGTTCCATGCAAATCCTTGATGTTTCCGTATAAGACTCTTTTCGTTACTTCCTGCTGAGTCTGTCCATTATGTTCACAAGCTTTTCGAGTGAATCGACTAAAACTCTTATATCTGCAACTTCGCTACTGTTAACTATTAAATCGCAAATCTTCATTGCCGCTTTCTCAACTCCATCGATTAAGGATTTCAATTCAATCTCAACTTTATCCTCCTTTCTTACTTCAATTTCATTCTTTTTCTCGATTTCTTTCAGCTTTTCTTCAAAAACAGCTTCCCTTCCACAAGATGGACAAAAAATCTTTCCGTCTTTTTCAAACAACGGCATCTTACAATCTGGGCAATGATAAGCGAGCATCTTAGCACCCTTGTAAAGTAACTCCACGGCTTCCGAAATTTTTTTATCACTCACAAATCCATGTTAGCATTGAAGGTATTAAACATTTCTCAGGGGTGATACACATGAAAAAAGTGCCCGAGAGTGTGATAGAGGTTTTAGACAGAATAATGACAGATGAGACTGTTCCGAGGAACATAAGGCGAATGGCAAGTGAAATAAAGGAGAGATTGCTAAAAGCTGAAAACATTGCAGTTGAAGCTGCATCTGCTATTTCCATGCTTGAAGAGGTTTCAGCTGATCCAAACATACCGATGCACGTCAGAACTATGATCTGGAATTTAACGAGTCAGCTTGAGAGAATTGCTGTCGAGGAGTGAAATCCTTAGAAAAGTTGTACACTTTACGGGCTTGGTATACATACCAGCATATCTCCAACTTGGAAGAGATCTCTTACTGATCTGTATACTTATCGTATTTTTTCTCGTATCCCTTTTGGAGTTCTTTAGACTTAAATACGGCTTGCTTGAGGGTTTTGTAAGGGACTACGAGAGGGAAAGAATTGGAGCACACATCTACTTTGGAATCGCTGTGTTAGTAATAACTGCAATTTTCCCTGGGGATTGCTGTATTACATCAGTTGCAATTGCTTTGTTAGGTGATGGTGTAGCCGGAATTCTTAAAGTTTTGAATTTAAGGCGTTTTGCAAGTGTTTCTATGTTTTCCTCATCCGCTTTAGCGTGTTTGGCTTTGACATCTGTTGGAATAAGACTAATCCCAGCGATAATAGCCTGTGTAACCTCAACTGCTGTTGAAAGGGTTGAAAGAATTGGCAAATACTACTTAAACGACAACTTAACGATTCCGTTAACCGCTGCTATTACATACGAATTGGCAAAGTATATTTTTTGACTCGAACACTTGAACACTATGGATTCCAAAGATGCCTTAGCCTTATCGAGAGAAATCGCTAAGAGGGTAAAGAAGGCTGTTGACACAATTGAACTTCACAGGAGGAATTTAAACGTTGGAATGGGTAAAGATGGGACTCCTACAAAGCTAATCGACAAAGTCGCCGAAGACACCGCATTTGAGATACTCAGAAGGGAAAAGGTTACAGTTGTAAGTGAGGAGGCTGGAGTGGTTGGGGAGGGGGATGTAGTAGTTGCATTGGATCCGCTCGATGGAACGTTTAACGCCACGAGGGGAATTCCAATATACTCGATAAGTCTATGTTTCTCTAACTCTTTCAAGCTTAAAGATACGTTCTTCGGTTACGTTTACAACTTGGCTACCTCCACAGAATACTACGCAGATTATGAGGCTTATAGAAACGGAGAGAGAATTGAAGTCAGCGACACACAAGATCTCTACTGCAACGCAATAGTTTACTATCCAAAAGCGAGGTATCCGTTTAAGAGGATGAGGGTTTTCGGTAGTGCCGCTTTAGAGCTTTGCTTCATTGCGGATGGATCTTTCGATTGTTTCATAGATGTAAGGGGATTGCTGAGGGTTTACGATATCGCAGCTGGAGTCTATATAGCCGAGAAGGCTGGAGCAGTAGTTACAGATGATAGAGGAGCATCAATCGAGAATAGGAGATTTGAGATGGGGGAGAGGTTTAAAATAGTCGTAGCAAACAAGGAGTTACACAGAAAACTGCTAGAATTGGTGAAAGGATGAGAGCTGGAATAGTTTACAAGAGTGGAGAAGTGTTATCTGAAGTTTTAAGTTTTCTGAAGAGTAAAGGAGTTGAATGTTTTGCATTCGAAAAACCCACAGATGAATTAGAGGATTTCGATTTCATCGTGAGCATAGGTGGGGATGGAACTGTATTGAGGATTTTGCAGGAGGTTAAGAAGTGCCCACCGATATTCGGGATAAATCTGGGTAGAATTGGACTTTTAACGCATTCAAGCCCGAGCGATTTCAAGGAGAAGTTGGAAATCGCTATGAGGAATTTCGAAGTCGAGGAGTTCATGAGACTCAACTGTAGAATTGGAGATGATGAGCTTTTGGCTTTAAACGAAATAGCTGTATTCAACGTTGAAGTAGCTAAGCTTGTGACGATTGGAATTGAAGTCGATGGAGTTGAAATCGATAGGATTAGGTGTGATGGGTTAATAGTTGCAACTCAAATAGGTTCAACCGGATATGCGTTTTCGAGTGGTGGGCCTGTTGTAGATCCCTATCTCGAATCGATTATCGTGACTCCAGTAGCACCGTTTAGATTTGGCTGGAAACCCTGGGTTTTTAAGTCGAACAGAGTGATTCGCGTAGATGTGGACAAAGAAGTTTACGTAATTGCCGATGGGCAGAAGAGGATTAAAACCAGTGGGAGAATAACTATAGCCAAATCGAGGTATCCGGCTGTTTTCTTCAAGAAGAACAGAATAGAAGAATTGGCTAAGAAGGTTAAGAGAATAGAGTGATCATTCAACTATTTCAACTCTGTTTAGTTCTCTTATGTATCCGTATGGAATTCCAACTGCCTTAGCCCTCTTTCTAAGGCTTTTATCGTTCGTTATGAGATAACAGTTAAACCTCCTTGCAACTTCTATAAGGGCTAAATCCCTCTTTGCCTTAGTCTCTACAACTTCTATATCCCCATTCTCTATTAACCTCAAAGCAAATCTCGCAGCAATTCTTTCCCTTCCAGTTAAGCTTTTCTCCAAATTCTTGAGTTCGCTTACAACACTTTTCGGCACTACTATTCTTGAGAAGCCTAAATCTTTAAGCTGTGTTAATACATCGATCCTCTTGAGGTATATGTACATCAAAACGTTCGTATCTAAAACTGCACACCTCAAACTATTATCCCCGCACCTATTAGCCTCCATCTCCCTCCAACTCTTCTACTCACTGCAACTCTCCATCCGCTTTCAGCACAAACCGGTCTTCTCAATTTAACTTCAACAACATCATCCCTAACAGATGTAACCATGCCGAGAGTTATAGCAGTTCCCACTGCAAGCATTAACGGTTCGTTCATCTTTATCTTCTCAACTTTAACCTCTTGTTCAAGCCCTACTACTCTTTCAAGCAGTTGAACCTCCATTGTGAAATCCATTAGTACATCTGGAAGCTCGTTTGGCAATCCTAAAACGTTTCCGACTAACGCATCGCTTTTAGTAAGCAATGGATCGAGTTTTGTTGCAACACCTATTAAGCCGCCAGGAGTAGCTTCTTCAACAAATCTGCCAGATGCCATTATACTCTGAACTTCGGAAAGTATCGGATTCCACCTGTTCGACTTCTCATCCCTTATTCCAGGCCTTATCTCTATTTCGTCTCCAACCCTAATCTTACCTCTAAGCAAACTCCCACCCACTACACCACCCAACAACTTCTCTGGAGGAGTTCCGGGCTTGTTTACATCGAAACTCCTCGCTATAAACATCAGAGGTGGAGATTGCAAATCCCTTTCGGGAGTTGGAATCGTCTCTTCAATAGCTTCAATAATCGCATCGATGTTCACCTTTTGTTGAGCTGAAATTGGAATTATTGGAGCGTTCTCAGCTATTGTTCCCTTTATAAACTCCTTAATTTCCCTATAGTTTTCTAAAACCCTTTCCTTGCTTACAATGTCTATCTTGTTTTGAGCTATTACTATTTTGTCAACTCCAATTATCTCTAAAGCCATTAAATGCTCTTTCGTTTGTGGGCGAGGACATTTTTCATTTGCAGCAATTACAAGTATAGCACCGTCCATTATTGCAGCGCCGCTTAGCATTGTAGCCATCAGCATCTCATGTCCCGGGCTGTCTACAAAGCTCACAGTTCTGAGTATCTCCGTTTCAACTCCGTGAATCGGACAGTATTCTTCAGTGGTATACGCTTGAGGAGGTTCACATTCTGGGCATTTTCTAAACGTTGCATCAGCATAACCCAATTTTATAGAAATGCCTCTCTTTATCTCTTCGCTATGCCTATCAGTCCAAACACCACTTAAAGCTGCAACTAACGTCGTTTTACCGTGATCTACATGCCCAACTAAACCTATGTTTACCTCTGGAAGTGGAACTTCACCCATAATTTAGGGATTTGAAGTAGTATATTTAAAACCTTGGTTTTTAAATTGATACGACGACCTAAAGACTTTCTTTATAATATCTCATAGGACTGTCAAACGAAACTACTCCTCCTAAGCTGTTTTCATATTCCTTACAGAGACAGTTGTAGGTGAGGAGAAGTTAATTCGTCTTAAGGCGTAATTTTAACGAGTTTAAACTTCTGTTACTTTAACTCTAAGCACACTTAGTAATAAATTGAAATAGTTGAGCTGTTGTTGTCGTAAAAGTCCATGGAGTAAATACATTTACAGATTCTCAGTGAAATCTACAAGCATATCGCTTTAATATTAAGGCTATTCCAAATGCAACAACGACTGTAAACGCGTTTGCCGATGGTATACGTGATAACTTAGCTACAGCGTATAACCTTCCTATATCTTTTCCCCTTAGATGCCATTCGGCTTTGTTTTCGTGAACTATCTCAGCATTTGCATTTATTATTTCACCGGGCATTTCGAGGTAGTAGTGTAGCCAAGCATCCTCGGCATTGGATTGATTTGCGTAGGAAAGATCTTCAAATTTTATGTAGCTGTTTTCCCTTTCAACCTTAATCAATCCTCTGGAGAGTGCTGCGATTTCTTTTGGTGTAAGATACTTAGTTTCGATTACAACCAAAACGAAGTCCTCACTAAAGACTTCACTGTAAAATACTTTTCCACGTATACCTTCTGGAACCTTGCTTAGAACGTAATCGCGTAGAGAAGAATATCCAATCTCCTTAACACTTGCAAGTATATATTCATAGACATCGTATGGGTAACATATCCTCTCCTTCTGATAAAAAATTCCACTCGCCTCGATTTTTGTTTCGACAACAACTGAAGTGGACTTAGGTATTGCTGTGACTATTTGAACAAGTGCAATGATGCTCAAGAGAAGAAAAACACCTCTCATCTATTGCCTCGTAAACTGCACGAAAATTCTATTGTAGCCAGATGCTATCGGATGTGGATAGATGTACATCGTAAGCTCGCATCTCCCATCCGCCTTAAAAGCCCAGACACCAGGTTTTACGTATTTAATCCCTACAGGAGCCTCTCTATACACTTTGATCGTTACATCTCCAATTTCAACCCATGCTTCAGCTCTTATATTACCGTCTATACTTGCAGAAACAACGTAACCCTTGGAGCCATCCCATATCCCCGTTATATCCTTAACGTAAACAGTAGTAGATGTGTTGTGGTATTTCAGTGTGCCATTTCTCCACGCGTATACTCCAGACGTGTTCACGAGTACTTTTATCTCAGCATCCTTCTCTTCTTCTCCATTTGGATTGTAAACCCTTACAAAACCTCTAACTAAGAGTATTACTTCATCTCCACGCTTGCTAACGAGAATAGTTGAGTTCATAATGGAGTGGGCTTGTATTTCAACGCCTGAAGTCGTGTTTGTGTACGAAACGTTTGAGGTCAAATTAATCCTCCATCCGATATACGTATCGTTGTCTATGAGCACTTTACTGAACGTTGAATACGATGTAGCATTCTTTGGAGGGGATTTAGTTGTGTGAGTCCATATCGGCTGTGTGTAGCCGTAATTTCCAGAAGATGATGCGTATACCTTAAAATTAGCAACGTAAGAAGTATTCTCATGTTCGCTTACCACGTTTCCACCTGGTGAATACTCGTATTCCGCTGTCGTCTGCAAAGCTGGATCGATGTCATCTTTTAGATCTATTTCAGCAATCCTTTTCTCAGACTTAAACGCGATCTCTACACCTTCTGGAGCTCTGACAGTGATAACGTTTAAACCCTTAGTTTTAAGCGTGTAGTTTATCGTGTAAAAATCTCTTGTATCCCCTACGAGTTTTGTAACCGCAGACAGTTTATCGGGTGACAAATGGCTATCTTCATCTACGTTTAGAATCTTTACACCGTAACCAATTGCAATAACATCCGCATAAAATCCGCCCGGATGACCGGGTGTTGAGGAGATTGAAACTGTTATGAGGGAGAGAAGAATTGCAAACATGACGGCTGTTGTTATTAGCCTCATCGATCAGACACCTCTGCTTGCGATGATAAAATAAGATCATATTGCATAGATTATAACATTTACAACTCCCTCTCCTGAAGCGATTGGTAGTGTGTAGAGTTCAAAAGTTATTGAGAACGTGCTATCAGATGAGCTTACAGTCCATACACCTGGAGCGATATACGTCACGTTGTCACTACTGCTACTTAAGCTGAATTCGACTCCAGGAGGTGCCGTAAGCTGAACCCTTATCACATGCGGCTCCCTTGGATCGCTGAGCTGTACATTTATCTTCTTCGTCGTCTGTACGTATCCCACGACTTGCACTCTCGCTCCATATCCATTTGAGTAGATCTCTTTTGAAACGAGATCTCCGTATATTCCAGAAATCCTAACTCCGTTTGCAGTGAAGTACATCGTTAACAAATAGCCACCTGGATGACCGGATGGGTAGTAAACGAGCTGTGAATACGTTTGACCGTATGGGTAGTAAGTGTAGTAATACGGCGGTGTGGGAGTTGGTGTTACCGTTGGTTGAGGAGGAGTTGGTGTAGGAGTTGTTGGCGTTGGAGTTGGCGTGGGCGTCGGTGTAGGAGTAGGCGTTGGCGTAGTGGTTTCACGGGTGTAAGATCTCGCATTACCGATTAGGTAAATCTCATCGCTTTTTAAAATCAGGTTAAGTGTGCCGTCATATGCTAAATCGTAAATCGTGATCTTCGAACTGTCGTAACCGTCTATTACAACATTCCCATCCCACTCGAAGTAAGTTCGTGCAACCTCATCCTTTACTTCAAGTGTTAGAGTTGAGATGAGATCATCGTAACCGCTTATCCATATATCACTTATCTCTCCGATGCGGAAGTTGTTGTAGTTGTTGTAGTAAACTTTGGCATTCTGAACTGAAAACTTCCTTATAGTTGTGCCGGTTATCCATATTTCAGCATTCGTTGCGTTTTCGAGAAGTCTGATTTCTACGGTATCTCCGGGTTCTAAGTTGATTACCCTATCTCCAACGTTGATGTACGAGCCCTGTCCGGTAACTCTGAACTTTACATAACCGAAAAGCTTTCCACCCCTTTCCGTGCTGAGGTATACCGTATGAGTCTTGGATGGTGGTGTTATATACTCTATTCTGACGTTCTGACTATGCTGGATTTCGATGTTGTCTTCGTTAAAATCGTAAGCCCTTATGACGATGTTTCTACTCTTCTTAACCTTAATTCTTTCAACACTGCCGTATACTGTCAAATCTATATTTGTACTTTTATCTATTACAATTAAATCGTAATTGCCGTAGAATTCAAGAGTCTTGTCGTTTTCATTCTTGATTACGATCTTACCGTGAGAAACGAGTATGAAAAGTGATAACGCCAACGCAATGAATATAGCTGATATAATCAAGTACTTACTTCTCATACCATTACCCATTTTCAGATTCAAAGCTTAAAAGTATATAAATTTTTCCTCAATATTCTAATCCCTGAATAATAATAATGATGACCAATTAGAATCTTTATTTTATTATTTAAGTGAATAAATAAGGTAAATATTTCACGATTAGCTTAACCTTAGCCGATTCAAAAAAGTTTTGATCACGACATCGATATTATATCACAATCGAAGTTTAAAAGTAAAAAAT
>CAYWXE010000005.1:18599-41613 GCA_964462505.1 uncultured archaeon | reverse complement strand
TACTTCGAAAGAGATTCTAAAAGGGGTATTGACAAGACTATGCTCTGGCTGATTGAAGAGGTCGGTGAATTAGCTGAGGCTATAATAAAAAACGATTTAAACTCAATCGCCGAAGAAATGGCTGACGTCTTCGCTTGGCTTGTAAGTCTGGCAAACCTGTATGAAATCGACTTAGAGAAGGAAGTAGTTAAGAAATACCCGGGATATTGTATAAAATGTGGAAAGAAGCCGTGTGAGTGTGATAGTCCATGAGATTCCTAATAGTTGATGAGAAAGACATAAAAAACGGTATTACAACTGATAGATACTTTATATGGACTGAGAAAGTATTAAAGGCTAAAAACGTAAACCCATTAGTAGTTGCAGAGGTTACGACTACAGACTGGGGTGTATTTGCTGGATTAAACGACGTGTTAAATCTGCTGGAGGGGTTAGATATAGACGTCTATGCGATGCCAGAAGGGACTGTATTCTTCCCACATGAGCCAGTGTTAACGATAGTCGGTAGGTATTTGGAATTTGCAAGGTATGAGACGGCGATTTTGGGTTTCATTTGTCATGCGAGTGCAATAGCAAAAGAGGCATTTAGGTTTAAGTTAGCAGCTGGCGATAAGAGGATTTACTCATTCGGAACGAGGAGAGTTCATCCAGCAATCGCGGCAATGGTAGAGAGATCTGCGTACATAGGTGGAGTAGACGGAGTTAGTAACTTCTCAGCGGAGAAGTACCTTGGGCTTAAGAGTATGGGGACTATGCCACATGCACTCATAATATGCTTCGGAAATCAAGTTGAAGCTTGGAGGTGCTTTGATGAAGTCGTTGATGAGGAAGTTCCGAGGACTATGCTAATAGACACGTACTACGATGAAAAAACCGAGGCGATATTAGCGGTTGAAAACGTCGAAAGGGTTGATGCAGTTAGATTGGATACACCGTCATCTCGAAGGGGTAAGTTCAGAAAGATAATCGAAGAAGTTAGATGGGAGTTGGATATAAGGGGAAAGAGAGATGTGAAGATATTTGTCAGCGGAGGTTTAAGTATTAAAGATGTATTGGAGTTGAGAGATGTAGTCGATGCGTTTGGTGTTGGAACTGCTATAAGTGGTGCGAGACCAATAGACTTTGCTTTGGATATAGTTGAAAAGGAAGGAAAATTCGTAGCAAAGAGGGGAAAGAGGAGTGGGATGAAGCAGGTTTACAGGGATTGGAATAGGCTTGAAGATGAGATAAGGTTGTTCAAGGATGAAGCTCCAAAGGACAAGGAACCACTACTCAGAAAAGTCATAGAGAATGGTAAGATCGTTGAGAATACCGATATGCATAAGGCAAGGGAACTGGCATTAAAGCAGATAGAAGTCATAAGGAAGTTAAACAGAATTAACGAGTTCCTGAGTTGAGCAGTTTCACGAAAAATCTGTTGAGCTCGTAGAGCGGTGATTTCAACTTTCTTATAATCCTTATGTAAGGGCTTATCAATCCAGAACCCTTGAGCTCTGCTATTACAACTCCTCCATCTCTCTTGTATTTAGACGAAACCTTAACGATTCTATCTCCATCGACTATACAATTCTTGGAGTAACTTATTAGTTCTCTGAATATTTCCACGAATTCCTCTGGATTTCTTTCGCCAATCTCCTTGAAATAATTAACTATGACGTCTTCTGGATTAGTTTCTTTGAGTTTAAGTTCTTTAAAGAATGCTCTCACGATATACGGGATTTCTAAGTTCTCGTGAAGTATTATACGGAAGTTCCATGAGAGAGATGAATTTATTGAATTGAAAGGTAAAGCCAACTTGTAGTATTCAAGTAGCATTATCAACTCTTCATCGTCAATCTCTTTGGCTGGAATTATGCCGATATCACAGTATTTGACGAGGAGATCTACAGCTCTCTTAGCGTATATATCTCCACCAAGGACTTCAATTACTCCATTCAAATCCATTATATCAAATTTCGCACAATTGCTAAAATACATTGTGCTTTTTAAGTTCAATTTAATATATTGAATATTATTAATTTAAATTATTATTATTAATATCTGTAGTATCTGTTATCTGAGCGATTATATAGGCAACAATCAGTTTTTGACATCCTAGTGATACAAAAATTTCTTTAATTGGACTATATCCTCATACCTCTTACCCTATCCAAGTCGAATTTCGCTTTATCGCTTATATGCATAACTGCAAGAGTTCCAGCCATTACTGGATCACTCACGACTAGATCTGAGACGTATGGAACACTTCCAAACATACTCAGGGATATAACCCTTATCCCACACTTCCTCAACTTCTTAACCTCTTCAGCTATCCTTCCACCCATTATTCCACCAGCCAAAACCAAAACCTCAGCTCTGTGAAGTCTTGAAACGGCTTTAACCGCTTCAGCTATCTCAACCTCACCCACTACTGGCATCGTGTCAACGCTTATCCTTTCTCCCCTCAGATTGTGCCTATCCGCTTCACTTATCGCACCTATTGCGACTTGAGAAACTAAAGCTCCTCCTCCAAGTATTATAACCCTCTTTCCATATATCTTTTCGAAGGGTTTTTCCTCTTCAACCTCTATTACGAAATCTAACTTCCTAATTCTCTCTAGCATTGAATCAAAATCTCCACCCTCCACTTCGAAATATATCAAGGAGTTTCCAGCGTATTCACCGTGTTTTATTATAAATGCCTGAGCGTATGTTATGTTTCCCCCTTCTTCAGCTATTACACTTGTTAAATCTCTTAGAACACCTATCTGATTTTTTGCTATGATTCTAAGACCCCTTTCCATTAGAACTTCGCCCCTGTTAGCGTTTTTGTTTCTACAACACCTTCAATCGTTCTAATCTTGTTTACAACTACATCGCTTAACTCCTCAAAATCCCTTACGACTACCTTAGCGATTAGGTCGTATTCGCCAAAAAGAGGATAAAGCTCGTTAACCTCTTTGAGTGATGCAATCCTATCGTAAACGTATCTCTCCTTTCCCGGCATCACCTTTATCAGTACGAATCCCAAAGCCATTAAGAAACAAAGGAATCCCTTGAGATTTAAAGGTTTTTGCACGAAAAATAGTAATACTTTTAAGACTTAATCAATCGATATAAAAACATGAGGAAGTTTGTATTAATTCTACTGTTGATCTCGATTCTGATTGCTGGTTGTGCTCAACCTCCTAAAAAAGTTGTAAAAATCGGTGTTCTAATCCCAGAAACTGGTAAATTCTCGACTTCTGGCGAAGCGATGAAAAACGCTGCTGAACTCGCTTTAAAACATGTAAAGGAGGAAAAGTTAACGAAGTACGATATCGAATTGATCTTTGCAGATTGTGGGGACACTCCAGAGAAGGCTAAATCCGCTTTTGCAACTCTTGTGGCTAAGGGTGTAATAGCTGTAGTTGGAGCTTATTCAAGTCCACAGGTTTTAGCGGTTACAGACTCTGCTAAGGAGACTAAGACCATTTACATTGCAACTGTAGGTTCAACCCTTGCACTTGAGAAGAAAATATCTGAAGGGAATAAATACGTATTTAGAAACGCCTACAACACTACTTACTGGGGGATTTTAGCGGCTGAACTCCTGAAGCTTGCCAAACCAACCAGTTACTACTTCGTGGGTTACGAACCACTAAAGACGTTTAATGATGGAATGTTAAAGGCTATTAAGGAGAAGACAGGATTAGAGCCAAATGAAACGTTATACTACAAATCTCCAAGTGTTTCACCAAAAGATTACGCAGATAAGGCTGAAGAGTTGACTAAAATTGTTGGAAATAGGGATATAGTGATATTGGGTGACCCAGGCCCAATATCTGTGAAGTTCTTGAAGGAGTACAGAGGTAAAGGTGGTAAGGGCTTATTATACTCAGTCGGAGGTGTTCTCGCATTGCCAACTGTGCTAAAAGGTGCAAATGCAAATTACACAGCATTTCAGGCTGCTGCGTTAGAGCAAACACCTAAAACGAAGTTTACAAAGAAATACTTTGAAGACTACAGGAAAATCTATGGTAAAGAGGCAAACAACTATGCGGCATTGCTTACATACGATGCGATACTGATACTCGCCCAAGCCATAGAGAAGAGTGGGTTAGACAAGGATAAGATAATAAAAACTCTTGAAAGCGAGGAGTTTATAGGTGCTGCTGGATACTACAGATTTGTAAATCATCAAGCGGTATGGGGAAGTGAGAAACTTAAAGGAGTTATTGCTGAGTACATCGGAAAAGTCGAAGTACTCTATCCAGAGGAGTTTGCAACTTCAGAAGTCGTTTGGCCTGAATGATTTCTTCTATTATCTACGGATTTTTTTTAGCTCTACTTTCGTGTTGTATTACTCTAAACTACAGAATTGGTAGATTCCTAAACCTATCCTATGGTTCATTCTTTACACTTGGAGCTTACATATCTCTCCTCTGCAAATACGAAACGTCACTTATACTCTCATCCGTTATCGGATTTTTAGTGGGTTACCTCATGTATTTAACGATCTTAAAGTTTTCGGAAGATATAGTAGATTCAACTCTGATATCTCTTGGATTTGGGATTGCTATTGAAGAAATACTCAGGATAACCTTTAGAGCAACCCATGTCCTTTTAACTGGAATTGAAGTGGAATACGTTGAAATACTAAACGAGAAGGTATTTGTATTCGATCTGTACATTTTCCTTTTGTCATTGATTTTTTACATCGCACTTTCCATAACTCTTCTCTCGTCGAGTGGCTTAAAGCTGAAGTTCGCTGAGGAGGATTGTGAATTGGCAGAGATGTATGGAGTTGATGTTGAAAGGTTAAGGATGTTAGTTATATCTGGGAGTTCATCGATAGCATGTTTATGTGGCTCTATTCTTTCACCGATGCAAGCGATACACCCGGCAATGGGTTGGTCTATCCTTGTAATCTCGATAATGATTTCAGCAATCTCAAGCGTGTTTGGCGGTATTGGGATTAGGAGATATCTATGCGTTTTAATCGTTTCAGTTGTATACTCTGTAGTGTTAGAGGTGATCTTTTGATAAGGGATTTATTACTCGTAATTATAGTATTCGCTCCGATTTTAACTCAGAATTACTCCATCTTGTGGATCTCTACGCTGTCGATGATATACTCTTTACTTGTCATATCTTGGCTTTTCATGGAGAGGCAGTCTGGATGGACTAGTTTTGCACATTCAATCCCGTTCGGCTTAGCGGCGTATCTCTTAGCTATATATCCCTATGCGGTTTTCATTGCACCTCTTGCATCTACGGCATTGTTTTTAACGATTTCAAAGCTTGATAGAGTTAAGTTCGTATTCGTGACGTTCGTTTTGACCGTGGTATTCTGGCTTTCCTCGTTTTACATGGTAATCGAGAGAAATGGGATTAGTATAGGTGGGGAGGAGGGTTTTAGCGTTTTAAGCTTATATCTCTCGGAATCCTATATCTTTGCAGTTCTGTTGCTGATATCGAGCTATGTGTTTGTAAGGGTTTTAGAGAAATCGTCTATCGGTTTAAAGATGGCGGCTATGAGGGATGACGAAGAGGCGGCAAGAGCTATTGGAATCAACGTTTTTAAGTATAGGTTCATGAACTTCGTGATCTCTTGTTCTATTGCATCCTTATCTGGGATTTGTTACGCCTTGTTTTTTGGACATGTGTCCCCAGATGTCTTCTCCATAGAGGTGGCACTCTTTCCATTCATAGCAACTTTTATAGCAGGAAGAGCTTGGATTTCCGCTGTTGTCGGAAGTTATATACTTGTAATAGTTTCGAGGGTTTTTTCTGGATTTGTTCCAGATTTTCACCTACTAATTTACGCAATCGTTTTAATTGCATCTCCAAAGCTCAGGAGGTGGTGGGGTGTTAAGTGTTAAAGAGGTTTGCAAGGTTTACAACGGAGTAGTAGTTCTAAAGGGGATAAGTTTGAGAGTTGAGGAGAGGGAAGTAGTTGGATTAGTTGGACCCAATGGAAGTGGGAAGTCCACTCTTTTGAGAATAATTGCTGGATTTGAAAAGCCGAATTGCGGTAGAATTTTTTTCATGAATAGGGAGATAACGGGATTAAAGCCTGAAAAAGTAGTTAAGCTTGGGATATCATATTCGTTTCAGATTCCGAGGCCTTTTAAAAATTTAAAGGTGATAGAGAATATAGCTGTCGCATCTCTCTTGAGATTTGATAAGAAGAGAGCTTTTGAGATTGCAAGAGAGATATGTGAATTGATTGGGCTTGAAGAAGATAAGAAGGCTGAAAATTTATCTCAAGGAGAACTAAAGCTTTTAGAGATTGCAAGAGCGCTTGCAACAAAGCCAAAGTTACTGCTTTTAGATGAACCCTTTTCGGGATTGGATGTGAAGAACACGAGATGGGTCTTGAGCGAAGTCTTAAAGCTTAAGAGAATGGGTTTTTCAATGATGATAACAGCTCACAGAGTAAAGATCTTAGAGGATATAGTGGACAGGTTTATAGAATTAAGAGGTGGAAGGATTGTTAAAGGCTGAGGATATTTCAGTGGTTTTAAACGGTAAAGAGATTTTAAAGAACGTTAGTTACGAGTTGAAAAGACGCGAAATCGGACTAATAGTTGGCCCAAACGGAAGTGGAAAGTCTACGCTTTTTAAATCGATTATGGGATTAATTCCAATAAAAACTGGAATTGTAAAGCTGAACGATATGGATATAACCCACAAAAAGCCACATGAGAGGTTTAAACTTGGAATAGTGTTAGCTCCCGAGAGGTTAAGGGTTGCATTAAACTTAACGGTTGAAGAAAATTTAAAGATCTGTGGTGAGTTAAATGAAGAGATATTCGAAGTCTTTCCAGAGTTAAAACCGCTTTTAAAGGTTAAGGCTAAAAGTCTAAGTGGTGGAGAAAGGCAGATGGTCGTCTTAGCGAGAGCACTTCTATCGAATCCAAGGTATCTACTATTAGATGAACCTTTCCACGGATTATATTCAGACGTAAGGAGTAGGGTTATAGAGAAGATTTACGAACTCTCTCACGATATAGGAATATCCGTCATAACGCACGACGAAATAGAAAAAATACTCTCGATTTCAAATAGGGTTTGCGTGATGATTGGTGGGAAAGTTGTGTTTTTTGGAAGCAGTGACGAAGCGGAAAACGTGCTGGAGAAGTACATGTTTGTCTAAAGTAATCGACATCAAATTTTAACTATATTAAATTAAATATTTTACTAATTCTATTAAACTTACTTATAAATAATTGAAGTTTCAATAAGGATTAAAGATTAAATAACGCTAAAGTAGTATATGAATAAACATTTAGAAAAGAGTAAAGTATAAATAAGCCTAGGATTGTAACAATAAATATGGAAGAGAAGGCAAAAGAGATTTTAGAGAAGTTTTTACCACCAAAAGAATTGTGGCCCCAATTCAAAATTCCGGAGGAATACGAAAAACTTCCAAGTGAAATAAACCTTGCAGAGGAAATACTGACAAAAGCGATTGAAGAGGGAAAGAAGAACAAAGTAGCGATTTACTACGAAGATCAGAAGATCACGTATAGAGAGATAGACGTCCTCTCAAACAAGTTAGCTTCAAGCCTTGTTGAACTTGGACTCGAACCCTACGACCGTGTTGCCTTGAGGTTTAGAAATGCTCCAGAAGGAGTTATCGCTAACTTTGCAGTACTTAAAGCCGGAGGAATCCCAGTTACAATGCACCCGAGATGGTCGAGGCATGAGATAAAGCACGTAGCAAACGACTGTAAAGCTAAGTTCATAATAACGCAGATATACCCGGACGTGATAGGAGAAATCGAGGCTGTAAAAGACGAAATTCCAGTTAAGAACATAATAGCCTGTGGGGATGAAGAGAAGACGAAGGAGAAGGGATACATCGCATACGAGGAATTGATAAAGAAGGGTAAGAAAGATTTCGAGCCTGTTAGGAAGAGTAAGGATGCCCCCGCTGTGTTGTTGTACACCTCTGGAACTACTGGCCCTCCAAAGGGTTGTGCTCACTTCCCAGCTGGTATTTTGGCTGAAATAGATGCAGTTGGTAGAGAGGTTTGGAAGTTCACAGAAGATGACGTACTTGGAACTCCAGCTCCCATGACGTTTGCACTCGGTTATGGAGCGCTGTGTATGATTCCATATCGCTTCGGAATCTCTGCATCTGTAATGGCAAGGCCTGATCCAGAATACGTGTTCAGTATGATTGAAAAGCACGGAGTAACAGTTCTATCGATACTCCCAACTTGGTATAGAAAAGTTCTTCCGATACTCGACAAGCTGATGGAGAAGTACGATATAAGTTCTGTTAGGATGTTCACTGGAGGAGGAGAGGCATTAGGTGCAGATACAGCAGTTAAATGGGCTGAAAAGACTGGTAAAATGGTTCTTGAAGGATTCGGTGCTACTGAGTTCTTCTACATAGTGATGTCAAACTCGATACCAGAAAAACCAAAAGCCGGATCGCTTGGTAAGCCGTTGTCCGTATTTGAGATCAAGGTCTACAATCCAGAAACAAAAGAGATGGCTGAGAGAGGAGAAGGAGTGATGTTGCTAAGAGGGCCAACCGGCACAGTTTACTGGAATCCATACGACTACAACCAGAAGTTGTACAAGAAGATGAAGGAGGAGATAATAGAAGGATACGTATCACTTGGTGACACAGTTGAAATAGATGACGAAGGCTACGTGTGGTATAGAGGTAAGGGTGAAGACATAATCAAAAGCTCTGGATACAGAATCGGTGCAGATGAAATCGAAACAGCTATTAAAGAACATGAAGCAGTTGACGATGCTGGAGTTGTTGGTGCACCACACCCAGTCAGAGGTGAGGACGTAGTAGCGTTTGTGGTGCTTAAACAGGGATACAAGGGTGACGAGGAGATGAAGAAGAAACTATTAGAGTTCTTGTCAACAAAGATAGCTAAGTACAAGTTGCCAAGAGAGATCTTCTTTGTCGACAGCTTACCCAGACATACAACTGGTAAACTGCTGAGAAGGGAACTCAAGAAGCTCGCACAAGAGATGTACAAGCCAAAAGACTAAATTTTTTTATTTTAATTTTAAAAATCTTAAAGATATAGCTGTAGCAGAGATTACTGTTTAAACACCTTGTAATTCCTTTATACAGTATCACAGCAAATCCAAGTGACCAATTCTGTAATACAATTAGCTTTTAAATTTCTAACAATTTTATTTATATTGATTTCTTTATAATATTGCATGACATGTCTATATTATTAAGACCATAATGTTTAAATAATATCTATCACCTTAATTAATAGCAGACTTGGGGTGAAGTGAATGGCAGAAGAGGGAAAGACTGTTGAATTAAAAGCACCACTTGAGGAAATAGGAATGTACAAGGAATGGTGGGCTAATCCAGCAGTACTTGGACTAATGGGCTTCGCGCTTACAACAATGGCTACGGGATTACATGTAGCCGGTTATTACGGTGGAGGCCCAACACTCGCATTGGCAATAGCTTTCGGTGGAACTGCACAGTTCATCGCGGGAGTTATCGACTTCAGAAAGGGTAGCATATTCGGAGGAACTGCATTCTGTTCATATGGTGCATTCTGGTGGGCAGTCTTCTTCTTAGACTTTGTATTACCAAAAGCTGGCGTAGTTGTTGATGCGACATCTAAACTCGCATTCTTCGGAATGTGGACAATGTTTACATTTGCGTTCTGTCTTGCAGCTCCAAGAATTGGAAAGATGTTAACGATCTTATTCGTACTCTTGTTCATAGCGTTCGTGCTACTTGATGCACTGTGCTTAGGTGCAGTTCCACCTGGCCCAGTGGGATGGGAGACTTTCATAACGGGATTGCTTGCATGGTACATTGCAATGGCCACACTCGTCAACACCGTCTGGGGTAGAACCGTGTTACCACTAACGTAATCTTGATTACATCTATACTTCCATTATATTCTTAATTTTTATATTTTTTGATCAATATTTAAATATATTTCACAACGAAAACCTTAAAGATAATTAATTGAAAAAATTTACTATGGCGGCGATAGATGTTGCGGCATTTGTAATCGCTTCAACACTGTTTGCAGCAGCGTTATGGGCTAGGTTTAAAATGATCGAGCTGAACGATGAAGTGATGCGTTTAAGAGCTGAACTTGAAGAGCTAAAGGCTTTAGCGGTTAGGGAAGTAATACCAGAGGAAGAAGTCGTTAAAGAAACACCAAAAGCGGAAGCGGTAATAAAAGTTGAGGGAGGAAAGATTAGGATTTCAAGGTAGAGATTACGATTTCCGGTATTTCTCTCTTCTTCCAATTTTTATCTATGCAAACACACACAATCTTCCCCTCACAGACTTTTTCTCCTTTGAATCCGTCAAATCTAAAGACAATGCTAGTTTTTCGGACTTCTTCTATTGAAACCTCTATCTCGATTTCGTCGTCGTATTTCAACGGCTTAAAAAATCTACCCTCTGCGTATACTATTGGAAACGCGTAATTCTCTGAAGGATTTCTGTAGAAATCTCTTGGATTTATATTCTTACTTCTAAGGAATTCGTCTAAGGCTTCTTTGAATAAGTCGAAGTAGAATGAGAAGTACGCAACACCAAAGGGATCAGTTTCTCCAAACCTAATCCTTCTCTTATACCTCATTCTATAAACCCCTTCTCTTTTAAAAAGTCGTAAACAATCGGAAGTATCTTATCAAGTATCTCCTTCTCGTCTCTGTTTATTCTCATCATAAGTATAGCGTTTGTGTCGGCTGGAGGAGCAACAACCATTTCTACACCATCTATGTTTTGATCTCTAATCTTTTTGGCAAGTTCTCCCTTCGCAACGATCTTTTCTCCCCTTTTCATTAGGAATCCATGATGTAGAACATCCGGTATTTCGAAGTGTATAAGAATAGTCTTGTAGTTCTTTCCCTCTTCAACTATTTGACATTTAACCCTTTTTCCGCGAAATTCAAAATCCTCAGCCATGTACATCGTAATTTATTTGATTTTTAAATTTTCACCATCTCCATAATAGAAAACGTTAAATACCATTTCAAAACAATTAACAATGGTGAATACTTATGCCAGAGAAAATGAGAGTAGTGCTGTGTGGGTACGATCCAATGCTTGTCAGGGGATACGTAAGGGCTAAGAACGAAGAGGCACTCTGGTTCTACCTGCCAAAGGAGCTTTACGAAGACTACAA
Source organism: uncultured archaeon (assembly GCA_964462505.1). Classification (GTDB taxonomy): domain Archaea; phylum Halobacteriota; class Archaeoglobi; order Archaeoglobales; family Archaeoglobaceae; genus CAYWXE01. The sequence goes on along the minus strand of CAYWXE010000005.1, from coordinate 30,493 downwards.
ACTCAAGCCGGGAGATAAGGTAAGGCTTGTGATAGAGAAGATATACTGGGGTAAGACTGGAGAAGTCGTGGCAGAGCCAAACGATGAAGTCGTTTGGCCAACTTCTCAGTTCACTGGAATGGCTGTTGTAGTTGATTGGGACTACATAAAGAAGTACAAGTTGACCGCATGGCACTTCTTCGAGTTGACAGTTAAATCCGTTATACAAGATGGAGAGGAGAAAGAGGTTTATCCGGGAGAGACAAAAGTCAGAAAGATGTGGCCAGAGGACAAGCTTAAGCTCAGATACACGCTGGATTACGTAGAATGATTACCGCATGGGAGAGAATTGGTGAGGAGGGATTACTCAAAGATATACTCTTTATTGAAGGGCTTTGGAACTCTTCGAACGTATACGCAATAGATTGCGACGAGTTAACACTAATAGACACGGGAAACGATTATACAATTTTTTTTGAATTAAAAGATTTAAGGGATATATCTGAGATTAGGAACGTCTTCTTAACGCATTCTCACAACGATCACAGCTTAGGTTTGCTTGAGCTTATAAGGGGTTATGCCGATTTTAGAGATGTAAGGGTCTACGTTCACGAGTCCGTTAAAGAGGGTTTAGAGAAGAGGTTGGAACGTCTTGATAGGAGAGATATTGAAGTAGTAGGGCTTAGGGGTGGAGAACTCCTCAAGTTTGGAGATTACGAGTTCAGAGCTTTGTATACTCCCGGGCATACAATAGATTCGATGTGTTTGTACAACGAAGACTACGGAGTCCTCTTTTCAGGAGATTCAGTTGTTGTGAATCCGGTTATAGACGACGTAATGGGTGGAACTCTTAGGGATTACATAATTTCCCTGAGGTTTCTGAGAAATCTTAAGATAAATGCTATTTTACCTGGGCATGGCTACTACGCGTTAGAGGGATGTAAGGAGATCTTGGATAAAGCTTATCTAAAGGCTATATCCTTCCTAGCTCCAGATAAGCCTTTGAAAGATGCGGCAATTTCTGCCTTAAAAATGGGTTTAGTAGATGAAGCGGAATTCGCTTTAGAAAAGCATATCGAAGACAACGAGGATGATGAAGAGGCTTTGATAGGTTTGGCATCGATAAAAGCTGATAAGGGGTTGTACGACGAAGTCGTAAAACTTCTATCTGGCTTAATCAAGAGAAACAACTTCGAAGCCTTAAGGATTGCTGCAATGGCAGCTATGAACGTTAGGAGATACGATGAGGCTATAGAATTCTTTAAGAGGGCTTTAAAGATTAAACACGATAAAAGATTAAAAATCATGCTCGGAGCGGCGTTATACGAATCTGGAAGGATTGACGAGGCTTTAAAAATCGAAGAGTTTAAAGAGGTGTTCCAATCGCAATATTAAACCATTAAGTTTTTATAGTTGTTATTCATTATCTATTACGAAAGTAAGGAGGTTGGTGGAATGGCTGAGGAAAAAAAGGAGGAGGCAAAGGAGGAATATATAGAGCTTGAGATTAAAGATATAAAAGACACACTTATACCACGCCCTTGGCCAGTGAGGAAAATAAGAAAGAGGGAGGAGATATACGCACCATGGGTAAAAGATCCAAGAGATCCAGAGGGTAAGTACGGAGCTTTCATGGAAGAAAACATTCACTGGAACAAGGCTATTGGTAAGCCATGGGCTTTAGATCACTTCCTAGTTTTGGATTGTAGTATATGGGGGTTAGCTGGAGCTTTCTGTACATCTGTGCTCGCAGAGCTTGGAGCGAAGGTTATAAAGATAGAGCCACTCGAAGGAGATCCGCTCAGATATCTGTATCCATTCGGTAGAGAGGAATACGCATTTGAAGACATATACACCGGTGAAAAGGTTAGCCCAACTTTCCTGCACGAGCAGAGGAACAAGTTCCACATAACGCTAAACCTAGAGCATCCGAAGGGTAGAGAACTGTTTAAGAAGCTGGTTGCTAAGGCTGATGTGGTCGTAGAGAACTATCCACCCGGAACGTTTGACGAATGGGGTATCGGTTATAGGCAGTTGAGCAAGATAAATCCAAGGCTTGTATACTGCTGGTTTGGACAGCTTGGACAGTGGGGGCCGATGAAGGATAAGACTTCTAAGTTTGGACAGTGGATGTTACCACCAATTGGATTGTGTTGCAGTGAGTACGTCCACTCAACTGGATTTCCACCAGACCTATTGCCGAGGGAAAAGGGTGGTAACCCGACGAGATGTGGAGAGTGGATTGGAGAGCTAACTGCTGGAATTCACGGAGCTGTAGCGATATTAGCGGCTTTATACTATAGAGATACCGTAAGTGGTAGAGGTCAGTTCATCGAAGTTACAGCTGCAGAGGCTTACATCGAAGTAAATGACTTTAACATAAGCTGGTATGGATTTGATGGAAGCATTAAGGCGAGAACTGGTGGTTGGGACCCATGTCTGAACCAGTACGCATGGAATCCATGTAAAGACGGTTACCACATGATCGGTGGTCAGACCGATAGGCTGTGGTATAGGATTATACAGGTGTTATCACAGGAAGATCCAGAAGGTGCGAGGTTAATTGCAGAAGATCCATTCCTGAAAGAGATGGCTGCAAGAAACGCTTTGCAGGGTTTGGTTAAGACTTACACAATTACAGCTCAATGGCTCGCAAGGAATAGGAGAGATGAGGCTGAGGCTAAGATGGTCGCAAGAGAGGTAGCTTCTGCTCCGGTATTAGCAATAGATGAAGTTGCTGAGTACGAGCACTTCATATACAGGAGACATGTGACCGAAGTCTACGACGAGCACTACGGAAGGGTTCTAATTGCAAACTCACCGCTTGCACACCAGCACAGGACTCCTGCAAGGGTTAAGTGGCTTGCAAGACCACTTGGCTGGGACAACGGTGAGATATTTGCATACTACCTTGGGATTGGGCCATCTGAGCTTAAGAAACTCGCTCAGGAGGGGGTTACGACATATCCGTATCGTGAATAATTAAATTTTTGGAGGTGGTCGTGTTTATGAAGAAGGAGAAGGTTTGGGATCCGACCCCGCCTGGAAGCTGGAGTTTTGATCCACCATATGACAAGAATCCTGAAACTGGAGAAGACATGGAAAAGATCCCATTTGAGGAGTACTGCAGAAAGGTATTCGATCCAGATAAGGTATGGGATAAGCCTGAAGCTTTGAAGGGATGGAGGCACATAAGCTCTACGATGTACATCCTAAGCCCACACGTCGGTGCTACTCTTGCCGAATACGGTGCTGAAGTTATCAAAATTGAACTTCCGAGGCTTGGAGATCCGATGAGGCATACATCTCCATTCAACGAAGCTTACGTATGGCCAGAAACCGATCACAGACCACTAACTGGAACTGGTTGGGGTTACATGCACGCCAACACGAATAAGTACTTCATAACCCTCGACTACCACGCTCCAGAGGCGAGGGAGATCTATTACGACATCGTGAGGATTTCTGATAGTCTTGCTGAATGTTATAGGCCGGGAACCTTCTACAGGTGGGGTATTGGATATCCACAGCTGAAGGAGGTTAATCCAAGACTGATCTACTGCTGGTTGGGAGGTTTCGGTAATTACGGGCCAAGGAGGTATGGAGGTAGCTACGACATCCTCGGTCAGGCTTGCGGTGGTTTGGCTTGGCTAACAGGATTCCACGAGGACTTTGGCGGTCATCCAGCTAAGCAGACGAACTGGATTATCGACTGGTACTCTGGATTAACATGTACAGCTGGATTGCTTGCAGCTGCACACTACAGGAGGAGAACTGGTGAGGGAACATACATCGACTTATCGCAGGTCAGCTGTTCTACAAGAGCTACTGGTTACGCATTCCCATTGTATGGAAGGTTTGGTGTGGTTAGGCAGAGATGGGGTAACTGGGATACGTTGCTTTGTGTCCACGGTATAATAATGACTGGAAAGAGCGATGATCCAGAACATCCGAATCCACAGGTGAGTGATGAGGCAAGATACGTGATGGTTTCAGCATTCCAGGATGAGGACTTCAGAGAGCTCTGTTACATAATCGGAAGACCAGACCTATGGGAGAAGTACAAGACATTGAAGGAGAGAGTGAAACCACAGGCTCAGATCGAGATCTACAGGGCTTTGGAGGAGTGGGCGGCTGACAAGTCGAGGAGCGAGGTAGTAGAGATTCTGAACAACGCTGGATTGCTTGCAGTTCCAGTTATGTCCGCAAAAGACATCGTCGAATGTGAACACTTCTGGGTTAGGGGAACACTGAGATGGGTTGAGGATCCAGTATTTGGAGAAGTGCTAATGCACGGAGCTACTACGAAGATGAGCGAAACTCCACCAAGGCAGAAGTGGATCTGGAGACCAATTGGTGCAGACAACATAAGAATCTACCACGAACTACTTGGATATCCGCTGAGCAAACTAAAGGAGCTGTGGGAGAAAGGTGTTATCTAAATTTTTTCAATTTTTAGAGTTTTAGGGAGGTTGGGAAGATGTGTTACTACTGGGAGTGTGAGTGTGGTACCGTAAACTACCTTGACCCGTATTACTTCTGGAATTGGGAAGGAAAGGTGAAATGTGCTGGCTGTGACAAGGTTTGCTACTTCAAATTCGTGAACGGATCACTTGTAGAGAAGAGAGAAACGCCCGGAGAAGAGCCAGATGTATTGCCTCTGTTTGCAGATAAGCCGAACGAAGCTTACGAATGGATAGACATCGGAACTCCGGGTAAGACCAGACCTTATAGATGTCTGATGAGAGATCCGGCAACTTACACCGGAAGGGCTATACTCAGAACCATGAACTTAAGAGGAAACTTCGTAAGGGCTACACCAAACCAGCCAAAGAAGGCTGGATTTGCCGAAGCAAGGAGATTTGCATGGGTTGATCTAACGAAGAGCATAGAGGTTTGGGGTAAGGATAAGTATCCAGGCAAGCCGATCTATGGGCCAAAGGAGTGATGTGTTATGGCTGAGGAGAAGGCTGAGAAGAAGGTGGAATTTAGCTTCCCACCAGATGCTGGGCCAAAACCAGCGGTTTGGACACCGGAGCAGGAGGAGTTCGTTAAGCAGTTTCCGCACATATGTAAGGAGTGCAAGTGGTTTAAGCCAGTATTCCCGGGATCACCGCTCCCACCACCGGACTTGATTGGCTATTGCAAGATAATACACTGGCCCTTCTACTGGTGTGTGAGCAAGTATACAATCATTAAGAGCTGTAAGTGGTTTGAGAAGAGAGAGTAACTCCTTTTTTATTTTTTATGGCTTATTGTATCTACGATCCGGGGATTGAGTGTACTTTTGGTAATCCAAATCCAAAGAAGTGTAGGAAATGCCCGATTTACGAAGCGATTGTTGAGAGTTCAAAGGGGTGTGGTAGCGTTGAGTTTTAATCCACTTGAATCTGTTAAAAAACTGGTTCAGAGGTGGTTTGAATACTACAAGGAGATGGGAGATGAGATGGCTGTTGAGATGTTCTTCGACGACTTGGAAATAGTGGAACACTACGTCAGGGCTTTGTTCGATCAGGGAGTTATCGATGGAGATGAGTACTGGAGATTCCTAAACTACTGCGAAGAGTTACTTGAAGAACTCAAGAAGATTGCTGGAATTGAAAGGATTGATATGAGATTTTGGTAATCTTTAACGATTTGATCTGAAATTAAGGGATTTTTCTTGAGAATTGAAATTTAGCAACGATTAAGTGTTTTGCTTAGCGATAAATCGTTTAGAATGAGGATTATTAAATGTAAATTCTTAGGAATGCAATGGGATATGTAGTTGTTAAAGCTAAGATATCAAACATCGAAAGGACAAGGAGCAAAGAAATTGAACTCATAGCTGATACGGACTCCATATATACGACAAGAGGATATACTATCTGAGCTGGAAGTAAAGCCTAAAGGTAAGAGGAAGTTTAGAATTGCAAGTGGTGAAATTAAAGAATTCAAAATCGGAGAGGCCTACATCGAAATAGCTGTGAAGGAGTTACAACTGTCGTAGCTTTTCTACCAAGGGGTTCAAAACTACTTCTGGGAGTAACAACGCTCGAACTTTTAGACTTACAAGTAGATCCAATCACGGGAGAATTAAAACCAATGGAACTGTTACTTCTATAAAAGACTTCTAATAGCCAATAGATCCAGTTTTGATTGGGGCTTAATGAGTTCATATACTGGATCGATGAATAGAATGTTCTGTTTCACACACCAGATCAACTCGTCACTCATGAATTCGTAATCTATAACCTCTCTATCTTTAAAAGCTAAAAAGAGCTTTAATACGGATTTTCGAGAATCGTTATCTAATGTGTACAAAGAGTCTCTAATCTGTCTCCTTCTAAGTCTAAACCAGAAATCACACAACTCCTTTAATCTACGTTTATTCTTAATAGCTTCTACGAGGTAAATGGGCTTACCACCAAAAGTATTCCAAATGAGTTCAATTTCTTCGCTATTAAATCCGTACTTTCTTAAGAAATCAGCAGTGGTATTGTAGTCAAAGTCATCAATGAGTAAATATCTACATCTGCCATACAGCATTGCATCACTGTAAATCTTTTCAATGAAAAGGGAATCAGACGTAACAGCAAAAACGTGACAGATGTGCAACTCCTTTGTAAGTCTTACGAAGAAGTTGAAGAGTTTGTAAATCAACAAATCATCGATTTTTATATCACCGATGACTTGAAGTTCATCGATTACGAGAACAGGTATTTTCTCATCAGAAATTTTTGATAAGTAATCTTCTAAAAACTCAAAAACGTCTTCAGTTCTTCTCTTTGCAAAGATTACATCTAAAACCGATTCCGGAACTGGTATCCCTTTAAAACTCAAAGCTCTAAGTGAATGTCTTAATATCTCTTTTAACACCTCTTCTTTTCCAGTTCTTTTAAACTTGAACAAAATCCTCACGAAATCGTCGTAATCTCTTATAAATTTTCCCCTTAAATTCACGTAAAACACTACAAAATCCTTTGGCAAAGTCTTAATCAATTGTTGAAACAGTTCAGTCTTGCCGGAGTTGATGGGGCCGTATACAAAGGTTATTAAATCAGCTCTTGTATTCAAAATAGATGTAATCTCTTCAAGCTCCTTCTCTCTATCATGAAATTCTATTTCCAGCATATGATAACACCCGTATTTATACTTTAAATAGATTCCAATCCAACTACACTCAGCAGTATTTCCCAATCTCTCTCAGTTTTTGCAAAGATTCCACAGTTTCCAAGTTTCACGTTTTTCAAACCGACATCTTTAACAGCTAAAAAAGTCTTTATTATCTCCATAAGATTTGGAGGTCTGTTCTTCAATTTGTACTCCGGAAAGTATGCCAAAATCGTGAACGGAATTTCTTCATCGAGTTCGACTATCAACTTCGCTATTTTAACGATTTGATCCATCTCAACTAAATCTGGGATGTAAAGAACGCAAACCTCTAAAACAAATCCCCTACTCAAAATCCATTCGGGTGCCTTTAAAATCCACTTGTTAGTGGTTCCGCACAACCTCTTATAAACTTCCTCATCATAAGCTTTTATATCCAACCAAAAGCTGTCAACTCCGGCATCAGCTAGCAAATCCAGATTCTTTGGAGTTAATCCGTAACCGTTTGTCTCTATCAAAACCCAGAGTTTAGTCCTCTCCTTTATTTTCTCTGTAGCTTCTGCGTAGAATTCAGCTCTACAAACTATATCACCACCGGTAAACGCTACGATATTCCTCGCAGGGCCATATCCCTGAGGACTTAAAACTATCTGATTCTTAGACAATCTGTTTGGACATAGATCACTTCGCCTTCCAGTTGTTACACAACTCCCACAGTGTTTACATAAATCGGTTGCATGCCACATAGTAGCCCTCTTTCTCGGCTCTTTAACCGTTACGCACAACTCGTAATCCGCTGAAATCTCAGCTATTTCATCAGTAGAAATCCAATAACCGTTCGCAATTTGTGTGAAATACCAGGAGTGACATTTCAAACAGCTGTGGTTACAACCACTCTGGTATATGCTGAGATAATCTTCAGGTCTTGAAAGATGTATAGACTTCACAAGCCTAAAAAACTTACCGTTCTCTTTTTTAAGTGTTGCTTCACATGCCCTTTTGTAATCGTTACCAACTTTTACAAGACAAGACCCGGGTTTGAATCCTTGAACTACCAATTCGCATTCCATACTATAACGTATTTTAAAACGTATATATTCAAAACGGAAAGCTAATAAAACTCGAATTCGTCTTCCTTTGGATGAGAATTGGAGTATTCGTTTGCCATTGCGGATTAAACATCGCGAGAGTTGTAGACGTTGAAGAAGTCGTTGAATACGCTAAGAATTTAGACGGTGTTGTTTACGCTACGGATTTAAAATATGCATGCTCAGATTCTGGGCAGGAGGATATTATAAAGGCTGTTAAGGAGTACGACTTGGATAGATTTGTTGTAGCCGCCTGTAGCCCCAAGCTTCACGAACCCACCTTCAGGAGAGTTGCTATTAGAGCTGGATTAAATCCTTATATGGTTGAAATGGCTAATATAAGGGAGCAGTGCAGTTGGGTTCACTCTGCAAAGCCCAAAGCTGCTACAGCTAAAGCCAAGGATTTGATAAGGATGGCTATTGCAAAGGTGAGGACGAATAAACCTTTGAAGAGGAGGAGGATTGAAGTAAAAAAGGCTGTTGCGGTTATAGGAGGAGGAGTTGCCGGAATTGAAGCGGCTTTAACACTCGCCGATGCTGGAATAAAGGTTTACCTCATCGAGAAAACTCCGACGATTGGAGGGCATATGGCTTTGTTAAACGAAGTATTCCCAACAAACGACTGCTCCATTTGTATATTAGCTCCGAAGATGAGCGATGCTTGGAATCACGAGAACATAGAGGTGATAACAAACGCGGAGATAAGAGAGGTGAGTGGAAACGTCGGAAACTTTAAGATAAAGATACTGAAGCATCCGAGGTATGTAGACGTTACGAAGTGTAAGGGTTGCATAGACGATTGCAGCTCAGTTTGCCCAGTAGAAGTTCCAAACGAATTCGACTACGGGATAGGGATTAGAAAGGCTATATACATCCCAATCCCCCAAGCTACACCACTCTATGCAGCAATAGACTGGGAGCATTGCATAGGTTGCAGATTGTGTGAGAAAGCTTGTGAACCACAGGCAATAGACTTCAATCAGAATCCAGAGGAGCTTGAAATCGAAGTCGGTGCAATAATAGTTGCAACTGGTTATAGGGTTTTTGATGCAAGGAAAAAACCAGAATACGGGTATGGGAGGTATAAAAACGTTATAACGACTATAGAGCTTGAAAGACTCCTTTCAGCGAGTGGCCCGACTATGGGTAAGCTTTTGAGACCTTCTGATTCGAGGATTCCAAAGAAAATAGCGTTTGTTCAATGCGTCGGAAGTAGAGATGAGAACACAAATAGGTATTGCAGTAGGGTTTGTTGCATGGTTAGCTTAAAGAACGCCTACGTAATTAAGGAGAGATACCCAGATACAGACGTTACGATCTTTTACATAGATATAAGGGCTTTTGGGAGGATGTACGAGGAGTACTACAAGAAGGTTCAGCAGAAGGGTGTTAGATTCGTAAGGGGAAGGGTTGCAGAAATACTTGAAAAGGAAAACGGAAATCTGGTTTTAACGTATGAGAGTACACTTGAAGGTGAGCTAAGAGAAGAGGAGTTCGATTTAGTTGTTTTATCCGTGGGAATGGAGGGAAATACGGATCTCGCAACGAAACTAGGGATAGGAGTTGGAGAGGATGGATTTTACGAAGTTGCACATCCAAAGCTTAAGCCAGTGGAGACGAACGTTAAGGGGATATTTGTAGCTGGGACAGCCTCTGGCCCTAAAGACATCCAAGACAGTGTTGCAACTGCTGGATTAGCTGCAGCTAAAGCAATGCAACTCATATACAGTGGTGAAACGGAATTCGATCCCTATAACGCTTACGTTGACGAGGAGAAGTGCATAGGTTGTAGGATATGTGTTGACGTATGTAAGTTTAACGCGATAAGGGTTGAAAGAAAAGCCTACATCGATCCAAATGCTTGCACTATGTGCGGCTTATGTGTTGCTGCATGTCCAATGGATGCGATAGACATGGGATTCTTTAGCAATGAGGGAATTGAAGCTATGATAGATGCACTGGCAATGGAGAAAAATGCTGATCCACTCATCTTAGCATTCGTTTGCTGGTATTGCGGTTACGGAGCTTTAGATTTAGCTGGAACTACTAAGATTCAATACGAGCCGAATGTTAGGGCTATAAGGGTTTTATGCACTGGAAGGATAGATCCAGAATGGATTTTAAGGGCTCTGAAGAGGGGAATAGACGGAGTTTTAATAGTTGGATGCAGACTTGGAGAGTGTCATTTTAAGTATGGAAATTTCAAAGTTAAAGAGAGAGTTGAAGCGATTAAAAAAGCACTTGAGAGTGTAGGAATAGATAGTAGGAGGATTAAATGCGTTTGGCATTCGGCCGGAGAAGGAGAAGCACTTGCGAGAGATATAAACGAATTCATAGAAGAGGTTAAAAGATTGGGGAGAATAGCTTAAACCTTTTCAAATACACCGCTCATAATGCCGGAGTAAGCTTTAAGAGGTGCTCCTATACTCAGACCCTTTCCCTCTTCTATACTTAAAATTCTGAAAGTTCTCTCGTGATCTCCAAATCTGTTCTTTACAACTGCTATAGCCTTTAAAAGCTCTCCTTCGAGTTCTATGTGTCTACCTATCAACAAGTAGTCTGCGAATTGACTCACTCCATAGCCAGTAAAGTGGAATACGTCGAGGGTCTCTGGAGACTCTATTACGCTGATCATTACTCCACCGCTCGCCTTCAAAAACCTCCCAAGCTTTGACAAAACGTCTACAACCTGATCCTTTGAGATCGAGTAGTATTCGAGTAAGTTTATCGGATCTATTGCTACAACAGATGGCTTCACACTCTTGAAATCTTCCACAACCGAATTGTAGAATTCACCGATGCTTGAGATCTCACTGCACTCCCTAATCGTTAGATTTTTCGGTTCATAACCAAATATCCTTTGAATCCTCTCAGATAGAGCTTCAGCACTCTCATCAAAGGAGTAGAGTATGCCGTTTTCTCCTCTCATATCGTTTTGAATGAGTATCTGAAGGCATAAGTTCGTTTTTCCAACTCCGGTTTTTCCAGTAATCATTAGATGTGAACCCCTTGTAATTCCACCTTTAAACATGTCATCCAATTCCTTGTTCCCAGTACTGATTACTTCTCTCTTCCAAACCCTTTCAGGCTTGTATGGAATTATTGGATAAACCTCTATTCTCCCGGGTTTTATCTCAAAGTAGTGGTCTCCTACGTATGCATCTCCTCTAAATTTTAAAAGCTTTAAAACCCTAAAAATCCTCCCATTTCTCTCAACTCTGTCCAAAACTATCTCACCACTGACTATGTAGCTTATCACTTCTCTCCCAACCTCTCTATATGTCTCAGCAGATATGAGTGTTGTTATACCCCTTGAATTCAGCTTGTACAAAATCGTTGAAAGTATCCTTCGGTATAGAGCAACGTCTTTAACCATATCGGAAAGAACACCTATTCCATCTATGAAAACCCTGCTTGAATCCTTCGTAGCTTCTTCAACTGAGTATATAAAGTCAAAGACTTCTGATTTCGTATTAGTATCCCAAAATACTATATCTTGACTCAATACGCTCAAATCTGAAAGTCTGTCTACGAATTTTATCTTATCCACCGGGATTCCAAAGTCTTTTCCCTGCCTCTCTATTTCATCCCTACTCTCATCAAAAGATATACACGTAACCTTTTCATCTCTCTTTGCACCTTCTGCTAAGAAGTATAAGCCAAATAGGGTTTTTCCCGTTCCCGGTCCACCCTTTATTAGGTATGATTGACCCCTTATGAATCCTCCCTTGAGTA
>CAYWXE010000005.1:0-18499 GCA_964462505.1 uncultured archaeon | reverse complement strand
CCCGGTCCACCCTTTATTAGGTATGATTGACCCCTTATGAATCCTCCCTTGAGTACTACATCCAATCCGCTTACACCCGATGAAATTCTTATAATAATTATCACCTCCTACTAAGTCTTAAGAGAGGGCAATGATGCGGGTATTAAATCTTGTTGTCGTTTTTTTAATTCGATAATTGAAATTTAACAACACTCTAATGAGTATTATAAGTTGCTAAAGTGTTCAGCATTTGACATATCAACGGTATGGAAATATGGATCTAATAAATAAAAATAAGATTAAAAATTCTTTAAATTTTATCAATTTAACATCTCCGATTATTAGCATGCATAGTGATATGTGTCACAAATAATTGAAAAATTAAACCTCCAAAATTATCGCCTTCTTATCGCAAGAGGCTTCACAAGCCCTACACTTTAAACAGAAGTCGTTTGTCCATTTTGCTACGTTGTCTTCAACCCTTATACAACCCATTGGGCAAACCTCAACGCAGATTCCACAACCGTCGCACGCATTCTGATCTATGAATATCACAAAATCACCTCCCAAACTCCAAAGCCTTTCTCGTCATAACAACCTTCATAATCTCTTGTGTTCCACCAGTTGATGCAAATGCAATCGCATCCCTGTAAAGCCTCTGAGGCTCGTTCTCCTCAGCTAAACCCCATGCACCGTATATCTCCAAAACCCTTCTGGAGCATCTTATAGCTGCTTCAACTGCGAAATACTTTGCTAAGGCGTTTTCGGCATCGCATTTAACGTTTTTGTCCCTTAGCCATGCTGCATAATAGGTTATCCACCTCGTAGCCTCGTAATCGGCATACATATCCGTCAGATAGAACTGAATAACCTGTAAATCAGAAATAGGTTTTCCATAAAGCTTTCTCCTTTTAGCAAATCCAGATGCAAGTTCTAGACATCTTCTAACAATTCCCAAGCATATAGCTGCAACTCCCGGTCTTCCAACGTTGCTTATCGCATGCAAAGCTACTCTAAGTCCAGCACCTTCTTTACCAACTACATTCTCCTTTGGAATTCTGCAATCTCTAAGCACGAATGCTCCAACATTGCATCCTCTTAATCCAAGCTCTCTATGTTCGTATAGAGGTTCAAATCCATCCATTCCCTTTTCAACTAGGAAAAACGTTAATCCCTTCTCTCCTTCAATTTTTGCAACAACTCCAATTACATCTGCTATATGTGAATTCGTTATCCAAACCTTCATCCCGTTTAACACGTAATAATTTCCTTCTCTCTTCGCAACCGTTCTAATTCCCATGGGATCTGAGCCACCGTATGGCTCTGTCAAAGCTATACCACCTATCTTTTTCCCAGTTGCTAAATCTGGAACAAATCTCTTCTTCTGCTCCTCGTCACCCCAGTGGAGTATTGCGTAGTGACACATGTGGTGAACCTGCAGGGAATGGGCTAATCCTGGGCAAGCAGTTCCGAGCTCTTCTAATGCAACAGTTCTACCGATGTGACTTTTATCGTAGTCAGCTTTTGCATATTCATCTGGAACTAAAAAAGTCGAAAAAGTCTCAAAAGTCTTCTTCAGCAAATCCTCCGGTATTTTTCTCTTCTCCTCTATCTCTTTAATCTTAGGTCTTATCTCGTTGTTCGCAAAATCCCTTGCAAGACTTCTGAGCCTCTCCTGCTCTTCGCTAAAGCCGAAATCGGGCATAGCAATTTTACACATTCAAAAGATATAATCCTATCGCTTAAGCCTCTTTCCGATTTTAAACTCATCTAAATCGAAATCGTAGAAGTCAGATGGCGGTTTTGTCAAGCTCTTCTTGGCCCTTATACCTCTCCTAATCTTCAATCCATTCACTTCTTCTCTAAGTTCTATTACGTAATCTGCTTCGTTTTCTAGCATCGAAAGCGTTTTTACATCTATTAAATCTGTATCAATAGAAGATACGAGAACTTTCTTTTGATTCCTAACTATTCCAGCGATTTCTGAAAACAAGCCACAAACACTTTCAGGCATGTGAATTGAGAACAGGTCGTGAAGGAGTAAGAAGAGTACCATTTTTTGTTTACACTTCTTTATTGCAAGCGGTATTGTGTAGAGTTGATGCAAGTTGTAAACGTCGTTTGGATAAAACACGTTTCGACTGAACAGCTTTTCCATCCTCTTATGTGCAAATATCGCTAAATCTTCATTCTCCTTTGCAATTTTAACGAGTAAGTGATTGCACAAGCCAGTATGACATTCTATTAACACGACGCTTCCATCAACTATTTTTCCAGTGATCTCATCTAAGCCCAAGATTCCAAGGTTCAAATTCCGCTACCTCCTTTTTAATTGGATTTATCGACTTTAATATAGCTATCCTTCTCTCTATGCCTCTCTCACTGAGTTTTCCCTCTAATCTGAATATAGTAGTTGCCGCACTCTCTATTATCGCTAGATCTTTTTCATCTACTGCTTCAAAGTTTATGAACTCTACCACTGTCATTCCTGGCATGGAACTCTTCAACTTTGCGAACTCCTTTATGGCATCACTTAAATCCACATACAATCCCATCTGTTCAGTTCCCCATATCACGACAACTCCATCGTCTAAGCCCCTATCCTTTATGAATCCGTATATCTCGGATAAAACCGTATTCAGTGTGACTGGTTTTATTGTCGATATCTCAAAACCTTCAAACTCAATCGGATTGTTTGATATGAGTATAATACTTCCCCTTATCTCTATCTTCTCCTTAAGTACTTTTAGAAGACTTAAAAGCTTTAGGCTAAGCCTATCTCCCATTACTATAAGAACCGAATCTTCAAACTCTAAAAATTGGAATGGTAAAAGGTCTACGTTTGCCGCTGTGTTGTATTCAACTATTACCACTTCTCCCTCATTTATCTCGTCGAGTAATAAATTAAAGGGATGGAAGAGTTTAATCAAACAACTTCACCTCACTGTAAACCTCAAATCCACCCCTTTTAATTGCGTAAGGTCTTATAAACTCATCAAAATCACTCCCCCTATATTTAACAATCTTTATCCCCCTAACAATCCTTCCGCCCATTTCATAGCTGTGGAGCTCTATAACCCCACTCACTAAGTAATCCTCAACAGCTCTCTCAGTGAACTCGGAAGTTATAACCGTTGTTATTCCCTTTTTCCTTAGCATCGTGAACAGTGAAAGCAAATCTCTTCTGTAATCGCTTTCAGTCTTTGCCGCTAACCTTAAAATCGTTATCGGATCTATTACAAGTCTTGAGGGTTTAATCTTATCGATCTCACTCTCTAAATATGTCCTAAAGGTTTGTAAATCGAGTTCCGCGTTTAAGAAATATGAATCCTTGAATATCGATTTCTCTCCGGTTAGAGATGAATCCACGAAGGTTATACCACCCACATCTATTCCTAACGAATCCATGTCTTCCTTTACTTCACTGATCGGCTCTTCAAGCGATACATACATTACTTTTTCATTTCTCTTAACTCCTTCCATTAAGAACTGAATAGAAAGAATAGTCTTTCCAGAACCGGGTCCCCCTTTTACGAGGTATATTCTGTTCTCTATTAAACCCCCTCGCAACATCTCATCTAAACCCTTAACGCCGAATGGAATCTTTCTCACAAGTGTAATTGTGATTGTGCAATATTTATGTTTACGCATATCTGATTAAAATGCCAACTCATAAATGAACAAATCGGATGTTCATGAAGTATTCAACAGCGACAAATTGCAAAATTGTATAGTATAGTTATGGTTAAGATTTAATATTATAAATTATCTGCAATCTCCTTTGCGTGATATGTTATTATTAGATCCGCTCCAGCTCTTTTTATGCAAATGAGTAACTCGTATACAACGTCATCACTTAGCCATCCCCTCTCTATTGCCGCTTTAACCATACTGTATTCACCACTGACGTTGTATGCGGCAGTTGGAACTCCAAACCTCTTCTTAATTCTGTAGAGTATATCTAAGTACGCTAAGGCCGGTTTTACCATTACTATATCAGCTCCTTCCTTTAAATCGAGTTCAACCTCTCTCAACGCTTCATCACTGTTGTGGAAATCCATTTGGTAGCTTTTACGATCTCCAAACTTATAAGCGCTCTCAGCAGCCTCTCTAAATGGAGAATACAGGTTTGATGCGTATTTCGCTGCATAACTCATTATTGCGACATCACTAAATCCCGCGTTATCTAATGCATCTCTTATAGCCTTAACCATTCCATCCATCATTCCAGATGGTGCAACGATATCCGCTCCAGACTCAGCATGGCTTACAGCGATTTTTCCCAGTATCGGCAGAGTTTCATCGTTCAAAATCTTTCCATTTCTCACGATTCCACAATGACCATGCGTTGTATACTCACAGAGGCATACATCCGTTATTATAACACAATCTGGAAACTCTTTCTTAGCGAGTCTAACAGCTCTTTGGATAACTCCATCCTTTGCATATGCAGAAGAACCTATTTCATCCTTATAAGACGGAATTCCAAACAGTATAAAGGCTTTAAGACCTTTTTCCAAGCATAACCCGATTTCCTTGATAATACCCTCAACTGGAATCCTGTAATAGCCGGGCATCGAATTTATTGGTTTTAAATCTCTTATGTTCTCATCGACGAAGATCGGAACTATTAAGTCTTCTTTACTCAGCTTTGTCTCTTTAAACAGTGGTCTTAAGTTGTCTCTTCTCAACCTCCTCAGTCTCACCTTTGGAAACATCCCCATCACCGAACAGGTATTCTACTGCACTTATAACGTATGGCTTTCCATCTCTTGCCGCTTCTATCAATCTGACAGTTGGTTTTCTCAAGAACTTTTTTATCAGAGAGTTTGCAAAAGCTTCGAGGAGTTCAATGACACTCTCATCTACGTTGTATTTCGCGACAAGCTTGTTGTAGAGTTCTCTAATTTCCTCTCCCTTCACTTTCTCAGCGGATTTATACATAGACGCTATGGCAATCCTTGCCTTCAAATCTTTCAACTGCATTTTGAGATTTTCAAGCTCTTCCTTTACAATCTCTTCAGCTTTTTTAGCCTCTTTTAACCTCTTTTTCAGATTTTCCTCACTGATTTCTCTCAAATCATCGATTGTAAAAACCACTACACCTTCAACCTCCTTGACATCCTCCTCAACATCCCTTGGAAGTGCTATGTCTATCAATATCAGCTTTTCATATCGATCTTTCATTACCCTCTCAACGATGTCTCTCGTTATGACTGGGTGCGGAGCAGAAGTAGCCGATATGACAACATCGCAAATCCTTAAACACTCTTCAAGTTTATCAAACCTTACAGCAACTCCCCCTATCTCCTTTGCAAGTCTTTCAGCTTTAGAATACGTTCTGTTTGCTATTAGAATTGCTTCAACCTCTTTTCCAGCTATAGCTTTAGCAACAAGGGTCCCCATCTCCCCAGCACCAACCAATAGAACTCTCTTACCCTTTAAACCACCTAAAACCCTTTCGGCAAGCTCTACTGCTGCAGAACCTATCGAAACAGATCCCTTGTTTACATTTGTTTCCCTTCTAACCCTTTTGCCAACTTGAATTGCTTTGGAGAAGACCTTATCTAAGAATACCCCAATGCTCCTCAACTCCTTACAAGTGTTATAGAACTGCTTTACTTGTCCAAGTATTTGATCTTCGCCAACTATCATCGATTCCAATCCAGATGCTACCCTGAGTATATGCTCAAGGCAATCATCTCCAATTAAAATCTCCGATACGTCCTCTACTCCGAGCATTTTCGAGAGATCGATTAAGTGTTTTTCAACGTCTTTTCCAACTACGTAAACCTCAAACCTGTTACATGTGAGGAGAATTGCACATTCAGATATTGAAGGATATGAGAGGATTAGATTTAGAAATTCAGAATAGTTATCAATCCAAATACTTTCAAGCCTTTTCAGATCTGCCCTTTTATGAGACACTGAGAGGCAACCGATTTCCATGCAATCACTTCAACTAATGCATTTTAATGTTTTGCTTTTTGAGATTTCTGTTAAACGAATCCACTTAAAGGATTCTAAATATTTAATCAAATCACAACTGGTTCCGTTTAAAAGGATTGATTTAAGTGGAGGCTTCCGGAGCTACACGTACATCACACCCTTCACGCTCTGAGTCGGAACTTCCCTCTTCAGAACTTTTTCTATAGCTCTTAAGAAGTCTATCATCGTGACTTTAGTTCTATCCTCTCTTATCGCAAACATTCCAGCTTCAGTTGCTATAGCTTTGATATCCGCTCCACTTGCTCCCTCTGTAAGTCTTGCAAGCTCTTTAAAGTCTACATCATTGGCAAGCTTCATTCTCTTCGTGTGTATCTTAAATATCTGTATTCTTCCCTCGTAATTTGGAAGTGGAACTTCTATTATCCTATCAAACCTCCCTGGCCTAAGTATTGCCGGATCTAGGATATCTATTCTGTTTGTAGCACCTATGACTTTGACATCCCCTCTCGGATCAAATCCATCCAACTCCGCAAGCAACTGCATCATAGTCCTTTGAACTTCTCTATCACCACTCGTATCACTTGCGATTCTTCTTGCAGCAATTGCATCTAATTCGTCTATGAATATTATCGAAGGAGCTTTCTCCCTCGCAAGCTGGAATACCTCTCTAACCAAACGAGCGCCCTCACCTATGTACTTCTGAACGAATTCGCTACCTACAACTCTTATGAAAGTAGCCCTAGTCTGATTTGCTACAGCCTTTGCGAGCAGAGTTTTACCTGTGCCCGGTGGGCCGTAGAGCAAAACACCCTTCGGCGGTTCTATTCCGACTTCGTTGAAAAGCTCAGGTTTTAACAACGGGAGTTCTACCGCTTCTCTTATCTCCTGTATCTGCTTATCCAGTCCACCTATGTCTTCATAGGTTACGTTAGGTCTTTCCTCTACTTCAAATCCGTAAACCATTGGATCTTTAGGACTCGGTAATACGTTTACGATTGCAAGAGTCTGTTGATTTAACGCAACTCTAACACCCGGCTTTAATTCTTTTGGATCTATATACTGAGAAGCGTAGACGACAAATTTGGGGCCTGTAGAGCTTTTAACGATGACCCTCCCATCGTCTAAAACATCTGAAACCGTTCCAACGAGTAATGGCGGTGATCTTAACCTCTCTATCTCGCTTCTCAACCTTCTAACCTCTCTTTCATATCTTATCCTCTCGCTCTCGATAAACCTCTTCTCATCTTCAAGTCTTCTGCAGAGTTCCTTAAGTCTGTAATACTCCTCCTCTAATTTTCTCAATCTCTGAAGTAAGTATTCATATGTGTCGCTCATACTCCGGAAGCCTCCAAACAACTATATATCCAAACTAGTATAAGAACTTATTGGCGTTTTCAATGGTGATAACATGCATTGCGAAATCTGCGGTAAGAAGATTGTTGGGAAACCGTTTAAAGTCGTTGTAGAGGGAAGTGAAATCACTGTTTGCAGTGATTGTAAACAGTTTGGTGTCGAAAAGCCCACGACTGTATCTCAGCCTGGTGTTGTAAAAGTCATGCTTAAGAAGAGGAGAAGTGTGAGTAAGATAGAGTTTACAGAGGAGCTTGTGGAGAACTACAACCTCATAATAAAGCGTGAGAGGGAAAAGAGGGGATGGAGTCAGGAGAAGCTTGCAAAGATGATTCAAGAGAAGGAATCACTCATCAAGAAGATAGAAAACGCAGAAATAGTTCCAGAGCCAGAGGTTGTAGAGAAGCTTGAGAGGGTTTTAAACGTAAAGTTGAGGGAAAGGGTTCCAGATGTAAAACTCGAATTGAAGAGGGCAAGTCAGACTCTCACACTTGGAGACGTCGTAATCGTTAAAAAGAAGAAAAAGTAATTAATTCCCATAAAAACTATTTCCATGCACTACTTCGTATACGTCACAGCGAGTTCAAGGGATGAAGCTGAAAAAGTTGCAATGCATGTACTCGAGAAAAAACTCGCCGCTTGCGTAAACATATTCCCTATATCCTCCTTTTATTGGTGGGAAGGCAAGATAGAAAGAGCAGAAGAGTACGGAATGATCATAAAGACTTCCGCTGAAAAATTCTCAAAGCTTAGGGAGGAGATTAAAAGAGTTCACAGCTATTCCACACCTTGTATATGTGCTTTCGCGGTTGAAAGGGGGCTTAGGGAGTTTTTGGATTGGATAGACAGCTGTCTAGAATGATAGCGACATTTGGTCAGAGGAGGTTTGTGAGGTATAGCAGAGAACATTGGAGAATTCTGAAAAAAAAGAGGAAGAGGGCTATAGACGTAATGAGTAATCTCCTAACGCATGGATTGGATTGTATAGTTTATGGAAGCGTTGCGAGAGGAGATGTAAACGAGAAGAGTGATGTAGACATATTCGTTCCCCAAAACATCCCATCGTACAAATTGGAATTGGCTTTGGAGGGCTATGAGATGTTAGAGAAGAGAATAGTTCAAGCTACACCAAATCACGCGATAAAGGGGGAAATCGTCCTCGATGAAAACACAACTGTAAGCTTCCCACTTGTAAAGATGAAGGAGAGAGAACTCGACTTCTACAGATTTGGCGGATGTTTAAGCTATAAGGGATTGATAGAGGACAGAAGAGTTGCTGGAGTTGATAAGAGGTTGGTTTTAATAATTCCAAAGAGGGATGGTCATGAGGAGATACCATTAACCGAAGTGCATCCGAGTGAAGTTGCAAGGGTTTTGGGAATTTCTACAGACGTCGTCAATGAAAGGATTAGGGTTTTAACGAGGAGAAGAGAGATAGGGAGAACAGGGATCTTCATCTCTGAGACAATTCCAATTAACGAAAGCTTTGAATTGGCATTGAGGCGTATAATATCGAAGAACCCAGCTATAAGGAGAAGGATATGAAGGGGCTAATAGTTAAGGAACCTTTTGCATCCATGATAGTTAGAGGAGAAAAGAGATGGGAGATAAGGAAGACGAGAACGAAGTTTAGAGGAGAGGTTTGGATAATATCAAACGGATTTGCAATCGGATCTGCTAAACTTACGGATGTCTTAGGGCCATTTAGCGTTGAAGAGCTTGTAAAGTATTCTAATTACCATAAGATTAGCTATGAGGAGTTGAAGAGGTATTCTAAAGGAAAAAAGCTTTATGCATGGGTATTCAACGAACCTAAGGAGTTCAATGAGAAGATTAAGGTAAATCTACCGAGAGGAGTAAGGGTTTGGGTTAACCTATGAGAGAAGTCTTAGAAAGGGTTTTACCGCATATAATCCCATCTGAAGAAGAGGTTAAAATTGCTAAGGAAGCTGAGAAGGAGATAAGGAAGAGGCTAGAAGACTTCAACGTAGAGTACAAATTCGTTGGGAGTTATGCGAGGAATACTTGGCTCAAAGGAAATTTAGAAATAGATGTATTTCTACTGTTTCCAGAAGATTTACCGAGAGAAGAACTGGAAAAAAGGGGTTTAGAGATAGGAAAAGCTATTCTCGATAGCTACGAGATAAGGTATGCGGAACACCCCTACGTTCACGGAAAAGTAAAAGGAGTTAACGTAGACGTAGTTCCCTGCTATAGAGTTAAAGATCCGAGCAAAATAAAATCGGCTGTGGATCGAACACCATTTCACCACGAATGGCTTAAGGATAGGATTAAAGGGAAAGAGAACGATGTAAGACTTCTGAAGAGGTTTTTAAAAGTTCATGGAATATACGGAGCTGAGTATAAAGTTAGGGGTTTTTCTGGATATCTGTGTGAGTTGCTAATAGTCTTTTACGGATCTTTTGAGAACTTGATCAGAGAGGCAACGAAGTGGAGTAGGAGGACTGTAATAGATGTAAAAAGAGGGAAGATTAGGAGGGGAGACAGATTCTTTGTAGTTGATCCAGTTGATGAGAAGAGAAACGTTGCGGCAAATCTGAGCTTAGACAACTTAGCCAAATTTGTACATTTATGCCGAGAATTTCTCAGGAATCCGTCTGAGGATTTCTTCTTTGAAAGAGAAGTTGTTCTTCCAAAGGATGAAGAGATAGTTCAAGAGATTAAGAGTAGGGGAACGTCTTTATTTGCAATAGAATTCGAAAGGCCAGATATAGTTGAAGACAACTTATATCCACAGTTGGAAAGAGCTGTAAGAAAGATAACGGAGTTTTTAGAGAGGGAAAACTTCATGCCCCTTCGAAGTGGATTTTTTGTGAGTTCTAAATGCTATCTGGTTTTTGAATGTCAGGTCAAAGAGCTTTCAAGGATAGAGAGGAGAATGGGGCCACCGTTTGAGGAGGAGAGACATGTCAGGAGATTTTTGAGGGATAAGGAATATAAACCGTTTTTAGAGGGTGGAAGATGGTGGGCTTACGAAGTAAGGAAGTTCACAAAGCCAGAAGAGGCTGTGAGGGATTACATCGAAAAGAACTGGCATGCATTGGGTAAGAACGTTGGAGAGGAAATACATAAGGGATATAAAATATTAAAGGGTAGGGATTTGATAAGAGAGGAGATTAAGAGAGATTTAGTTGAATTCCTCTGTATCTCATGATAGGAACACTTCTGTGGTATGGAGATTTCCCGTTTAGGGGAGCTATAAAGAAGTTATGTGAAATCGGTTTTGACTACTTTGAACTCTCTTTGGATTATCCACTTCCAGATATATGCGATTACAAAGAGTTAAGAGATTACATAACGGATTTAGGTATAGGTATTGCTTTTCATGCACCACTCGATGTATTCACAGCTCAGCCAAGAGATGAGATCTTTAGAGCTAGCTTAAGGGTTTTTAGAAGGTGTTTGAAGTTTGCCTCGAAATTCGACACACTCTACTTCAACTTCCATATAAACTACGCCGTTTCAACCTACGAGTTTTTAGATGTTAAGGAGAAGATAATCAAAAACGGTATAAGGGCTTGCAAGGAAGCTGTTAAGCTTGGGAGGGAATTCGGGTTTGATGTTTGCATAGAATACGACTGGAGATTCGATGAGAGATTTCTAATTGATGGATTAAAGATAACGCTCGATATAGGACATTTCGTGTTAAATCAGTTGAGAAATAACAACAGAAACTATCTCAAATCTCTGAGAGATTTTGTTAAAAAATTTGATGATAAAATTCTCGTTTTGCACTTACACGACTGTAATACATGTGAACTTATTGATCATCTATCACTCGGCGTCGGAGATCTGAATTTAAAAGAGATATTGAAAATTGTCGGAGTTAGGAGGTACATCTTACTTGAGACGTTTTGGAGGGATAGAGAGGGTAGGGATATCGTTTCTTATGAGGATTTAAGTTATAGCTTAAATACTTTAAAGTCTCTAATGAGTGATGAAGAACTACGTAACTCCTTTGAGTGAAGGGAAGACACTAACAGTCCGTAGTTGATTAAACAATTTTTGACCTTTATCGTTTACAGCGATCGTAGGGACAGAATACCCTTAAATGAATATATATATTTCATTATAAAATTATTATTTAGTTTTTGATAAATATTAGAGATTAAACGTCTTATTAAGCAGTTCTCTTAAAACCTTTGGAAATCTATACGCTTCTATGAATCTTAACCCAAATCTCTCACTCCAATTTTTGATACCTATATCACTACTGACCACTCCAGCATTAAGCTCTTTTGCAAGGAGTAGAACATCCAAATCGGAGGGACTATCTATTATCCCTTGCCTAGCCGTAGCCCTATACTTATCTCTGAACTTAGAGATCAGATTTCCAATTTCAGCTTTGACATCGTTTGTATTGCTTATAGTTATCGCAGAACTCTCCCATATGAAGTCTTCAGCTATTCTTCTGCCTTTGTTCATTTTCTGCCTAATCGAAATTACATATTCGTAAAGGATTACTGCAGGGATTTTTATCTCATATCTATTTGGTGTCTTCTTTATTAGCCAAGTGTCAAGTTTTATCAAGACGTCTTCACAACAGTTGTTCCTTTTTAAAAATCCAACGAGTTCGTTGTATACGGATGGATACGGGATATAGCACTCCACACCAAGTTTAACACTCGCAATTGCTATCAAATTCAAAATCTCGTTAGCAGATTCACATATAGACTCAAATCCCTCTCTTTCCCTTAGCTCTGAATCCGTTATCGCAGTTGTATCTAAAACGAATTTATACATCATTTTATGTATTTCGCTAAATCCCTAATCTTTCTACCACAGTAGTAACACTTCGCAACGACTTCGCCCTTATCAACTCTTATATAAAACTTCGAAGTTATCGGCTCTCTTTTATCGTTTGATATACACATTCTATTTGGACAAATCAAAATACCTTCAACGAACCTGGGGGGTTTTACTTTAAACTTCTTCTTGATTTCGTAATCCTTGATAAGGTTTATCGTTGCATTTGGAGATATCAAAGCTATCTTGTTCAACTCCTCTTCACTTATAAACTTCCCCTCAACTTTAACGATGTCTTTCCTTCCCATTTTCTTACTTGAGACGTTCATAGCCATAGATACGTTTTCCCTAGAATTCTCATCTATACCAAGGATTCTCAAAACGAGTGGAGCCTTTCCAGCGTTTATGTGATCTATAACAGTCCCCTCCTTAATCTTACTTATGACGAGTTGCTTCATAACATCACCTCACTTAGTATAGCCATTCTAACTGGAACACCGTAAAAAGCCTGCTGGAAGTACTTTGCGTTTTTTGTCCTATCAACTGAAACGTCTATCTCGTCAACCCTTGGGAGGGGATGCATGACTATTACATCTCTCTCCTTTAAGATGTCTGCTGTAATTCTATAACTACCAGCAACTCTTCTGTATTCCTCCTCATCTGGGAACCTCTCCTTCTGAATGCGAGTAACGTATAACACGTCTATTTCATCGATAACATCCTCTAAGCTTGCCTTCTGGATATCTCCCTCCAACTCCTCTAAGAAGTCGTCTGGTAACATCAACGTTTCTGGACTTATTAAGTATATCTTTGTGTTGAAGAGTGTTAGAGCCTTGATAAGAGAGTGAACAGTTCTCGAATACTTCAAATCACCCATCAATGCTATTGAAATCCCATCAAGCTTACCGCATTCCTTCCTTATTGTGTATAAATCTAACAGTGTTTGGGTTGGATGCTGACCAGCTCCATCTCCAGCATTTATAACTGGAACTTCTGAATTCTCCGCAGCAAATCTCGCCGCTCCTTCGAGCGGATGTCTTATGACAATCGCATCACAGTACTTGGAGACCACTTTGATGGTATCTGCTAAGGTCTCTCCCTTTGCAATACTACTCGCCTCTTGAGCGGTTAGGTTTATCACATCCCCACCAAGCCTCTTCATAGCGACTTCAAAACTCATTCTCGTCCTCGTTGATGGCTCAAAAAATAGATTCGCTAAAATTTTTCCCTCTAAAATTCTCAACTTAACTCTTCCCTTTGCGACTTCTTCAAATCCCTCAGCTTTATTTAGGATGTAGAGGATGTCATCCTTACTCAAATCGTCTATCGATATCAGATGCCTAAACCTCGCCATCACATATCGTAAATCCAACAGATATTTAATTGGTATCGCTTCGAAAGATTAATATAACCTTGCCCCCCTTTGCAAAAGGGGGTAAAACAAATGGCTGAAAATGCGGTGTTTATAGGGAGTAAGCCAGTAATGAACTACGTATTAGCGGTATTAACACAGTTCAACGCTGGAGCAAAGGAAGTTGCAATTAAGGCAAGGGGTAAGGCTATAAGCAGGGCTGTAGATGTCGCAGAAATAGTGAGGAAACGTTTTCTCCCGGATGTAGATGTCAAAGACATAAAGATACACACCGAAAGAATTGAGAGTGAACAGGGTGTTGCAAACGTTTCGGCTATTGAGATAGTACTTGCAAAGAAGGAGTGATAATCGAAGAGGTAGTTGCAAGAGGGCACGAAAACATAAGAGCTACTCATAAGACTACACTTGAGATTACAAGAGAACGAGAGCTAACACCGAGAGGAGATTGTATAATAGGCGTCTGTGCAGATAAGAGTATTTTTGATCTCAGTCCTGAACTGAAATCCGCTTTGAGGAGGGGTTTAAGAGCTAAGGTCACACTCTATCTTCCGGATTATTCGTTAAAGGAGGAGTTCTACGGCTTCGGCTGTGATAAACTTACGTTTACCCATAAAACCGATATAGTTATAAGGAAGAGTAGATTTGTGTGCAATAGAACTCTTTTGATTTCCGCAACTAAAGCGGCAAGAGATCTCAACAGAGAATTTGTAGAACTTTTAAAGGATAGAAAAACAGAGATAGTTATGATCTTAGAGGTTTGAAGATCAAATACGCTAAGGCTGATGCAATCAATCCCGGAATTACTGGATATATCCAATAGGTTTTGTAGAATGCGAAATACCACACACCACATGCGATAATTGCCGCAATCATAGATGATACTACTTGATGCTTAGATGCGTTTTCAGAGTACAAAGCCGCCAATAGCGGTATTAGGAATACTGAAGTTATAACTGAAAAGCTCAATCCAACTATTTTGACTATAACTCCCGGCGGGTTAAAAGCCAATACCAGTGGTATCACTGCAAATACAAAAACGGATATCCTTGTAATCCTCAATGCAATCTTCTCATTTATATTTGTAATGTTTTGAACTATATCTCTTACAAACGAAGTCGAAACTACATGCAACAACGAATTTATTGTTGACATCGCCGCAGCTATTATTGCAGTCAAGAGTAAAGCGTTTATTCCAATTGGAAAGACTTTCATAGCTATAAATGGAACTACTAAATCGGGATTCTTTAGGAATGGCTTCGGATCTGTGTACTTTGGTATTACGAGCCATCCAAATGGGCCTATGCTGAAAACGCACAGTGCAAAAATTCCAATTAACATTGGTGTTAGAAGCATTCCATAGGAGATAACTTTCTCATCTCTTGCTGCGATAAACCTTATCACGAGCTGAGGACTTGCAAGTTGAGCTATGCTTATCGCAAACGTAAGGCTTAATATAAATGGAATGACCATCCCAGCTTTCATGATTGGAGGAGGTGCTACTTTCCCTATTTCAAACAGATCTTTTCCACTCAATCCAGCAAATATTTTGACGTTGTACAACTCAGTTATAGCGTTAAAGCCTCCTAATGTGTATATCAAAGTGAAAAAGAGTGTAACTCCACCTAGGAATACGAGTAGTCCCTGAATCAAATCCGTCATCACTACTGCTCTAAATCCGCCTACAGCTGTGTAAAACATCACGATTGCCGCAGTTATCAACAAACCGGTTTTGTAGTCTATGTTTAGCATCACTTCAAGCAGATTCCCAGAACCCTTATATATCGATATCATGTAGAACTCGAAGAAAATCAAAATCGTTATCGCAGCTATAACCTGAGCAAGTCTTCCAAATCTAGCCTTAAAAACCTCGGGAATCGTTAGAACCCCAAATATATCCGCTTTTTCCTTGAGTTTTGGAGCTATTATCATCCATGCAAGTATTGCAAAGAGTATGTGGAATAAAGCCAAGAACGCCGACCATTGAAATCCACATACAAATCCAAAACCACCTCCTCCCAAGAAGGCGGCTGTGCTAAAATACGTTGCAAAGAACGAAAAGCTAACGATTAAGGCTCCAAGCCTTTTTCCAGCTAAGTAGAAGTCTATTAAAGCTCTAGTCTTTTTGTACTCGTATAGACCTATTAATACCATTAAGATTAGATATGTGACAAATACGGCTTCAACAATCATCTGTATATCCTCCTAATAGCCAAAACAACACCCAGAATCATTAACAGAATTGATGCGATATAAACAGCTAATATCATCATCCCATCACCCTGTAAAGCCTCTTAGCCTTACCCTCAAACCTCTCCAAGCTACCGATTGGTAAAGCCTCTATCTTCGGTTTAAACCCTAAGAACTCTTTTATATCTTTCTCAATCCTTGCAATTACTTCACTGCTGTCACTCTCAAATAGAATCCTTATACAGTTTCCAATTTCTATTTTGTAATGCTTTACGCCGTGAGTGGCAAGTATCTGCTCTATATCAGACGGATAAAATTTCACACCTCTGTATATTACCATATCATCTGTTCTGCCCCTGATCCTCTCAATTGTCATGTGTTCTATTCCGCATTCGCATTTTTCCCTTGAAACTACTGCTGAAACCTCTCCACTCCTATACCTTATGAGTGGCATTGCCTCCCTGTTTAGAGCTGTGTAAACTATTTCTCCTTCTTCTCCATCTTCTACTACTTCTCCTGTCTTTGGATCGATTACTTCAACTATGTAGTTGTCCTCCCAGATGTGAATACCATTTCTAAACTTGCATTCAAAACCAACTGTTCCAACTCCACCCATCTCCGTTAACCCCGGGATATCAAAGGTTACAGCATCGAATGTAGATTCTATCTGCTTTCTCATAGCATCACTCCAAGGCTCTGCTCCGAGAAGCATCTTTTCAACTGGTAAATCTCTTGGCTCATATCCCATTTCAACAGCGACTTCTGCTATTCTAAGTGGATAGCTTGCAGTGGCACACAGAACAGTAGTCCCAAAGTCAATCATAAATCTAACCTGATTCCTCGTGTTTCCAGAGCCTATCGGTATTACAAATGCGTTTATTGTATCTGCTGCAAAGTGAAATCCAAAACCCCCATTCCACAAACCGAAAGCTGGAGTAATTTGTATAACATCTTTTGACGTGATTTCAGCGATGTAAAAAGCCCTTAGCATCATTTCCTTCCACTGTTCGACATCGTTACGGGTATATGGAACTATAACGGGCTTTCCAGTAGTTCCACCACTCATCTGAATTCTAACTATTTTCTCCTTCGGAACGCAGCATATATTTAACGGATAAGCATCCCTTAAGTGTTGCTTAGTCGTAAATGGAATCTTTTTTAGATCTTCAACACTTCTAATTTTGTCTATGTCAACCCCGTTTTCTTTGAAGAGCCTTCTGTAAAAAGCACAGTTCTCGTAAACGTATTTTAAGATATACCTCAACCTCTTCTGCTTAATCTCTTCGATCTCTTTTCTCGGTAAGAATATTCCTCTTTCGATATTTTTCATGCTATAGATGCTTAAGTTTAAGTATTTAAACTTTTCTCAATTATTGGGTCTAAACCCGTACAATCGGATTAATCAAAGTAGCGTTTTTAAAGATACTTAAGTAGAAATGTTGTCAATTATCCGATTATTAGCACAATACAATATGACTTTGATTATTATTGCTGGAATTAAAGGGTATTGAGGCAGAAAACATTAGTTAAATAATTAGCAATAAGTATAAAATAATTTTATATATGGATTGATTTTAATTATATCAATTAATATTTTATTTTTATTTAATTTTTGAATTATTGTAATAAATTAAAAGTATTTATCTATAAAAGAATAGATAAAGTCTAAAACGAATTAATTTAAGATATTGAGGAGAAATAAGGGAGAGATTAAAGAATTTAGGTAAGATATCAACGTAATTAGGGATGAACACTCATGGATATTAACAAGCTAAAAATCCAGAATAATGAGGATAAAGAAGGGAATGATAAAGAATATGAAGAGACTAAAAAGAATTAATTATACTCATCGCAGGAGTATTATATTCCATCAGCTGACGGCTATACTAAGTAGGATAAAAAAGAAGACAACCACTTAGATATGCCTCCTAATCCATAGTTAATAGTAGGAATAATTTATTTACATAAAAATTTAACTTACGCTTTCATCTTTGAAAAATCTAATTAATAAGAGCTGAACCACATTACTTGAAGCAGATAAAATTTATAAATATTTTAAATCTAAAACTACGTATAAGTTTCAACTGGACAGAAATAGTCTCTGTTATTGGTAGAGTATATCCTCAATAACTTCAGTTATTATTGCTGAATTAGTATATATTTAACATATCGTAAGGAATGTAGAAAGAACGTTGAGACGAAAAAAGTTAATTAAAATCCTAAAAACAAATGACTTGGTTGAGAAATATACTTAAAGAATAGTAGCATAATTGGCAAAAGATAAATGAAATATTCTTATAATTGGATTTATATTTCTTAATTTAGCTATATGGTATTCAGATTGGAATTGGAAAAATTTGAAACTAATTTCAATTGCATTTACATTTTTACTGATTAAAAAAATACTCTCTCAAAATTATTGAGATTTTAGATTCCTTTTTCTTATGGTGTATCTACTAATCTTACTGTTCCTATGGCTATTAATTCCCTAGCAAATAACCCATCAAATGTTAATATATTACTGTCATTGCTTCTTGCTCTAAATTTTTGTTTTCATAATGGTCTTAGTATTCAACATTCCAAATCATTGAAAATCATTAAAAATAAAGTATAATATACTCTAAAAAATATCAAGGGAAAAAAGAGAGAAGTGGAAAATAGTTAACTTACCAATTAATCGAATTTTATGATCCTAATGTGATGATAATTGAAATAAATAGGAATAATGACGAAATGATCTTATGGGAGGAGATTACAGACATACCTTTTCCAAATGAACAGAATGTTAAGGCTAAGAAGGAAGATCGAAAGGAGGAAACATAATACGTATTTGTTGCTATCCCTATAAATACCACAAATTTCATATATCATTTCATGGCAAAAGGTATAGGTAAG
>CAYWXE010000004.1:43217-43513 GCA_964462505.1 uncultured archaeon | reverse complement strand
TTACAAGTATTGGCTGTGGTGGATTTCTTCCTCGCTTCTCTCTATAAATCTCCCTGCAAATCGTCGCAACAATGTATTCGTATTTATCTGGATGCGTTTCGACTATTATACAGAGAGGCTTTCCACTTAAGATTTTACCACTGCTTTTTCCAAGTAGATACTTTATGAAGTCTATTTCTTCAAGGAGTTCATGTTCTTTCGATTCATTTGGTGATTTAACTGTGGATTCAATATCTTCTTTTATCTTTTCTTCTGGAGTTATTTTTGGATATAATTCAATTTGTCTTTGTTGGATT
>CAYWXE010000004.1:0-43207 GCA_964462505.1 uncultured archaeon | reverse complement strand
GTTTATCGATCAAAAACCTTTCATATGGCTGGATTTGTTTAAATTTCATTAGTATAAGTTGAGGAACTTTGACCGATTGTTGTTCTAAGGTTATTTCGAATTTTGTATCAAAATCAGAGTACTTTGAAATTTGCTTGAACGATTTTAATCTAAGTTGTGGGATTACTAATTTTTCATCAGTTTCACGTTTGATTAGAATGGCTGTATCTAAACCTGTGATTTTGCTCAATGTGAATTTAGCCAAATTGAGTTGAGGAACTTTTAAAGATTCTTCTTTTGTCTTTACGATGCTTACATTCGTATCGAGTTCAGTTAATGGTTTTACGCTAAACGGCTTAATAGAAATTTGAGGGATTGTTAGCTGTTCTTTTGTTTCCTCTTTTTCTATTTTTTCTTTAACTACTTGACTTACTGTCTTTTCTTTAATAACTTCAGTTTTTGGCTTTCCTTTAGTTTTGATTTGAATAGTTTCTTCTACCTTTTTCACAATATGTTGATTTTCTACTTTTTTATCGATCTTTGGTCTGTCTAACTTAGACTCACCTCTACTCATTTACAATCCCTCATTAAACTTAATTACCTAGACTTCCAAGTATGTATTTCGTTATAGTCTTCTGATAGAATCATAAGTTCGTAGCGTTGTTCATAGGATGTAGTAGTAATATAATATCTCGTTTTATAAATTTTTAAATCAAAGAGAATATATTTTAACAAGAATAAACCCGGCATTAATTCGTCAAGTAATTTTAATAATGAAATTGTAACAGATGTCGGTTTCCAAACTTTACTACCAGATTCATATACGTATAGCCTATACTCTCTCAGAGTTATACCATCTATCACATAGTAACAGTCTTTCGCCTGTTCATCACTGGTTATGCAAACATTAGGAAATCGCCAATTCATTCCTATTAATGCTTGAGATACTAACTCATAGAACTCCTTTTTGAAATTTGAGATTTCTGGAAATATCAACGATAAAGCATCTCTAATATGCTGATTTTTATCGTCAAAAGTGTTCCAAATAATCTTAAAAAGCTCAATTAAATGTTTTCCAATCAATTCGTCTGAATACGAATAAATTGAATAGTCTTTCTTTGCTCTTTTATCTTCAACGTTTGGAGAAAAAATTACGTCTAAACCTAGGAGATCCCTAATAAATTCAAATACTTTATCATCTCTTAGCTTTGGATAGGCTGTTGTCATATATTTATACGTTAGCTTATCGATAGTCCAAACGAACAAAGATCTCTCGTTATAGTTTGGTAATATCTTAGCAATTTTATTCACGAAACCATTTAGTATTTCGATCAATTTCTTATAATCTGCTAAAATCTCATAGTATTTTGATTCATTGATTCTAACATCTATATCTGCACTATCAATTAAACCCTTACTTTCTGCAATTGTCAAAATCCGTTCTAAAGTCTCAAGTATGTTTTTAACAAATTCAATAAATCTCGTTTTTTCAACAATCACTTTTGTATCTTGTGAATATCCTTTTTTCAATTTTTCAATTAGATCGTGAACGTTCTCAGGCTTAAAACCGAACAAAACTGCATAGACTTTTGCCAAACTCCTTTCCTTATACTCACCATCTGGTGTAACACCTCCTAATAAAACCGTGCTGTAATCAAATTCTTCTTGTAAATCTTTAAACGTCAAACCATCGCATTTACGCTTCAACTCTTCCCAAAATTCGACTATCATTTTGCAACTCCTCGCTAAATCTTTAAGCTCTTCAAAATAGCTCTTCCATTCGTCTACATTGCCATAATCAAATTTAACAGCTTCAAAAGGCATAATCTATGTAAAGCTTTGAACAAATAAAAGTATTTCTCGTCAATGAAGTTACCTACGTAAAACTGTGAACAACTTTTGCTCAATGAGATTACAGGTAAATATTTTACATAATAAATTTCATTTGACTCTACTTAGCATAGTTCAATCTTCAATAAAATTAAAATTTTAAATTTTAAAAGTGAGACGAAAATCTGTGTCAAAGTTTAGGAAAATCTGCCTAATTTGGACTGAAAGAAATATCTCTCATATTGCCAAACATGGAGTTAGCGTAAAAGAGGTTGAAGAAGCAATAAGAAATAGAGATGCGATAGTTTTGAAGCATAGAAGTAGGTATGCCTTAGTTGGTTCTGCTTGGGGTAGAATTCTTTTTATCGTTCTTGAAAAAGTTAATGACGAATTTTACGTCATTACCGCAAGAGATGCAAATCGAAAGGAGAAAAAAGATATAAGTTGAAGAAAAGTTAAAATTGTGAAAAAGATAATTAAGTTTCCAATTTATTCAGAGGAAGAAATAAAAAATATTGAAAAGGAATTTGATACCAAAGAAGGATGGATTAAAGCTAATGAAGTGTTTGGAGAAGATAGAGAAGTAGAATCTATTTTTATCTCAGTATTCCTTGATAAAAATAGAAATAATAAAAAGGAAAAGAAAAATGATAGCAAATAGCTGAAAAGATTTCGTTCACACAAAACTTAAAAAGAGCTTCGCAAAACTAATCCTAGCCGATGAGGAACAGGGCACCTACTGATCAATGATGAATTTGCCGATTTCTGAGGTTACAAAACCCTTAAAACCTCTCTGAACTCAGATATAAAATCTTTAATCACCTCCTCTGTCACATGAGGCATTACAACGAATCTAATAGCCTTTGGCTCTTTAATAGTTGAGATAACCCAGTCTCTTTTGTATAGTTCATTCCTTATCTCTTCAGCTTTATCGGTTTTAAACGCAACTACATTCATCACAGGCTCTATAACCGGCTCAAAACCCAAATTAACCATTTCTTCAAGTAGAATTCTCGTGTTTTTCATACATTCTCTTACAATCTTTCTCATTCCTTCAAATCCGAGTTTCTTTAACACAGCATAAGTCGATGCAACACCAGTTCCCGGGCGAGTTCCAGTTAACGTGTATTGAGCCTTAGAAGTCAGATAGGGAGTTTCAACCTCTAATGCCTTCAAATACCTCTTATCTCTGAATAGAATTCCCCCGGCTGGAATAGTAGCCATGCCCATCTTGTGTGGATCTATTGTTATAGAACTAACCCCTTCATTCTGAAAATCGAACGGATAGGGGTTGTCCATGAACGGTATAACCAATCCTCCAAAAGCGGCATCCACATGTAGCTCAATACCCTTCTCAACCGCTATCTCTGAAAGCTCGACTATTGGATCTATTTGTCCCAATTCAGTTGTTCCAGCTATTCCCACTATAGCTACAGTGTTCTCATCTATCAGCGATTCCACTTCCGAGATGTCAACTCTATACTCCTCATCTAGCCCTGCTTTTCTTACCTCTAATCGTAGGAGATCTCCAACCTTATCGAACGAGAAATGTGCAGATTTAGGAACGACTATGTTTCCATCTCTTTTCCTATGGATGTTTCTTGCCGCTCTTATCCCCTGTATATTCCCTTCAGTTCCGCCAGAACATATGTAACCGACTGCGTTTTCGTTGTGGAGAATCTTGCCAAGCATAGCTATTACTTCCTCTTCAAGCATCTTAGTTCCTCTAAATATCCCTGGATCGCCCAAATTTGTCTCTAAAAACATTAAATGTGCTTCTACAGCGTAAGGATGGGGGGTAGTACACATAGAACTCAAAACCCTTGAATACGGGATGTCCATTGATCTGTACTTTTTCAATTCTTCCATAACTTCAGAAAAACGGATTGTAATATTACTGTATCGTGCTTCAATGATAAATTGTATCATATTCGCGAAGATCATCTCTCTATCGTTTACGATTTAAAAGTTCACCTCTTCGTGATAAAACTATTAACTAAACCTAAGTTATTATAAATTATTTATTATTGTATATTATTATATTAATTACCTTTATTGCTGTAGTAATCAATCCCAGCAATTAAATATTAGGAGTTCTCTCTTACATTCGTGAACGTTGCAGTACTAATGGGTGGCCAGGGAAAAAGACTTGGAATTGAAAAAGCTGAGTTAAAGATCTGTGGAAAAAAGCTAATTGAGATCGCAATTGAGAAGTATAAAAAATACAATCTCGTCTTCGTTTGCAGAGATGAAAAACAGGCTGAAAAGTATTCAAGAGATTACGATGCAGTTTTTATCTGTGACATATATAAGGATTTCGGAGCTCTTGCAGGAATTCATTCCGCTTTAAACTACTTTGATAGATGCATTGTAACTGCTATAGACATGCCGTTTGTTAAAAGGGTTGTAATCGAGCACATATACAACGAGGGTTTAAAGCGGAAATGCGATGCTTTGATTCCAATACACAAATATCCGGAGCCTTTACTCGCCTTCTACTCGAATTCATCACTGAAAGAGATAGAGAAATCTATCGAGAGATGCGAGAAAAGGATCATAGAACCCTTCAAAAGACTGAATACGATTTTTTATCCAGTTGAGAATTTGAAAAAATTCGATAGAGATTTAATCTCCTTTTTCAACATAAACACAGCTGAAGATTTGAAGAGAGCTGAGGAGTTATGCTCAAGGATAGGTATGGAAGGATTATAACGAATCTCAGAATTGCTATAACGAATAGATGTAATTTGAGATGTTTTTACTGTCATAGAGAAGGTGAAAAAAATCCAGAAGGTGAGATTTCTGCTGAAAGAATAGTTGAAATCGCTAAAGCATTCTACGAACTTGGAATAAAGAAATTGAAGATAACTGGCGGTGAACCTTTACTCAGAAAGGACTTATTTGAAATCTTACAAAACCTCCCCGATTTTAAAGAGGTTTCGATTACTACAAATGGCACACTTTTAGCAGATAAAGCTTATGAGCTGAAGGAGTGCGGTTTAGACAGGGTAAATGTAAGCTTAGACACGTTAAACGCGGAGAAGTATAGGTTTATAACCGGTGGAAATATCGAGAGGGTTTTGGATGGAATAGAACAGGCTTGCAATGCAGATCTAACACCCATGAAGGTTAACATGGTAGTATTAAGGGGTATCAACGATTCAGAAGTGGATGAAATGCTTAGATTTGTTTCTTCATTTAACAGAAGAGGGGTTAAAGCAATTCTTCAAGTCATAGAGCTTTTGAGGACTCCAGAGCTTGAGAGATACTACTACGACATCTCAAAAATCGAGAAGAGATTTGCAAAAGAGGCTTATGCCGTAAAAATTAGATCTATGCATAGAAGGCGACAGTACTGGCTTGAAAGAGGAGTGATAGAATTCGTAAAGCCGGATTGTGAATTCTGCATGAACTGCAATAGAATTAGAGTAACTTCGGACGGAAAGATTAAACCATGCCTAATGAGTAACGAAACCATAGACATCACTGGTTTACATGGAAGAGATTTGATTAATGCTATAAAGAGAGCTGTTATGCTTAGAAAGCCTTACTTTTGCGAGATTCAGTCTCAATCCTCCTCCTTCTCCTCGAAACTCTGACTTCTCCAGTCTCTTTAGATACGAGTTCGTAGAGAATAGCTATATCCTTCCCCTCAGCTGGTCTTAAAATCCTCCCCAAGCGTTGAACGTATTCCCTCGATGATCCCGTTCCACTCACAATAATTCCCACGTTTGCATCTGGAACGTCGATACCCTCATCTAGCACCTGACTACTGACTACAGCCTTGACCTTCCCCTTCTTAAACCAATCCAAGATCATAGCTCTCTCCTTTTTATCGGTTTTATGTGTTATCGCCGGGATTAAGAAAATCCTTGAAATAGTATAGACTAAATCGTTATAGCGTGTGAATATTATTATCTTATCTCCCCTATGCCTCTCAAGTAATTCCCTCAACTTCTTTATCTTGTTCTTAGAGTTAAAAGCTATCTTCCTTGCCTCTTCCCACGATTTTAAGGCTTCGTATGCTTCGTAATCCAAACCAGTCCTCATAACCAACTCCCTGAAGTCTTCTACGTTTGATAATTTGATTCCCCTTGAGACTATGTAATTCTTAAACTTCTCAGCCTTTTGCTTGTAGAGCTTATACTCTTCATCCGTTAACGGGATAAGTAGTCTCCTAACCTCGTATTTAGCCAAATGAGTTCCAGCCAAATCCTTTGGCTTTAACTCGTAAACAATTCCACCGATTAAATCCGGCAAAAGAGTATGTAATCCATCTTCTCTTTCAGGAAAAGCCGTTAATCCTAACCTATATGGTGCTATGGACATCTCAGCTATTTGACGATAGCTTTCGGCTGGAAGGTGGTGACATTCATCGAATACAAGCAGTAAAAACTTATCTCCTAAGATCTCAGCATTTATATAAGCCGAATCGTAAGTCGTCACAGTAACAGGCTTTAACTCCTTTTTTCTGCCTGAAAACTCTCCTATATAATCCCTTCCAAATATTGAGAGTTTTTCTATCCACTGCTCTAGCAATGCTAAAGTTGGAACTACTACTAGAGTTGAAACGCTAAGCTCCTTAATTATCTCTAATGCCACATACGTTTTTCCAGCTCCGGTTGGTAAGACAACGACACCTCTTTTGTCTTCCATCCATTTCTCAACCGCATCGATTTGATAATCTCTAAGTTCTATCTCTGCATCAAAAATCGGTGAAGGAATTACGTTGTCTAAGACGTGATCTTCATAACTTATCCCAGATTTTTCCAAGTAATCGATTAAATCCCTATACCTATACGCGAGGGTTCTGTAACATCTAGTTCTGCTATCCCACTTAGCATACGGGATGTGAACATCTCCATCTATCCTTACAGTTCCCCTCTCATATCTAAGTCTTGCAAACATGAGCTACAGATCTATTACATCGTCAAAGTTTAAAACCTTTAAATTATTATCAATTTTAATGCTTCCAAAGGATTTACTCGATGTTCGAAGAGCTAATGGTAGAATTTATCCAAAGTTTGCATGGGATGAAAAAGATCTAAAGCTTGCAGAAGTTGTGATAAAGTTGTATCGAATGGGTTTGGGTAAGAGGTATAGGAGTATCGTAGAGAACTTAAAGAGGATTGAGAATGCAAACAACTATCGTAAAGTTAGAGGATTCGCAAAGATAATTGAAAGAAGATGCGAATTCGAGAGGACTACGAAGTTGAATCCATTAGTCGTTAGAAAACTCTTGTTTGAGAGGGGATACGTTACAAAGCTGAGCGAAAGAAAAAGGGTTTTGGATGAGGTTGCTGAAATCTTAGGCGTTACAGCTGAAGAAGTTGAAAGAGCTATGTTTGCAGATAGAGAAGAGGAGAGAATACTGAAGAGTATGCAAGAAATTAAACCAGATGAACTCATCAAGGCTTACAACCTCTCTCTACTACAGACAGCCATATTCAACTGTCTAAGGCTTACCTTTTGGATATCCTCAAATCATAAGAATGTCTTTCGTAGATTGAAATGGTTAGGCTTGATGTACGAGCTATACGATGAAGACGGTAGACTTTTAACGAGTGTGACTGGAGCAGCATCGATTTTAAAGATGACGAGGAAATATGGAACTTCTATGGCTAAACTGATTCCAGAGATATTGAGGGCTGAGAAGTGGTGGATTAGAGCTGAAGTCGTTGACGAATACGAGAAGAGGGTATACTTCCTAGAGATTTCAGATAAGGTTAGACATCTGTTTCCGATAGATTACGTTGAAGAGGTTGAATACGATTCATCTCTTGAAGAGGAATTTGCGAGAAAGATGAGGTTTTTGGGATTT
Organism: uncultured archaeon; assembly: GCA_964462505.1. Lineage (GTDB taxonomy): Archaea > Halobacteriota > Archaeoglobi > Archaeoglobales > Archaeoglobaceae > CAYWXE01. The sequence goes on along the minus strand of CAYWXE010000004.1, from coordinate 35,577 downwards.
GAGGTGATAAGAGAACCAGACATTGTAAAAGCTGGAAATTCTGCTTACATTCCAGATTTCTACATTAAGAAGGGGGATAGAGGTGTTTATATCGAAATAGCTGGATTTTGGACAGAGGAATACGTTAAGAGAAAACTCGAAAAGGTAAAAGAGGCAGGAATTCCACTGATTTTAATAGTGAGGGAGGATTTAGCATTAGATAGGCCGAGAGGAGTGCTAGATATTATAAAGATCGATAAAAGGGGTAGGATTCCGTATAGAGATGTAGTCAAGAAGGTTAAGGATTTATTGGGATTGAATAGTTAAAGTATAAATTTTTTATTATTATTGATCTTAGAAAATATGTTTACTCTATGTGAAGATTTTATATTTTAAAATCTATCTCTCAACAATCAGTTAGATTTACGAAAAGTAACAAGATTAATAGATTAAAAACTTTTATAAAAATTAAATATTAAATTCTAAAAACAATTCCAGCATAACCGACTACACTACTCCTATCTGCAACATCTCCACTTGTTGAGTAATCCACAAGCTCAGCTTTTGCGTTGTGGTGATTTGCGTAATACATGGCAACTCCTATGCAACCATATCCGCAAACACTCGCTTGAAGATCGTATATCGTTTTGTAATACTTGCTCACATCCATCGAAAGAATTGCTTTTATAACCTTTTCATCTAACCTCCTGCATTCGTCATCTGGTAGGTAGTGATGCATGTCCGAAGATGCTACAACTACTATTTTCCTTCCAGTCTTCTTCTCTGCCTCTATTATCTCCTCTGCAACTTCTCTTGCAGTCTCTTGATCTTGTAATCCCAAGCATATTGGAACTATTTTGAAATCTCTATGCAAATACTGTAGAAACGGAACTTGAACCTCTAAGCTGTGCTCATACCTATGGGCTGTTTCATCAACCGCTACAACAATCTTTGGCATAGCATCTATGAACTCCTGATCTATTTCCACCTCCCCAAGCGGAGTTGACCAAATGTCTCTTGACACAGCCACTGGTAATCCTACACCTGTGTGATTTGGCCCTATTATCACAAAAGTTTCAGCGTCCGGTAAGAGTGAGTGCACTTTTCCAGCAGTTCTTCCCGAGTATATGTATCCTGCATGCGGTGAAACGCATGCGATAACGGATTCGTCTTTCATAGGTGTTGTGAACTCTCTGAGCATCGCTAAAAGTGATTCCCTGCTCGATGGATAAAAGCTTCCAGCAACTGCTGGACGTCTCATGGATTACCTAATCTCAATTAATACTTAAGGGTGTTGCTCAACGTTTAAATTCAATAGAACAACTCTCGCCTTATGAGAGCCGTTATAATAATGGGTTCGAAATCCGACTTAGATCACTGCAAAAAAATAGCGGAAAAGCTTAAGGAATTTGGAATAGAAAGTGTTTTAAGAGTTGCATCAGCTCACAAAACACCTTTAAAGGTTTTAAAAATCATCGAAGAATACGAAAACGAAGATGTTGTTTTCATTACAGTAGCTGGAAGGAGTAATGCATTAAGCGGATTAGTTGATGCAAACACTTCCAAGCCAGTGATAGCGTGTCCACCTCCAACAGATTTCGTATACGACATATACTCCTCTATTAGAATGCCATCTGGAGTTGCACCGATGTTTGTAATGGATGCCGAAAACGCGGCATTAGCAGTTGCAAAGATATTCGCATTGAAATACGATGAAATAGCTAAGAGGGTTAAAGCCTATCAAGAGGCTAAGAAGAGAACAGTTGAAGAAGCGGATTCAACTATTTCATAATTCTCGAATATATCTTCCACATACTCGGTGGAGCTTCTAAATACTTTTCCTCCCCTACAAATACCTCTCTTAACCTCTTTTTAATCGGCTTTATCTCTTCGACAACTTTCTTAACTTCTTCAGTTATTCTTTGCTCTTCTATGAACTTCGTATGGGTATTTCCCCTCCTGAACTCCTCATTTCTCATAACTGCTAAGTGGAATGGTATGTTTGTTTCAATTCCCTCTATTATGTATTCGTATAAAGCCCTCTCCATTCTCGCTATAGCCTCCCCTCTATCCCTCCCCCACGCGATTAGCTTGGCAATCAATGGATCGTAGTATGGGGGAATTTCACAACCTGTGTGAACACCGCTGTCAATTCTTATCCCTATTCCACCCGGACTACGGTAAAACCTAATCCTCCCACTCATTGGATAGAAGTTTATCGGATCTTCAGCGTAAATCCTGCATTCGATTGCATGACCTCTGATGTGTATATCTTCCTGCTCGAATTCCAAGTTTTCCCCGTATGCAATCCTTATCTGCTCTTTGACTATGTCTATCCCAGTTATCATTTCGGTAATCGTGTGCTCAACTTGTAGTCTGGTATTAACTTCGAGGAAGTATATCTCCCCATCCTGGTAAAGAAATTCAATAGTTCCAGCGTTCGTATACCCGATCTCCTTAGCACATTTAATCGCAATACTTCCAAACTTCTCCCTTGTTTCCTCATCTATTACTGGGGATGGGGCCTCCTCTATGATCTTTTGAAATCTCCTCTGTATACTGCACTCCCTCTCACCCAAGTGAACGTAATTTCCATGGTAATCCGCCAATATCTGAAACTCGATATGTCTGGGTTTTGGTAAATACTTCTCGATGTAAAGAGTAGAATCCTTAAAGAACTTCTCACTTAATCTCTTAGCTTTATGAAAAGCCTCTCCAAGCTGATCTTCATTCCAAACAACTGTAATCCCTATACCTCCACCACCCCCAGATGCCTTAATAGTGACGGGATATCCAATCTTTTCAGCCCATTTATACGCATCGTCTAAATCCTCGACTTCATCACTTCCGGGTATGACTGGAATTCCCGCTTCTCTCATAATCTTTCTCGCATTCACCTTAGAACCCATAGCCGCAATCACTTTCGATTTTGGGCCTATGAAAACTATTCCCTCCTCTTCACATCTCTTAGCGAACTTGGCGTTTTCTGCAAGGAATCCATAGCCCGGATGAATCGCTTCGGCTTCGCACTTCTTAGCGATTTCTATAATTCTGTCGATGTTCAGATAGCTATCCTTTGGATCTGGATCTCCGATGCAATAGCTCTCATCCGCGTAAAACCTATGTAAAGAGTAAGCATCTGCTTTAGAGTAAACTGAGATTGTTTTTATACCGAGTTCTCTACATGCCCTCATCACTCTAATTGCTATTTCGCCTCTGTTCGCTACGAGCACTTTTCTGAACATTAGATATATTCGAGAACGACTACAAATATATGTATGGTTTCTATTCAACCACCACTAACGGGTGGAAAAATCGCTACTACATCGCTGTTGTTTAACTCAAACTTAAAATCTCGAACTATTTCACCGTTCACCATTACGTGAACGTAACTCCTAAGCTTTTCCCCTTTAAAATACTCTTCAAGTCTTGGAAAAATCTCAACCAACTTTTTCAAAACCTCTTCAATTGTATTCGCATCAATCTCCAATTCCCTAACTCCAGCTACCTCTCTGAAGTTTGCAAAGAGTTTAACTCTTACCATGCTCCTTTGCAAAATCGATTATCCTCTCAACAGCCTCCTTTAACCTCTCGAATTTTACTGCGTATGCAGCTCTTATGTATCCCTCTCCACATTCCCCAAACGCATTTCCGGGCACTACTGCTACACCCTTCTCAATCAGCAACTTCTCGGCAAACTCTTCACTGCTCATGCCAGTTGAACTTATATCTGGAAACACGTAAAAAGCTCCATCGGGCATATTTACATCGAAAACCTCTCTAAGCTTTTTTACCACGTAATTTCTCCTCCGCATATACTCAGCTTTAATTCTCTCAACCTCATCTAAGCACTTCAAAGCCTCTAACGCACCTATTTGTCCAGTTATAGGTGCACAGAGCATGCAGTATTGATGTATCTTTAGCATACCAAGCAATACATCAGCTGGAGCTATTGCATAGCCTATTCTCAAGCCTGTCATTGCAAAAGCCTTTGAAAATCCATTTAGAACTACAACCCTATCCTCCATCCCGTTGAGCGAAGCTATTGACATATGTCTCCCCTTATACGTGAACTCTGCATAGATTTCATCTGAAATAACTAGCAGATCGAATTCTAATACTGCATCTGCAATCTCTTCGAGCTCCTTTTTTGAGTAACTCACACCCGTGGGATTTGCAGGGTAGTTTACTATCAAAACCTTAGACTTCTCATTGACATATTGCCTTATCCTATCGTAGTTAAGCTTGAAATCGGGATTAGTTGGAATTGTTACGACTTCAGCTCCGCATAGGATACTTAGGGGCTTATAGCTAACGTAGCATGGTTCTGGAATTAAAACGCCATCACCCGGTTCTACAACAGTTCTCAAAGCCAAGTCTATCGCTTCACTAACGCCAGCGGTCACTATAACTTGCTCGGGATTTGTATCTAATCCAAACCTCTTGTAGTATTCTGCTATAGCCTCTCTAAGCTCTGGCAATCCATGATTTGAGGTGTAAGAGGTGTAACCCTTCTCAAGAGAGTATATCATTTCCTCTCTTATCCTCCAAGGAACTGCAAAATCCGGTTCACCTACTCCTAAGCTTATTACATCCTCTCTACCTATAACTAAATCGAAAAACTTCCTAATACCAGACGGCTTTAAGTTTTCAACGACTCTTGCTACTCTTCTACGGGACAAATGCGAGCCTCCTGTCCTCTTCATCTGCAAAAAGTGTTACTCCCTCCTCCTTGTAAGTTCTTAGAACGAAGTGTGTAACTGTATCTCTAACTTCTGGAATTGTAGATATCTTTTCAGCTATGAAAGAGGATATATCCTTCAAGCTCTTACCCTTTATAACGACTTGAAAGTCGTATTCACCACTCACAAGCCTTAAAGCGTGAACTTCTGGAAACTTGGCAATTCTTTTAGCTATGTCATCGTACCCTCTTTCTCTTGAAAGAGAGACTTTTACATCGATTATCGCAAATATATTCTCTTCCCCCAACTTCTCCCAGTCTACTATCGTTTTGTACTTCAGTATAACTCCCTCTTCTTCATATTTTTTAATTATTAATTCTACCTCCTCCTCACTCAAGCCCAGTATCTCCGCAATCTCGTTAACGCTTATTCTGGCGTTTTCTTCGAGTAGCTTTAAAACCTCGATCTCTTTCATTCGTCTCTAAGGTTTAACGAACAATATTTAAAGTTACCTTATACTCTTAAAAACAGCTGAAAACCTATCCAAATCAAATAAGACGTACATTCCCCACATAGCTGGGCCAGGGTTTACTACGAGTGTTTTACCAATCCTTTCAATTCCATACGCTTCGTGTATATGTCCACAGAAAACCAAATCGAATTTATCAATTACATTCCTTATCGCCTCACTTCCAGCGTTTTCGCCGTGATAGGTTTTATCCAAAACACCCTTGGGTGGGCAGTGTGTTAGAAGTATGTTGTAATCTGAAAACTTGAAGTTTTCCATAAAAGATTCTATCCGCTCCTCAGAGTATTCAGAGGGTGTCATAAAGGGAGTATAGTTTGATCCCCCTAAGCCGTGCAAGGTGTAATTCGAAAGCTTAACGCTCTTTGCATGTATAAACTCTATGTTTTCCAATTCAAAGTTTAAAACTTCTTCAGGATCGCAGTTTCCGTGAACTGCAAAACAACAATCGCAATACTTTCCAACTATCTTATCAGCTAATAGCACATCAGAAGCTCTGAAATCTGTTATGTCTCCAGCGATGAGTAATACATCAAATTCCTCGTTTTTGAGAATCCTTTCGAATGCGTAGAAGTTTGAATGTATATCCGATAAGACTAAAAACCTCATTTAGATTACGAATACATCTCCAATCTTCGGCGAATACGCTTGAACTCCCAATTCATTTCTAATCCATTCGGCAAAGCCTTCAGTGTTTTCTCCGTGAATCGTGAAAACTATTTCAGCACCCTTATCGACAACCCTCTTAACGTATTCCTTTAGCTGTTCATCATCCGCATGAGCTGAGAAGTCGTACTGTTCAACTTTCATCTTCAGCTTTACAACTCTGTTTCCAAGGTTTATGATGCCCTTCCTCAAGGCGAGATCCCCGTTTGTGCCCTCTACTTGATAGCCGGTTAGTATTATCTTTGACTTCTCGTCGTTGTAAAGTCTTGAGATGTAGAACAAAGCTGGGCCTCCGTTTAACATACCAGCAGTCGTTACTACAACGCAAGGTTCTTCAAGTATTTTCTCCCTCTTCTTCCACTCAACTGGTATCGCATTCTTCAAAGCTTTTCTAAGCTCTTTTGGACTCCTTATGTAATCTGGATACCTCTCAAGAACTCTTCCAACCTCTTTACCCATTCCATCTACGTATGGTGTAATTCCGTATCTTTCGAGTATCATCAAAACCTCCTGCGTTCTTCCAACTGCAAACGCTGGAACAATCGCATGACCTCCCATGTCTAAGGTGTCTAAGATACTCTCAACAAAAGCCTTTTCAAGCTCTTTTCTATCTGGATGCTTCGTTCCGAAATAAGTGCTTTCAACTATCAGTATATCGGTCTCAGGATAGTTTAAATCAGCTGGTTCGAGTAAGCGGGTTTCTTCAAGTTTTATATCACCAGAGTACAATACGTTTACGTCTTTTCCTCTCAAATGTACACTTGCACTCCCTGGGATGTGCCCAGCGTTGAAGAATTCTACTTCATAACCCTTCACATCAAACGGTTCTTCATAGTCTACTTCTATCGTATTGCTTTCGAACTGCATGAACTCCCTCCTAGTGTATGGCGGTGGATGCATTATGTTCATCGAATCCTTTAACAGAATCGATGACAGTTCTTTTGAAGGTGGAGTCATGTAAACTGGAGGATCGTAGTACATGAGGTTTGGTGCAACTCCTACGTGATCCAAATGTCCGTGGGAGATTATAACGGCTGATGGAAATGTTCCATCTAATGGAAACTCTGGAGGATTAGATGGCTTTAAGCCGTAATCGATGATAATAGAATCTACCATTACAGCAGACCTTCCGACTTCTCTGCAACCTCCAAGGAATTTTATTACAGTCATTCTTTGAGACTCCTCAGCATTTGAATAAATACGTTTCGGTAACGGATTTAAAGTTTCAATACGACTCACTTCTATGAAACTCCCGATCGATCCGATATTTCCGATAAAACACGTTTACATATATAAGTGGGAGTTTGACAACTCTAAAAGCTTGAAGGAGATAGCTGAAAGGATTAAAAAGCATCACTACTGCGTTATGCCAAAAGATAACATGCTTGTGGTTACAACACCAGTGAAGCCAACAGTAATAATAATTCTAATTCAGAAAAACGGAAATGGGGGGGATCTAATAGTTATAAACATGGATAAATACTATACAAAGATAAAAGTAGAACAGGGAGTTTGGATATTTCAAAACAAATCTGGAATAAGAGTTGTCGATTTGAAATACCTGTGATGCTATTGCTTGGATAAGTGATTAATTGTACGCACTCTAACAACTAATATAACCTTAATTAATTCTCTATGATTAATTCTATGAATATGCAAGTGATAAACAAGTAGTTGAACTGTAAAAACGTTATCAAAGATTACTTCATACGTTTTTTATGATCCTAAAACAGATTGGAGTTATCAAATCGAGGTTCAAGGATTTGAATGAGGCTCCAAGGCAAGGCACTTTGAGTGGTGAAATCGGAGAAGTAGTAGTTTTTGAAGAGTACGCAGAAGGCTTAAAAGGAATAGAGAATTATAGATATCTAATCCTGCTCTACTGGATGCATTTATCAAACAGAGAAGTTTTGTTCGTTAAGGAGAGGAATAGAGGTGTATTTGCAACAAGAAGTCCAAACAGGCCGAATCCAATAGGTTTTTCCGTTGTAAAACTTGTAAACGTGAATGGAAATGTGTTGACAGTCAAAGGAGTAGATGCAATCGATGGGACTCCACTTTTGGATATCAAACCCTACTACCCAGAAGTGGATTGTATAAGAGACTAACAAATCCCAGTCTTCTCAATCGCTATCTCAAAGTCGTCTTTTGATGGATTTACAGCCTCTAGAATCGTATACCTCTTCTTCCTGATTTTCTTTGCATACATCAAAGCAGTTAAAACCTGTTCTTTATTTAATCCAATCTCTTTAGCCTTTGTCGGTGCGGCGACCTTTTCAAGTGATGCCTTTATCAACTCCCAGTTACCTCTACCGTAGTGTTTTTCATGAAGGTATTCCATCACTATAGCACCTATCGCAACCTGCTCGCCATGAGTTCCACTACCGTAGCCTAAGTAATCTAACGCATGACTAAATCTGTGTTCTGAACCACTTGCAGGTCTACTACTTCCAGCTATTGCAATTGCTACTCCACTCATTATCAATCCCCTCAATAGCATTGTGAGGTGCTGAGGAATCGTCAAATCCAACTCTTTGGCTTTGCTAAGCATCAGTTCAGCTGGCATTATAGCCATTGAAGCTGCAACCTCACTGTAATCCTCTCCAATTAAATCCCTCGCGAGTTGCCAATCTTTAACTGCCGTTACATTCGAAATCAAATCGCCGTATCCAGACCTTATAAGCCTTATAGGGCATTTCTTTATTACATCTACATCCGCTACAACAGCTGCTGGAGGATTCGTTGTAATAGATATAGGCTTTCCATTCTCTTTAAAACTCGCTACGGGTGAAGCTATGCCATCATGCGATGCGGTAGTTGGAACACTTATAAAAGCTGCGTTTATCTCAGAAGCTACGACTTTTGATACATCCAAAACCTTTCCTCCACCGATTCCAACAACTGCATCTATGTCGTTATAGCCAGTATTTATAATAATTCTCTTGACTTCATCCATCTTAGCCTCTTCGACGAAGAAAGTCTTAAACACAAAGTCTCCAAGCTTTTCCTCGATACTTCTTGCAACTATTTCGTAGACAATTGAATCTGTAAGGATTATTACACTCTGACTCGACAACTTCTTTAGGATGCGTTCAACTTTTGAAATAACTCCCTCGCCTATGTAAACGTAAAACGGTAAGTCAACAGTTTTAAACTTCAAACTACCACCCCATTCTCCTTGCAAGTTGTTCTAACTTCTCAATTCTCTTCTCTACGGGTGGATGAGTCGAAAAGAGCGATAGAATTGTTTCACCACTTATAGCTGGAATTATGAAGAACGCGTTTAAACCCTCTACCTTCTTCTTCTCGTAACTGCTTATATACTTCATCTTTCCACTTATCTTTGCCAAAGCTGAGATCAAAGCCCTTGGATTTCTCGTGATCATTGCACTTCCGTAATCAGCTGCATACTCCCTATACCTACTCAAAGCCCTTATTAGTAAGAAACTCAAGAACCATACCACTGCTGAGACTGCAAACAACAAGCCAGCATAGCTTTCCCTTCTATCCTCTGCTAAACCCATGAACATAGCCCATCTCATTACGAAGAACGCAACCATTGAAATGAAACTTGCAATCGTTATAACTGCAACATCTCTGTTCTTTATATGACTTATCTCATGGGCAAGCACAGCCTCTATTTCCTCCCAGCTTAACGTGTTCAGCAATCCAGTTGTAACGGCTACAACAGATGCACTTGGACCCCTACCAGTTGCAAATGCGTTTGGTATTGGTGTGTTAACGATTGCGACTTTTGGCATCGGAATTCCAGCTTCAGCACTGAGCTTTCTGACTATTGCATGGAGTTCTGGAGCTTCTTCCTCACTAACGACTCTGGCACCCACACTCATTAAAACGAGCTTATCCGAGAAGTAGTATTGAATTATCAGTAGTAATGCCGCTATAATCATTAAGAACTCAAATCTAACGTTTAACAGTGCTAATACTGTTAGGAATGCTAAGTATAGTAATGCAAGTATTACCATTGTTAGATACATCCTGAACTTCAATCCCCAATCCATCATCCTATATGGTTTAACAGTTGTATATAAGTATTTACGATCGATAAGCTTTATAATCGATTTTACGTAACAATGAATAGCGGGGGTTGCCGAGCGGACAAAGGCGCCGGATTCAGGGTCCGGTCCCGTAGGGGTTCGTGGGTTCGAATCCCACCCCCCGCATTATGAGATGCTCGATATGCGGTAAAGAACTCAGAGATGTGAGGTATTGCACCTTTTGCAAATCTCCAATATGTTTAGATTGCATTAGATACGAAGTCGTAAAAAGGAAGTCCCTTCATAAGGAGTACGAGGAAACAATACCACTCTGCAAAAACTGCTTGCCAGAGCTCAGGTTTAGGAAAAAATTGGCAAAAATCGTCGATGATGTCTTCTCCCAGTTTAGGGATTTACTGGAATAAACTTAGTTCCGTAGTACACTATTCCCTCCTCTCCATCCTCTCCATACTTCCTGAATACGCTCTTCACTCTCATTCCTATTTCTACTTCTTCAGGCTTGCATGCGAGTTGAGAAACTATTTTTACTCCCTCATCGAGTTCAATTAATGCTATTACATACGGCTTCTTCTCGTTTTCACCTTCATAGACAACTGTAAAGCTTAAAACTCTTCCAGTTCCACTCAACGGAACTTCTCTGATCTTCCCCTTCCTTCTACATATTGGACAGAGGTTTCTTGGAGGATAGAAGTAGTTCTTGCAGTTTTCGCAGTAACTCCCGATTAAGTTGTATCTATATCTTATCTTCCTCCAAAACCTCGGAATCAAAAACATCACCTCGAAAAGATCGTAACAATTGCAGTTGCACCGGTTCCTCCAATGTTTAGTGTTAATCCGACCTCTGCATCTACTTGCCTCTTTCCAGCCTCCCCTCTTAGCTGTGTAACGACTTCTACCACTTGCCTTATTCCAGTAGCTCCAACCGCATGCCCGCAAGCCTTTAAACCGCCAGACGTGTTTACTGGGATTTTACCACCTATTTCGGTTTCACCCTCCCTAATCAGCTTTGCTCCTTCACCCTTCTTAGCGAATCCAAGATCTTCATAAGCTATTATCTCCGCGATCGTGAACACATCGTGAACCTCTGCAATTTGGATGTCCTTGGGCGAATATCCAGAGATCTTATAAGCCTCTCTTGAAGCCTTAACAACTGAAGTCATTGTCAAAACATCTCTTCTACTGTGTAAAGCTATGTAATCGCTCGCTTGACAGCAGGCATCTATGTAGACTGGTGTGTCTGTTATCTTCTTTGCAACCTCTTCACTTGCAAGGATTACGGCTGAAGCACCATCGCATATCGGTGAGGAATCTAAAAGCTTTAGTGGCTCAGCTATATATGGCGAATTTAAGACGTCTTCTACACTTATCTCTCTTCTGTACTGAGCTTTTGGATTGTTTACAGCGTTTTTATGGTTTTTTACCGCTACCAAAGCTAAGTCCTCTTCAGTAGTTCCGAACTCCTTCATGTGTAACCTTGCAATCAACGCAAACAGAGCTGGAAGGTTAGCACCTATAAAGTTCTCCCATTCCTGATCTGCTGCGCAAGATAGAATTCCCATCGCATCTCCGACATCTGAAACCTTTTCAACCCCTCCAGCTATCACTACGTTGTGCAATCCAGAGGCTACAGCTATATAGGCATGTCTTAAAGCCAATCCACCGCTTGCATCAGCGGCTTCAACTCTCGTTGCAGGGATGTTGAACTCTGCTAAGCCGGAGTAATCTGCTATGAGTGCGGCTATGTGCTCTTGCCCGATAAATCTTCCAGCACTCATGTTTCCAACGTATAACGCTTCGATCTCTTTACCCTCCAAATCTGCATCTTCTAAAGCCTCTATTCCAGCCTCTATGAATAAATCTCTAAAGCTCTTATCCCACAACTCGCCGAATCTCGTGCAACCAACTCCAACAACTGCAACCCTTCTCATTCTATCATTCCCCTATGCTTTAGATACAATCCGTAATCTATGTACTCCTTTGATGAAATCTTATCCCAGACGGAAGGATTCCTTGGAAATTCTTCTATTCTATCCGTAACCCTTAAACTGAAGGCATCGCTACCAGCTCCTGAGCCAAACGAGACAAGTAGGATTCTTTGATCTGGCTTTGCGACGTCTAACACGGCTGCTAAACCCATGAGGGATGATGCCGAATACGTATTTCCGATTAGCCTAACGACTAACCCTTGTTCAATCTTCTTCGTATCTATTCCAAGCATTCTAGCCGCTCTTATCGGGAATTTTGCATTTGGTTGATGGAACACCGCAAAATCGAAATCTCCTGGTTTATAACCGTATTTCTCCATTAACCCCCTTGCTGCTGAAATCGTATGTCTGAAATACGCTGGTAATCCAGTAAACCTTCCACCGTGACTTGGATACCTCTGCAAATCCCTTCTCCAGAAGTCTGGTGTGTCAGAGGTGAAGGAATATGTAGCCTCTATTTCAGCTATTGGGCTCTTGCCGATTATCAACGCAACTCCTCCAGCCGATGCAGAATACTCCAAAGCATCTGCCGGTTTTGCTTGAGCGGTATCTGCACCAATTGCCAATCCGTATTTGATCATATCCGCTTTTACCATTGCGTAACATATCTGAATTGCCGCAGTCCCAGCTTTACATGCGAATTCGAGATCTGCGCAGAAATACTCATTTCCAATCCCTAAAGCTTCACCAACTATAGTCGCAGTTGGCTTAACTGCATATGGATGCGATTCACTTCCAACGAACACGGCACCTATATCCTTGGGGTTTATTTTACATCTGTTTATAGCTTCTCTCGCTGCTTCAACCGAGATCGTAGCTGTGTCTTCATCCAAATCCGGCACGGATTTCTCAAGAATTCCAAGTCCAGATTTTATCGTTTCGGCATGCTCCCCCCATATCCTCGCAATTTCGTCGACACTAATCCTATACCTTGGAATGTAAGTCCCATATGAAACTATTCCAATCAAGCAAAACACCTCCTCAAAACCCTTATAATCTCATCGATCTCCATTTGAGTAGTTATCAGAGGTATTCTTTCTATTTCAGCTATTTTCTTTGCTATCTCATCTACATCTCTTATCCCGTGTAACACAACTGCTGACGGCTTTAGATTTGAAACCCTAACGGCAACCATTGGGGATCTCCCGGTCGAAACCTTTGTGAATATTAAAGCCCTCTCATTTGTCAACCCGTATAACTTATAGAAATCGAACGCGTTTAGGCTTAAGATTGCCTTTATACTGTCCACTATTGTATGTCCGTAAACGATTCCGTTGAAGTCGTTAACGATTTTTCCATTGATTTTCTCACAAAACTCTAAAACTTCCACAGCACTTCTGTATTCGACTATGTCTATTATTACATCCGAGTAGAAATCGAATATGTATCGATATCTCGATAAAACCCTATATCCTCTTTCTTTATCGATTTCAAATAGAGCTTTTATGAATTTTTTTACGAAGTTTACTCCTGGCGATTTCCTCCTTTCACTCTCGTAATCACTTATAACAGAAGGAGACATCCTGAGCTTTTTTGCAAGTTCGTTCTGAGATACATTGAAGATTAGCCTCCACTTCTTCATAACCTTTCCCGGGTTATCAGATAAGACTATGTCTCCACAGATTCTATCGGCTAAAGGCTTTAAATCCATGGAGATCTTACGGTTTCTCACATATAAGTTTATCGACGGGAATATTATTCGACTAATGCCGATGGTATGTAAATACAGCAAGGCTCTGCTTGTAAGTAATCTCCCGTTAAAGCATAAGCTCTCGCTCTACTTCCACCACATATAAACCTGTATTCGCACATTCCACATTTGCCTTTTAAGTTATTTGGATCTTTTAAATCTATAAAAATTTTAGATTTCTCATATACGTCTTTAATCTTTTCACCTCTTACGTTTCCAGCTTTTAAAGGCAGAAAACCACTCGGATATACCTCACCCACATGACTTACGAATAGCATACCCCTTCCATCTGTTATACCAAATGATCTCTTTATCCCGTCATCCGCTGTGAACTCTCCTTTAACACTCAGCTCGGTTTTATTCATTAGCCATTCGTATAATTCGCTGACGTTTGGCATCTCTCCCCTTGATCTCATTATCTGAATTCTTCTCAGATGTGTTGCAGCAGAACTCTTAACGTTCAAACCCATTTCATTTAAATCGTATAACCAGCATAAGACGTCTTCGAATTCCTGTGGAGATGGCATTAGCTCGGCTCTTGCTCTTCCAACTGGAACTAGAAAGAATACATCCCAGAGAACAGTGTTCAATTCAGAGCAGAGCTTTGCAATCCTTGGCAAGTCGTAGATGTTCTCTCTTGTTACAGTTGTGTTTACCTGAAAAGGAATTCCTAGTTTATTTGCAAGTTTCACAATCCTTAAGCTGTCTTGAAACGATCCCCTAACACCTCTAAAACCGTCGTGAATCTCCGCATTGCTTCCATCTATACTTATCGCAATCCTTGCAACACCAGCGTTCTTTAGTGATTTTAGCCTCTCTTCACTTGCAAGCTTTGTTCCACTAAAAGCCACAGCAACTCTCATACTCTGAGAGGCATAACCGACGATTTCTTCAAGATCTTCTCTCATCATGGGATCTCCACCAGTTATTATTAGGAGTGGCTTGAGTTTTGAGATCTGATCTATTAGATCAAAGCATTCCTCAGTCGTTAGTTCATTTGGATGTCTGTTTTTTATAGCTTTAGCTCTGCAGTGCTTACATGCAAGCATGCAAGCTCTTGTTAGTTCCCAGAATACTATGTGGAGTCTCATAACTCTTGAGGATTTGTGATAGAGTTATATCTCAATTGCGGTAATCTGTTGTAATGAGTATAAAGCCAGTAATAGTTGAAAACCTCGTTAAGGAGTTTAACGGATTTAGAGCAGTAGATGACATAAGTTTTGAAGTCGAGGAGAAGGAGGTTTTTGGTTTACTTGGCCCAAACGGTGCTGGAAAGACTACTACGATTATGATACTTGTAACACTCCTTAAACCTACATCTGGAAAGGCATTTGTAGCTGGATACGACGTCATAAAGAATCCGAGCATGGTTAGAAAGAACATCGGAGTCGTTTTTCAGGAAACGACTTTAGATTTAGAATTAACTGCAAGGGAGAACTTGGATTTTCATGCAAGGTTATACGGTTTGAGCAAATCTGAAAGGGATAAGAGGATAAGAGAGGTTTTAGAATTAGTTGATCTACAGGATTTTGCGGATGTCGTTGTTAAGAAGTTTAGTGGTGGAATGAAAAGGAGATTAGAGATTGCGAGAGGTTTAATACATTTTCCAAGGGTTTTGTTCTTAGACGAGCCAACCCTCGGCTTAGATGCGAATACTAGGCGGAGAATTTGGAGGTATATAGATGAGCTTAGGGAGAAAGACGTTACAGTATTTTTGACTACGCACTACATTGAGGAAGCTGAAAAGCTCTGTGATAGAGTTGCAATAATGAATAAGGGGAAGATAATAGCAAATGACAAGCCGAAAAGTCTAATCGAATCCAATAGGAATACAGTTGTGATTAAGGGATACGGATTTGAAAAAGCATTGAAGGATTTGAGGGATTTCGAATTTGTAATACACAACAATTCGTTGAGAATTTTCGTCGATAGATGTGAGGATGTCCTACCGAAAATACTTCAAATACTATACAAAAATGACGTAGAAATCAAGAGTCTGTCTATAAATAAGACTTCGCTGGAAGACGTGTTTGTGAGTTTAGTAGATTAAAATATCGTGTAATCGTAATGATTAGAGTTTTTAACTTTTAAATGCATGATGTCAAAGCTACAACCTCTACACTTCTCTGAGTATCCGCCAATTGAAATACAGCAAAAGCTACAGACGTAAAATCCATATATTTTACATCTCTCTATTGGCGTTTGCTCCTTTGAAATCCCGCATATCTTACACACTCTCTTCATATTCTCCAGTTGTTTACACCACTTATCTATTTGTCTTACGTTTTCAACGTATACAATTCTCCACGGGCTTTTCCTTCCGTAAATCATAGCTTTCCTATACCTATCGCTCATCTCCTCAGTTCTCATAACAGTCTTAATCACCAATTTGTCTTCGAGAGCACAACACAGCGTGTAGTTACTCGTAGAAATCTTTACATCTCGATCTCTAACTAATACCACTCCATCTCTTATCACGTTCTCGATGACGTTCACTACTGTTTTTGCATTAAACTTCTTGTACTTTGGAAATCTCTCAAAAAGCCTCTCCAAAGCGTGTTTTGTTATCACAACTCGAATCATTTTTGCATTCATTTATCACAGCTAAGTTAAACTACTTCTTCAAGACCCTTCAAACCCTTTCCCTTACCCATGAGGTATAGTATGTCTCCTTTTTTAAGTCTTGTATCCGCTTCTGGTAGTATTACCTCTCCATTTCTGACGATTGCAACGACGATACAACCGGTCTTTCTCCTTAGATCTAATTCCTTTAAAGTCTTACCTATGAGTTCTTCTCTTTCAACGATAACCTTCTCCAAACACAACTCCTCTGTCCCACTGATCACAGTTTCTATGAATTCAACGCTTGCACTCTTAGTGAGTAGGGCAAAGACCTTTTTAGCAGTATCCCTATAAGGGGAGAGAAGAGCATGAATACCAATCCTTCTGAGTTTTTTCTCTGCATCTGGACTCCTCAAAACTGCTATTGTGAACACGTCTGGATTCAACTCCTTAGCCGTTAAAAGTGTAAACGCATTACTTGCATCTGTCATACAGCATATTATCGCCTTAGCCCTTCTAATTCCAGCCCTTTCAAGGACTAAATCGTCTGTTGCATCACCGTGAATTGCTATGTATCCCTCTTCTCTTGCAAGCTCAACCTTGTTCACGTCTTTATCTATAACGACTACCTTTTCCCTAGGCAACTCCTTAACGATCTCTCTCCCCATCAATCCGTAACCGCATACTATGTAATGCCCTTCGATTTTTTCAAGCACCTTTTCCCACCTCTTCGCAGTCCTCTCAATAAAATAAGGAATTACGATATTTATGCAGTACATGAATATTCCAACTCCTACAAACATCAAAAACATCGATAAAGCTTTGCCGTATACGCTCATTTCTCCAATCTCTCTGTATCCAGTAGTCGTGATAGTTATGATGGTCATGTACAAGCAGTCGAATAGATCCCATCCCTCCAAGACGTGATATGAAACAGTTCCAAATACGATTGTGCTGATTAGTAACAATAGAACTTTTAGTATGTCAGTTCTTATCTCTCTTTCCACTTTCATCAGTCTATTTTTCCTTTAAACAGAACTCCAATCTCCTCTAAAACCTTTACAGCCTTCTCTATGTCATTTACCCTAAATATTATCAGGGCTTTATGCTTCTCAGATGTGAATGCGTATACGTATTCTATGTTTATCCCTTCATTTCCTAAGGCTTTAGCTATTCTGTAGAGTTCTCCCGGCTTGTCTTCGACTTCAACAGCTAATACATCTGTTAAGCTCACGGTAAATCCCGCATCCTTTAGAACCTTGTAAGCCTCCTCTGTTTTGTCCACTACCATCCTTATTATCCCAAAATCTCCGGCTTCAGCGATTGTAAAAGCCCTTATGTTTATGTTCTTCTCGTAGAGTTTTTCCGTTACCGCTGCAAGTCTCCCGGGCTTGTTCTCTACAAAAACGGATATCTGCTTGAGCATATCTTTAATAGTAATCAGCACTGTAAAAAACTTGTGTTAAAACTTTGAGAAGGTTTTCACAAAATCCTCATCATCTAAAGCGTAAAAACTTACTTTTCTATCTCTTAACCACCTTACGAGCCTTCTATTCGGCTGAATGATGACGACTCTGCTGTTGTCTACGTCTAAATAGACGTATCTACAGTTGTCGACAACTACATCTATTTCATCGATTTTTTCCTCGTATTCATCGTAAGTTATTGCTATTATCGTGTAATCTTTTATACCGAGCTCTTCTTCCAATTCCTCCTTTGAAGGAATT
The DNA here is from genome assembly GCA_964462505.1 of uncultured archaeon. Taxonomy (GTDB): domain Archaea; phylum Halobacteriota; class Archaeoglobi; order Archaeoglobales; family Archaeoglobaceae; genus CAYWXE01. The sequence continues at coordinate 17,741 of CAYWXE010000004.1, read as the reverse complement.
CTGTCCAAGTATTCCCATTCAAATCCACTCTTAGGCTTTATAATTACAACTTCGTTTCCATCTGTAAGAACTCCGTAAAGAGCTCCAATCACAGCACAAACACCACACAACTCTTCTTCGAATTCCCTCGTTATTTTATCCCTTACTCTTATGATCATTCCGTATCTGTTTTTATGTTTCAAAACTGCGAAATCTATCGGAATTCCCCTCAAAATAGGATGATCTATTACTGGATTTGAAAACAGATCCCCTAAGTCATAGCCCAGTTTGTTCAGAGCCGTTGTAATCGACTCAATTAAATCACTTGAAAGTTCTACGTTTAGCGATTTTAAATACTCCTTCAGGTTTATCCTCATATCTTTCGCCTATCTATAACCCTCTTTGCTTTACCTTCAAACCTCTGTAACGTTCCAGGATTTACCACTTCAACCTTAGCCCAAACGTTAAGGGTTGATTTAAGTTTTTCAGCGATTTTTCTCTCCAATTCGAGGATATCACTTGTTCTATCTATTTTAACCTTATCACTCAATTCCACTTGAATCGTCATCTCATCTAAGCCATCTGGCCTTCTGTCGAGTATTATCATGTAGTGTTCTCCAACCTCTGGAATCTGCATTAAGACGTGCTCAATCTGCGATGGAAATACGTTTACTCCTCTGACTATTATCATGTCATCCGTCCTTCCTAAAATCCTCATAATCCTTGGATGTGTTCTTCCACATGCACATCTTTCCGTTTCGATGTAGGTGATATCACCAGTTCTCCATCTTATGAGTGGCATAGCCTCTTTGCTGAGTGTTGTAACTACGAGCTCTCCCCTTTCACCTTCACTCAATTGCTCTCCAGTTTCGGGATCTATTACCTCTATTAGGAAATGATCCGACCAGACATGTAATCCATTCCTCTCGATACACTCCGTAAACAGTGGACCGCTGAGCTCTGAAGTTCCATATACATCGTATGCAACTATGCCAGTTTTCTTTTCTATTCTCTTTCTTGTTTCTTCACTCCAAGGCTCTGCACCGAATATACCCATTCTCAGATTTGTGTCGTCTGCTATACTCACATCCATCTTAGCGGCATACTCAGTTAAGTAGAGCATGTAAGAAGGTGTGCATGCTATAACAGTCGTTCCAAGATCTTTCATGATTTCGACTTGTCTTGCCGTATTTCCAGCTGAAATAGGGATGGCTGTAGCTCCTATTCTCTCTGCGGCATAATGAAACCCTAAACCTCCAGTGAACAAGCCGTAACCGTATGCAATCTGCATTACGTCATCACTCGTAACACCACAACTGACTAAGCCTCTGCATAGGCTTTCAATCCAAATCCTGATGTCGTTCTGAGTATAACCTACTACTGTCGGTTTTCCAGTCGTTCCACTTGAGGCGTGAAATCTCACCACTTGAGAAAGTGGAACTGCAAACAGTCCAAATGGATAGTTTTCCCTCAAATCGCTCTTAGTCGTGAACGGTAACTTCGTTACATCTTCAATCGTTTTGATGTCAGATGGATGAATTCCAGCCTCCTTAAACCTCCTCCTGTAAAACGGTGAATATTCGTAGACTGTATTAACTAAAGCCCTTAACTTCCTCTCCTGAATCTGTTTTAACTCTTCAACTGGCATCCTCTCAATACTTGGATTCCAATACATCCCAAAACTCTGAAATACGCCTAAATAAAACACTTTCGATAGATTTTATACATTTACAATGGTAGATATATTATATAAAATTAAATTTTTTATATATTTTATCTTTTAAGTTTACAGCTATAAATTTATTCCTAAACGATGCTGGAAGTGTTTCAGATTTCCCAATTATTAGATAACCGCCGCCAATTAATGAATTATAAAAATCATTAATAACTTTGATTTTCTGAGATTCTGTAAAATATATCATTACATTCCTACAAAATATTGTATCTAAATATTTTGAGATGGGCTTATCCTTTATAAGATCATGCCTCTTAAACTTAACGTATTTCTTTAAAAAACTCTTAACTCTATAACCATTTTCTTCCCTTTCAAAATATTTATCTATAATATTTTTACTTAAATTTTTCAATTGTTCTGATCTGTAGAATCCCTCTTTAGCTTTTTTTAGACAATTTTCATCTATATCAGTTCCATATACGATTACAGACCAATCATTTCCTAAAGCCTCAAGAACACAAATAACTATAGAATATGCTTCTTCTCCATAAGAGCATCCAGCACTCCAGAAACGGAGTGTTTTACTACCAATTTTTCTCTTTTTTTCAGCTATTTCGGGTAGTATTTGTCTCATAAAAAATTCAAATGGTGTCACGTCTCTCATAAATTCAGTTACATTTATAGTGATTGTATTTAATAATTCAAATACCTCTTTTTCATTGTTTTGTAGTAGTTTAAAATATTTTAAATAATCCTCCAAATCTAGTAACTTCATTCTGAGATCTATACGCCTTTTTAGGTAGTTTTCTCTATATCCACTTAAGTCAACACCACTACGTCTACTCACATAGTTTATTATTGATTTTAGCATTAGATCCATAATTCCCGACCGTTGCTGTATTTAACTAACATTCTACCATTAGATGTAAAAAAGTAGATACTTCGACCAAATGTTCCACCTGTGTCTTCTGAAACTAATTTGATTTTAAAAAGTTTTAACTGCTCTTTTACAGCTTCAACGTTTCGATCTCCTATTTTTAAATTATCGATAGTTACATGCTTAAATACTTGGGCACCTCCAGCAATTTTAGCGATGACATTTTCCCTCTCAGCTCCTACTCTTTCCATACTCTCAAGCATCATTTCTATAGCATGATCCGCATATTTAGCTGACCTTTTTACACCGTTTGGTGATTTAGGTAACATAACGTGAGACAAAGCACCAATTCTATTGACGAAATCGTATAATGCTACACCTACACAAGACCCAAGACCAACTGATTTTAATACGGCATGACCTTTTGCAATTTTGAAGTCTCCTATACTGACAAATATCTCCATCATTCTATTCAACCATGTCTGTTAACTTTAGTATATACTTCATAAAGACTTCATTGGGTATTAGCAGTATAATAATCTCTATACTATCCTCCTCGTCTCTAAGCTCAGTCTCAAATATTATAATGTAGTCGCTTTTCTTGGATAATTGTGATACTATCGCATCTATTACTGCTAATGAATAATCCATAGCAAAACTTGGAGGTGTTGGCATGAGCATTATTTCCAATAATTCCGCAATTGCATTACAGAAAGCTGACGATAGAATATTTCCTAGCTCCATAATTGCTGATTCCATCATTTCGGGATTTTCATCATTGCCAAGCATTATTGAAGCTATTTTTTTATATGATTGTCTTGGAATCATTATATACAAATACCCACTTTCACCAAGCTCTAAATCGTTTAAACCAGTAACTACCCCAGCAACAATTCTCTCTGTGTCTATTTCAGTACTTATCCTTGGAATCTCTATGACTTTAATTTCTGGAACTGTAATTTGTATTGTCCTTCCTAAAATTTGGGATAGAGATGTAGCTGCATGTCCTGCACCTATATTTCCCAACTCTTTCAATATATCTAATTCAAAATCTCCCCTCATCAAGCCCATCACCTCTCAAGTAGGGAAGAAACATCTATTATGGGAACAACTCTTCCATCTCCTAAAATCGTAACACCACAAAGTCCTCTAACTTTAGCTAAAAAGCTACTAAGAGGTTTTATTACAATCTCCTGTTGATCTGTTATTGCATCAACTATTAATGCAAATTTTTCTCCCTCTTTTTCGACTATTATTCCTACTTCTTTTTCAGTACTACTCCCATTTATATTGAAAAGATCTCTAAGCCTAAATGCTGGAATAAGTTTATTTCTAACATATAAGAATGAATTACCATGTATTATCTTATAGTTTTCATCTGTTACGTTAAGGGCTTCGATAACATTTGATATTGGAATTGCGTAGTACTCTTCTCCAACTTTGACTAATAAGGCCTTAATTATAGCAACCGTTGGAGGTAGAGTTATTCTAATTTTAGTACCTCTACCTTTCTCAGAAAACAGCTTTATATTACCGCCAAGCTTTTCGACTTTCGTTTTAACGACATCCATTCCCACGCCTCTTCCAGAAATTTCTGTCACTGTATCCTTTGTTGAAAATCCTGGTGTGAATATCAACATCTTTAGATCATCTTCATTTAGGGATTCTACCTCCGATGGAGAGATTAATCCCTTTTCTATAGCTTTTTGTTTTATTTTTTCAATGTCGAGACCTCTTCCATCATCTTCAATCTCTATTATAACGTTATTTCTCTCTCTTCTGGCTGAAATGATAATCTTACCGACTTCACTTTTACCAGCTAATTTTCTCTCTTCAGGGTATTCAATGCCATGATCTACAGCATTTCTTACGAGGTGTACTAATGGATCGCTGATTTCGTCAAGGATAGTTCTATCGAGCTCTGTATCGTGCCCTTCAATTATGAGTTCGACTTTTTTACCAAGTTTTCTCGCAAGATCTCTAACCATTCTTGGAAACTTATTAAAAATCTTCTCGATCTTAACCATCCTAATTCTCATTATTTCATCTTGTAAGCTTATTATTGACTTATCCATGATACTAACAGCCTCTCTAAGTTCTGGAATGTCGTACTCCTGTGCAATTTGTAAAAGCCTTCCTTTACAGATAACAAGTTCTCCAACTAAATTCATTATTGTATCTAGCTGTTTTATATTTACTCGTATACTTTCTGTCTTTTTCAGTTTTTCAGTGAACTTCTCTTTTGTATCTTCTGATGTTACTTTACTAGAAATTTCGACAACGTCGAAACTCTCTATTTCTGCAATTCTCCTTAAAGCTTCGTAGACCTTGTCCTTATCTCCTTTTATATATACTGAAAACGTACCATCAAAATCATCTTTTTCTATTGTTTCCTCATCTGGATCCGTTGTTATGACTTCTGTTAGTTCACTAAGTGCCTCAAGTATCAATGCCGCTCTAACACCTTTCATTACGCAATCATCAGATAATTTTATATCCACTCTAATATTTGCATTAGCTATATTTTTGTCTTGAGTAGATATTTTGTCCTCACCGTTCTTTTTACTACTATCTTCGTGGTCTTTCATTATAGATTCAAGACTGGAGAGAATCTCAGATATGTCTACGTCATCAGAATTATCTTTTTCAATCTTGTTTAAAATTTCTTCAATTTTATCCACGGACTTTAACATTATATCCACTATTTCTTCATTAGCGGGAATTTCTTCATCTCTAATTTTGCCCATCACACTTTCAAGCTTATGACAAAGGTTTTCTAAATTCTTGTAACCCATAAAACCAGCCATTCCTTTTATTGTATGCGCCACTCTAAAAATCTCATTTAACGCATCTAAATCACCATTTTCAACTCTTATAAAGTTCTGGTTCATTACATCAAGATATTCTCTCGCTTCTTGTAAGAACTCTTGCTTATACCTATCCATATCGTCCATTGCATTTCACCTCCACAAATTTAACAATCTCTTCAGCAATTTCATAAAGGGGTTTAATAGAATCTATAGCTCCAAGTTCTATTGCCGCTTTGGGCATTCCAAAGATAACACAAGTATCTTGACTACATGCAATCGTTAAACCTCCAGCATCCTTAATCATCTTCATTCCATATGCTCCATCAGAACCCATTCCAGTCAGAATTACTCCAACTACGTTTCCACCATAACTTTGAACAACAGATTCCGCCGTTACATCTACTGACGGTTTTACAGCGTTGACAGGTTTTCCATCAACGATTCTTATCCTTACGATATCAAAAACCCTTCTTACTTTCATATGCTTACCGCCGGGGGCTATATAGGCAACTCCATTTCTTACTCTCTCATTGTTTTCAGCTTCCTTTACCTCAACTTCTGAAATTGAATCAAGTCTATCGGCAAGTTGTTGTGTAAAGTTTGGTGGCATGTGTTGAACGATAAAAATTGATGCTGGAATATCTGAGGGTAATCTAGGAATTATTTGTTCAAGAGCTGAAGGGCCACCAGTTGATGAACCAATTAAAATACATATGTTATTTTTACACTTATTCCAGCATCCTTTAACTATACCTCCCCTAAACCTTTTTAGATTTTGTAGTCTTATTATATTTGGAGTAGTAGTTGCTACTGCTCTAATTTTTTGTATGAGTTCATCTGCAATCGTTGATAAGTCATAAGGAGCTGAAGGCTTTGGTATAAAATCAACGGCACCAAGTTTAAGCGCTTCTATTGTCTCTCTTGCTCCCTCCTTTGTCATTGCACTTAGCATTATTACTGGCGTTGGTTGCTTATCCATTATAATTCTCAAAGCGGTTAAACCATCCATTACTGGCATTTTTATGTCGAGTGTGATCACATCTGGCTTGAGTTTCAAAGCCTTCTCTATAGCTTCTTTGCCATTTTTTGCTGTATCTATTACTTTAATGTCTCCTGCTTTATTAAGTATGTCTGTTAAAGCTATTCGTACAAGTGCTGAATCGTCGACAACTAGTACTCGAATCATGATTAGCCAATTCCCAAAACCTTTTTTGCCTCCTCTATTACCTTTTGTGCCTGAAATGGCTTTACAATGTATCCTTTTGCACCGAGTTTTATTGCAGCTTTAACGATCTTTTCTTGACCAACTGCTGTACACATTATAATTTTAGCATTTGGATCCATCTGTTTTATAGCTTTTAAAGCCTCTATTCCATTCATTTCTGGCATAACTATGTCTAACATCACTAAATCTGGCTTAAGCTGTTTATACATTTCAACTGCTTGTTTTCCATTCTCCGCTTCACCAACGATATCAAAACCGCCAGAAAATAATATATTTCTCAATAGTTTCCTCATAAAAGCTGTATCATCAACTATAAGAACTCTTGGCAACGAAATCACCTCCTATCCTTCTTCATGATCGTATTAACAAGAGCAATACCCCTAGGAGTTAATTCCAATTCTTTTCTAATCTTAACAACTCTCGCTAAACCTAAATCAACGAGTTTATCAAAACACTTATTTAAATCGTCTGTACTCACTCCTAAAATCTTTTCAATACTCACAGAATCTAAGCCAGAATAAAGCATGACTGCAACTTGTTCTTCTATCTCTGAGAGTTCTACTTCTGGCTTGTGTTTTTCGATTAATCTTTTTAGATAGTCTTCAAGCATTTCAAGAGTCGTCTCTGGACATAGTATAAAGCTCGTTACAACTTCTCCATTATCAACATGACCTACAACTAAAACCAATCTTTCTTTTCCTCCAACAGTTCTTACATCTTTATCGACACTTCCAAGATTTTTGAGTGGTATCCTTATCTGCTTTGATGGAGATAGGAACCATATAGCTTCTTCTGTTATACTGAGATAACCCTTTTCCCATTTTGAATCTCTTACAACAACACCACCTACAGTTGCTGGGGATAAGAAATAAACAGCAAATCTATCGGATTTTAGATTATATGCAAGGAATTTAAAGATTTGATCATATAATTTTTCTGGAAAACTAATTATAATATCTCTGTCTTTTTTTATTCTTATAGCCTTCTTTCCACTTAGCACTACTTTTTCGACGTCTTCTATCTCTCTTAGGAGTAGTTTATCTTTACCTAAATTAATACTTTGATCAGTTAATACAATCTCAAGACTTTTCCAGCCATTATCAAAAATTTCAGCAGGTGTTTTTAAAAGAATTCTCTCCGTCATAATCTCACAGCTTCAACCTCATCCTCGTTTAGAATCTTATTGAGATCTATTAGAATTAGAAGACCATCTGGAAGTTTTCCTACACCCTTTAGGAATTTTGCTTCACTTCTCGATGTTATAATGTTTGGTAGAGGATCGATATCCTTTGCAGAGAGGTATTTAACTTCATTAACAGTATCAACCATCATTCCTATAACCGCATTGTTGTACTCAACTACTATTATTCTTGTATCGTTATCTATTTCCTTCGGTGGTAATCCAAATCGTTTTCTTAGATTTATAATAGTAGTTATCTGACCTCTTAGATTAATTACTCCTTCAACGAAGTCTGGAGCGTTGGGAATTCTTGTTATCTTTGTTGGTCTAATTATTTCCCTAACTTGTGATATATCTACCCCATATCGTTCATCTCCTAGTGAAAATACTATTACTTGAATCGTTTGATTTCCACTTTCTAAAACTTGACTCATGTTTTTCACCCCCTAAAAATTTAAAAAATTTATATTAAACACAATTTTTAATTACTTTTAGAGCTATCGATGAATATTTTGAAGTTCTTAATCAATTCCTCTAAGATCTTGTTTGCTATCTTATTTATGTTCTCCATGCTCATACTGACTTGCTGAATAGCAGCAGTCTGTTCCTCTATTGCTGCGGAAGTTTCTTCGCTACTTGCTGCGTTCTCTTCAGCAGTCGATGCAACTTCTTCAAAGCTTCTAGCTATTTGTTCGATCTTAGTTAAACCTTCTTTAGCCTTCTTAGAAACTTCTTTTAACATTTCACTAATTTTATTTACCTTTTCTGCAATCTCTGCTGCTCTAGCTAATGCTGATTCTATACCCTTACTACCTTCAGCTGCACAATTCTTTACACTCATAGCAGCATCTATAACTTTCTTAGTCTCATCTTGGACATTTCTAATAATTTCATTTATCTCCTCTGTACTCTTTCTAGATTCTTCAGCTAACTTTCTTATCTCATCTGCTACTACAGCAAATCCTCTTCCGTATTCTCCAGCTCTTGCTGCCTCAATTGCTGCATTTAATGCAAGTAGATTAGTCTGATCAGCTATTGACTTGATTCTTTCTGTAACCTTACCTATTTCTCTAACAGCAGATTCAAGAGAGTTTACTACGGGTGTCATTTTTTCTATTTCCTCTAATATCATATTTAGCGTTTCAAGAGCTTTTTTACCCTCCTCTCTAGATTCCTTTGCATCTTTTGATGCTGATGTTGCGAATTCATCTGCTTCCGTTGTAGCAGTGTTTAAGTCCCCAAATATCTGTTCCGCTGCCTTCACTTCAGCCATAGACGAATTCGCTAATCTGCTTAGGTTTTCACTTGCAGTTGCAATTTGTTGTGATGCTGAACTGATTTGTTCCATTCCAGCATTCATTTGTTTAACAGCATCACTAGCCTGTTTTATCTGTTCAACAGTTTCCTTCATATCTTTCGCGAGGGTTTCGACTATACGCTGTAATCTCTCCGCAAATTCATTGAAGACTTCAAATGGACAGTATCCCAGTAAATCTATGAGTGAGAACCGTTCAGTTTTAAACGCTTCAAGTCTTACGTTTAAGTTACCTTCACTAAGTTTTTTAAGTCCATCGCTTAAAGTATTCAAACTTTGCTTTACGTATTCAGCAAATTCCTTTACTTCTTCTTCTTTCTCTTTTAGGTCTGTTAAATCCTCTAATGTCTCAACAGCACCTGTAACTTCTCCTTTAGCATCATATATTGGTGCTGCTGTAAATCTTAAGAATCTCTCCTTACCATTAAACTTAAATGAGCCAGTTGCATAAAATGCGCCTTTTATGATAGGAGATTTATTGATACTCGAATAGTATCTATGCGCATCTTCAGGGTTCTTCATTACGATGTCTGCTAAAATCGGTCTTTCTGATTCATAGAATGGTTTCCACTGATTCCTAGTACCAACCATATCCTCAGCTTTAAATCCAGTTAAGACTTCAATTGCTCTATTCCAATGGGCAATTCTATGATCTTTATCGAGTACAATTATAGGTATTGGTATACTGTCTAAAATATTAACTATTTTTGTGTTGAATACTTCTAAACATCCAATATACTCACCGTTAACATATACTGGATAAACTGATGCTGATAGGAGAATTTCATCTCCATCTGCTGAAATAACTTTTATTTCTAAATCTTCTAATCTCTCTCTATTCTTTATTGCATTAACGAGTCTTCTAGCAGCATCCATAAAGTGTGGGTGTATCTTAGAGATCTCTGTTGGCTTTTTACCTACTAGTTCTTCTGGATCATCTACTCCAGCAAACTCAGCCATGTTTTGATTAGCGTATCTGATTTTACCATCAGCACAGACAAACATTACGTATTCTGGTAAATTCTTGAAAACTTCTTTAAGTATCATGTATTCCTTGTATATCATATCTGTTTTATTTTCCACTTTTAAATTCCTATCTTCAGTTTCCACAACGTTTTTTCCTATAGCTTTACTACTCCTACCCAATCTACCACCCCCTTATTAATTATTTATTATTATCAACATCTAAAACTTGATTTAATACATTGACAACGAGTGGATACGACATAGTAACAACACCCTCCCTCATCGAGAATTTTAAACTTGCAACGTAGTTACAATAGGATATAGAAGCATCTTTACTCTCAGATATTTCTATGAATATGTCGTGGAATAGTAGTAAGTCTTTAACAAGATCATAATTAAATAGAGTTGTAACCATTATACCTTTGTCATGTCCAACAATGGCTCTAATCGCAACATCCAAGCTTTGATCGTATGTTTTAAGGAAATCAATTCCAAATAGTAGTATTATTTTTTCACTTTCAATTGGGAGATATTTCATGAGAGTCAAAAAGTCATCCCGGATGTTTACGTAGTCTACTACATCTAGGAATTTACATCTCTTGTTTAGCGAATTAACTACTAATGCTTCACCATTGATTGGAAAGTTATACTTCTCTCCAAAGTGATTTATCCTTTCAACTGCAGCATCAGTCCAAATAACCCAGAAAGGATTGCCATAGTTCTCCGCAATCCACTTTGAGACTATTAGAAAGCTATACGTATCTGGAAATGTAATTAGAATTCTGTCCCCATCTTTAGCCATTGCAAATGCTACCTCAAGTACATTCACTCATATCACCTAATGATAACTTTTACAGTTAACTTAAATAAATTTTTTTACATAAAAATATAATTACACATATGTAAATACGTATAAAGGTATAAAAACTTGAACAACTTCATAAGTTACTGTCATAATGGAACAGGAAAATTAAATAGTAGATTCAAAAGTAGCAAATTTGGTCGTGACACCACATTGTGGACGATTTAAATATCTCATCAACAGTGTTGCATCACACCAAATACATTACTAACATTATTGAATCATTACCATTCCTATTAATATTCTATATATGATACTTATTTTATTTTTAACATTTTATATTATATAGCAAAATTAATAATTTAGGTATTCTCGTATGTCTTTAAATTTTGTTTTTTAAATAGATACAATGACTCGTTAAGGATTGATGAATTCACAATTTAATATTAATAATCTTAATAAAAAATACTATTATTAATTTATATTATATAATACTTTTACTTTTGGTTTTTAAGTGTTCTAAATATCATGTTCAAATTTCTTCACCAATGATATTCGAAATTATGTGAAATTAAGAAAGTATTAGAAATTATATATTTTTATAGATCTTATTAAATTATGTATCTTGTAGCTTAACTAAAGAACTCTAATACCAAAAATTTTAAATACTTATAATTACAATAATAGTAATAATGAACTATACGCGTAGAATAATTCATGCTCAAACGGTATTACCCATTGAAATACTAGAAAAACTAAAAGAGAAAACTGGTGAAAAATCAACTAAGGATGCTATATATAAGGCTATAGAACATTACCTAATCTGCCCATATACTCACGAAGATCTTTTGGATAAGAAACTTGAAGAATATTTAAAGAAAAAAGAAAAGATAAAATAATGACATAATATAAATTATCTAAAATTACCATTTAATACAGTAAATTATATGTATTATTAAATTTAAAACGACATCTAATGAATAAGAAAAGTAGGAAATATAAAATAAATAAGATTAATATAAATAATAGTATAAATCATCTTTGTAATTCAATCCTTAAATTTATAAAAGATGCAGTCATCATAACAGATATCGATGGTATAATAGAATATTGGAACAAATCTGCGGAGCATATATTCGGTTTTAAAAGAGACGAAGTTGTAGGTAAGTATATATGGGATACTATTATACCTGATGAATATATAAATAGTGTTATTGAAGAATTTAAACAACTTAAAAAGACAGGAATTAGTAAAGTTTTTGATAAGACTATTGAGCTTAAAGCAAAGAAAAAGGATGGTACCACAATACCTGTTGAACATTTAGTGTCAACTATACGTATTGGAGGTAACCACTATGTCCTAGCTATAATTAGGGATATAAGTGAAGAGATTAAGCTTAAAAAGGAATTAGAGGATTTGAAAGGGTTATATCAACTCATTATTGAAAATATTAATGATATTATATTTCTAATTGATAAAAATGGTTATATTCTATATATAAGTCCATCAGCTGAAAGATTATCGGGATATACTCCTAAAGAAGCTGTAGGTAGACATTTTCTTGAAATTGTGCATCCTGAGGATAGGAAAAAATTTAGTGAAGTATTTAAGAGAAGATTTACTGGATATATAGGTCTTCATGAATATAGAATTATAACTAAAGATGGCAAAATAAAATATTTCCAAAGTACAAGTAAACCTATTTATAAAAACGGTGAACTTATAGGCTTAGCAGGAGTAATTAGGGATATAACTGATAAAAAAGAGATTGAAGAACGTTTTAGATCTCTTGTTGAAAATGCAAACGATGGGATTTATATATTAACAGATGATGGCTTTGAGTATGTAAACCCCAAATTGGAGGAGATAATAGGATACCCATTTGATGAATTAAAACATCGTGGAATAACTGGAATACTTTCAATAATTCATCCTGAGGACAGAGAATTTATAATTGAAAGATACAGAGCACGAATCAAAGGAAAAAGCCTCCCGGAAAAATATGAATTTAGAGTTATAACAAGAAACGGTGAGATTAAGACTCTCGAAGCTTCAACAGTTCCTTTAGATCCAAAGGGTAAAAAATTTAGAGTGATGGGTATTATCAGAGATATAACTGAAAAGAAAAAATTAGAGAATGAACTCAGAGAGTCAGAAGAAAAATTTAGGATGTTAGCTGAGAAATCATTGGTTGGCATATACCTCATTCAAGATGGAGTATTTAAATATGTAAATCCAAAACTTGCGGAAATACTCGGATATGAAGTTAGCGAGCTAATAGGTAAAAGCAATCTCGATGTTACCCATCCCGAAGATAGAGAGCTTGTTAGGAGAAATATGGATCTCCGAATCAAGGGTATTGTGGATTCCATAAATTACAAATTTAGGATAGTTAGAAAGAATTGTGAAGTTAGAACTGTTGAGGTTTTTGGTTCAAGGATATTGTACAATGGAAAACCGGCAATTATTGGTACACTTATAGATAGAACTGATGATGAAAGGATTAGGAGGAAGTTAGAAGAGTACAAAAGGTTCTATGAAAATGCTCAAGATATATTTTTCATTATTGATAAAGATGGAGATGTCGTTGAGGTTAATCCAAAGTGTACTCAGATATTAGGGTATTCAAGAGAGGAGATAATTGGAAAGAGTTGTGAACAGTTTATAAATCCAAATGACAGAGAAATAGTCAAAAAGAACATTAGTAAAGTCCTAAATGGTAAAAATGTTGAATATTTAGTGAGGATTATTGCAAAGAATGGTAAAGAATACGTAATGGATGCAAAGATGTGGCCAGTAATACAAAATGGAGAAATCATAGGAGCAGAGGGTATACTTAGGGATATCACAGAGAAAAAAGAACTTGAAGAGAGAATAAGAGAAAGTGAAGAGAAGTATAGGAAGATATTTGAAAGATCACCAAATATAGTCACAATAATTGATGATAAAGGAAGGTTTATAGAAGCAAATCCCACAATGATCAAATGTATCGGTTTTGACCCCGTTGGAAAGAATATATACGAAGTATTTTCAAAGGATTCGTCAGAAAAATGGACAGAATTTCTTAAAATTATATTTGATGCGAAGAAAATGATTACTTTTGAAGATAAAATTAAGAATAAACATTTCTTAGTAACTTTAGTCCCTCTGGAAATTTCAGGGAAAAGATTATGTTTAGCTATAATGAGTGATTTGACAAGAATTATAAGATCTAACAAACTCCTAAATGCTGTAAATAAAGCTAGCAGTGCGCTAATATATGAGAAAAATAAAATTGAGCTAATTAGAAAAATCTGCAAGGAGTTAACAAAAAGTCTCGAAGATTATTCAATAGCAATTGGACTAATAAATGATCAACTAATTGATATTATCACTGCAAATTCAAAACGTATTAGGATAGACCTGAAAGAATCAGTAATGGACTGTGTAAGGTCTGCTATAATAAGTAGGGATGTAACTATAAGAGATAGCTGTATCTCATGTCCTCTTTATCCAATTAATGCTGAATTAACATGTGTAACTATACCGATGCTATTTGGTAAACACGTCATAGGAGTAATAATAGTTTTATCTAAAGTAGGTAGACTATTTGACGAAGAGATTGAAATTTTAAAATCTCTTGCAAATGATTTAACCCTCGCAATTAAATCTATCGAAATTGAGAAAGACAAAAACATCGCTTATGAACAGATAAAAAGAAGCTTGAAATTATTTATGGATTTAGTTGATGGGATTAGAAATCCTTTAACAGCAATTCTTGGTTATATTGAAATGAAAGATAAACTTATAGATATCTTTGAGCAATTAACCCATCAGGTTGGAAGAATAAGCAAAATAATTGAAGAAGTTGATAGATTTTGGGAAGAATCTGAAAGAATCAGAAAGATTTTAGAAAGAAAAATTTGATCTTTAGTGTAAGTATGGGAACATAAACTTTTGTGGTATCTAATTTTAATATGTCATTACTATTTTATATATTTATAAATCTTTATAAACTTCACCAGCTTTTAAGCCAATTAATCTATTATGGAGTTCTTCTGATATTCTATGCGGCTTTTTCAAGACTTAAAGTCTGTATCTTATTGTAATTCTATCATAGTACATAAAATCTAATTAGAGGGTGGTATCAATAGTTCGCGCCTTGTATTAAATAGTTCATTTGGAAGTTCCCTTTGTAAAAGCACCTGCAGTTAATAAGATGAGTCTAAAAGTACTCCTGCTTTTACATTAGCTAAACCAACTTTTAAAACCTTCTTTGTTAGTTTTGGTTTCATTTCTTCGGTGAGTATAAGCTCACAAAATTTTTCAGTAATTTTAGTACTATATCTATATCTATCTTTATCTTTAATTTAAGTTTAATTTTTTAACTAATTCTATCGTTAAAGATTGATTCAACAACACTTGGCAAAATCTTTTCAAATTTTTTAGGTAGGAATTCCTTGTTACGCCATAGTATTTTTAAATCTTCATAATTCAATCCCATAAATTTTTCAGCTCTACTACATATGTCATCTGATTCTAGTAATGCCATCATCCATATCTACCATACCTCCAAGTGATGTAGATTCGTGGTATATTTATTTGCACAATCCAATTGAGATTCTAATACTCGTAATCTTTTTCATTACTCATGGGGTAATATCTCATACCGTATACTAAATCCTGGGATAATGTTGAGGACATTGCTATGTAGAACCTCCAATATGTTATGATTACTAAAAGTTATATCATCCTCTCTCGCTAATAGAACTATATCGAAGAAGAGTGTAAGTATATCTGTATACACGAATTTATTACATTCCGTTATAAATGTAGCATTGTCCGATATGTAGTCGAGGAATTCTATATCTGTTCTTCTTGTATTTGTAGATGTAAGTAAAATAGAAAATCCATGGAAAAGAATCGTATCTTCTATTTCTTCTAATATTTTAATAAGTCTATCAAAGTTACTATTTATTTCACTTAAGGTGTTTATTTGAACGAAATCATAAAGTCTTCCAAATGGTATTTTTGTATTTCTCCCGACTTTTATGATATAGGACATATCTAAGATTTCGGCTAATTCTGGTTTTAGTATCCTCAGAGAATTGTATACATTTTTTAAAGTTTTTGTAGCTGATTCTGAGTAGATGATATTATACAATCTATTACCTTCCTCTGTTACAATACTAGGTAGTATATAGTAAAACAGTGCACATTTCGAATAAAAATCGTTTGAATATACGATTAGTATCCTCAAGTTCTTTAAAGTTTTAATAAATTCGTGTTTAATGTACACATCTCCTTGATGGGTAGTATTAAAAATATTCTCATTGGAATACATGTAATTACCTGATAACAATGTTGATATATTTCTTTTGCTTGGTATTAATAAGTTGTAGTTAATAATTAACTCATACTTAAAAATAATTTATATATTGCAATTAATATAATAAAACTTCTATGATTAAATATTACCAATATATTCATAATAGATGTAATATATTATATTAATTTTAATACTTATTCACAAACTAATAGATTTTATTGTTAACATATTTCATCATGATTAATAATAATAAAATTTACAAGTGTTGTAATCGAAAGTTATATATATGAGATCATTAGTATAATCATAGTCATAATGGTGAATACACGATGATGTGGAGGGGGTATCGTGTATTCGTATAAGATGTTTGAAGAGTATAGAGATGTATTAAAAAAGGAGAGAGGTGATAGATGTAATCAAAATGTACAAAAAGCATTAAAGACAATATCGTACAACGGTGTTAGTGATGTCTTGTTTAGTTTAAGTAAAGGTCCTATGAGATTTTCTCAGCTCATGTTTGAAACTAGGCTAAATCCAAACATCCTCAATAGACATTTAAGAGCGTTAATTCAGTTAAATATTGTTAAAAAAGTGGGACAAAGAGGTGAGTACACCTTAACTGAAACGGGAAAAAAGCTGCTTTCAATACTAAATGAGTTACTATCTCTTTTCTCACAATAAACTGATCTAACAATTTTTTAATTTTTTATATATCCTAAAATAATTAATTTAAAAAATCAAAAACTAAGCTTAAAATTTTGTAATTATTGCAAAGTAATTATTAACATCACAAAAAAATATATATATGTTATTGATCATTATTCTAATAGTTGTGAACAGGAGGTGAGGTGATGACTCGTGTATAGGAGGATAGGGGAATTGCTTAGGGATAAGAAGGGATTCACAGGACTTGAGGCTGCCATCGTCCTGATAGCTTTTGTCACAGTAGCAGCTATCTTCAGCTACGTAATGCTTGGTGCAGGTTTCTTCACAGCACAGAAGGGCAAGCAGAGCGTAGATGTCGGAGTAAAGCAAGCGAGTAGTAGCCTTGAACTTGACGGGCAGTATATCTACTTAAAAGCAAATAAGACCGGATCTGATGGAGATGTAGGGAAGATATACTTTTATGTGACATTATCGGCAGGTGGGACACCGATAGATTTGGAGCAGACAGTCTTGGCTCTCAGATATAAAGATTACTACATGCAGCTACCTTACGGAACAATGTATGGCGGAGATATTAACACAACTGAGAGCAAAATAAACTTTACAAGCATTTCAATCAACAAAACGACATTAGATAGTGCAACATCAGACTACGAGAATGTTGGTAATGCCAGTATTATTGTTAGCATAACTACAGATAATGTTGCAGTAATAAATGTTACAGCAACAAACGTAGATGTTTATGGAATGAAAAGTGGCGATACTTTCACTGGTTACATATTAGCAGATGTTACAGGTGACATCAATGGAACATCCATAACTGGTAAGTTCTACATAGCCTTAAGTGGAACAGTGGATGAGCAGTGGCTGAATATTACTTCTCTAACCGATGGAAAGCTGTATGATATTGTGGATAATAATAAAGAAGAACTTGGTG
>CAYWXE010000003.1:0-45946 GCA_964462505.1 uncultured archaeon | reverse complement strand
TAGAAGATTTCTTAAAAGAGTTAATAGAAAATGCTGCTAGGCAAATTCAAACATCGTCATCTGGTAATTAGTTATCTAGAATTCAAAATTCACATTATATGACACTTCTCGAATAAACAACTCTTCTTCACACGTATCCAATTGACACGAATACACCCAAGCTAGTTACATTAAAGTATAAACATTACGAAACGAATTTCAATCTCTAACAGAAACTTAAACATAATTAAGCAGGACAACTCAATTCTTCGTTTGAAAGAGGATCACAAATTCAAGCTACGCTCTCCGAAAAGATTAATGCTTGATTCCAAATCAAGGTTCTTCAAGACTCAACGATCACTTATAACACTTCAAGATGTAATGTGGCATAGATTCGTGTTGCATTTCAAGGACATAACAGCGATCTCTAAGTCATTGCGATTTCGTTGATATAGATTCGCTATCACTATCGTGTGAAGCTAGTGGAAAAAGAAAATTAATAACATTATGTAGAAACTCGAAGATGTGTTCAAGTTCCCATTCAACCCCTTGGAAAGGGCAAGAGAAGTCGAAAGGATAGTAATGCATGACAGCAAGAGGAAATATTACAGATTCCGCTATACTCGTTATTATGGTGGGATAGTTACTGCTGATACGGTAGGTTGCGACCTGCTCTGCGCTTACTGTTGGAGTTACTTCAAGAATTTGAGGCCAGAGAAGTACGGAGAGTTTTACTCGCCTGAGGAAGTTGCTGAGAGGTTGCTCAAGATTGCAAGAGCTAAAAACTGTTATCTATTCAGGATAAGCGGTGCCGAGCCGATCTTAGGGAGGAAGTCAGCTGAACACGTGGCAGAGGTGATAATACATACAGGTGGAGAATTCATTTTGGAAACGAATGGACTCATGCTTGGACATTCTCCAGAGCTAGCAGATTTTTTCGTGGGTTTGAACGTGGTTGTCAGAGTTACCGTAAAGGGCTGGAATGAAAAAAGCTTTGAGAAGATTACTGGCGCTAAAGGAGAGTACTTCCGCTACCAGTTAAGAGCCCTCGAGGCCCTTGCCGAGAGGGATGTTCCATTCTGGGTTGCCGTAATGTACGACGTTTTCGGAGAAGAGGGTATCGAGGCTTTGAGAGAAAAATTGCCCGTTTCGTGTAGAATAGAATATGAGCACTTGGAAACATACCCTTTCGTTCTAAAGAATCTCAAGAAGAGAGGGATAATGTTAAAGGATTGGGATTAGTTTCTTCATTATGAAGAAAATTGAGGTAGAGGACTGGGTGTACGACGGATTGATGGAGAGGTGTAGGGTATTAGGGTACGAAAGCGTAAACGACTTGCTGATAGACGAGGTTCTGAGAAGAGCTGTCCCCTTGACGTATAGGAAGAAGGTCGCAGAGTTCATGTGGAGCAATCTATTGGGCTTAGATATCGATGAAGATGAATTGATAGATTCAGTTATCGAGAGGATAGTATTCAATGCCATTGATAAATACGGCCACCTAGTGTCTAACGTAGACCTACTCTCTGGAACGGTCTTCGAATTGCTCGTATTAAAACCCATATACGAGAACACGGATCTGGATTTCGTCTATAAGGGAGTTCAAGTCGGTTTCGGCCTAACGAGGGGAGAGATAGATTTAAAAGACGTTTTCGGTATGCCCGACATTGTAGTAGGTAAGAATGGGAGAATTCACACGCTGATAGAAGTAAAGAAGCAGTCGAAGTTCTCCATTGATGAACCAGATCGATTCAAATTGCTTTACTTCGCCAAGAAGGGATTCAACATGATCTTGGTGACTACGGCTGGTCGACCGAAGAAGAGCCAGATCTACGAAGACTTAGTCAACGGCGGGATACGGATCGAGTTCGTAAGCTACTATGGCAATATATTGAACGTCGTCGAAGCACTGAAAGTTATCTAACTCTAAAGTAATCCGTGATAATCGAGGACCGCAAGATACAGGAAGGAGATCGTCAATAGTCAGAGTATGGATTCGTGCATTAATGTTGCTGTGGATACTATAGAGACTGTAATTAGGGTATTTGTCCTTAAAGATTTTGCTAGTGCACTCATAAGCGGAGTAAGAGTGGCAGTCAACGGAGTAACGTGCATTAATTCAAAGAAGTTCGCTACAAAGAGGCGTGAACTCGAAAGTATGAGATTCTTTAGAAAGCTAGACCGAACTGGGAGCTTCTTCGAGTGAATAGAGAAAAATTGAAACTTTGTGTTAAGTAAAATTTCTCACGTCCAACAAGCGCGACGCAATATTCTACGCATAAGCCATTCTTAGTGCTCAATTTTTGATTTATTGAGTTATGTTTAGAGGTGACGTACATGAGTATGAAAGAGAGAGGGGATACTAAAAGGGAAATAATTGAACTACTAAAAAGACGTAGTGAACTCACACAAAGAGAGATTGTAAAGAAACTAGGGCACTCTGATTCCACTATATACCATCATTTAAAGGAGTTAGAAAAGGATGGAGTCATTATGAAGGGAAAGAAAGGCTATAAGCTAAGAGAAGATGAGAGAGAAGAATGTCCTAAAGCTTCTAGCAGAGTGTTTAAGAGAAGGGAAAATCAATAAGGATGAGTAGATTAGATACATCATGGAAGATGAAAAGACTTTCAGTGATGAGAATGATGTTAAATCATTCTTGAGATTATTAGGACAAAAAGGATACGTACCTAGGAGTTTTACAGGATTTGCACCCACTCCTGAAGGAGCAGGATCAATTAACGCTTGTATTTCATGTCTTAAACCTATTGAAGAAAATGAAAACCTCGCTATGATCTATGATGCAATTAGTAGTAACTTTGGAGACTTCTGGTAAGAGGTTATACAATCCATCAAAGATGTGTATCAAGAGAAATCGAGGTTCCAGTAGGAGAACTTTATTTCTCAGAAGAGGGCCCATGCAACTATTGTGGATTGCCTCCTCTTAGCCGAGAATTATTTATAGGGCTATGTATACCTCCCGAGATAACAGTTGAAGACATAATTGAATGTTTAACTCTAAAGGAAATCATTGCCATGGAGATAGGATGTGTTAATAAAATGAGGTCGCTTGAGCCCTTTGATGATGCAAGACTATTTGTTACAGAAATTCGGTTATATTTATAAAAAGATCAAAGTTCTAAAAGCGTAACGAAGAAGTCGAACGAATCAGAAATAAGATATAACATTAGAAGTGAATTAGAATCTATCGCAAGGAAATTTAGCTGAAGGTTTAAAAATTAGGGATACAGAACTTGCAGGATTAAGTGAAAGGGAGATTAAGCATGAAACAGGAATACACGAAATTTTCATCTACTTCTTTGCGAGGATCCTGCTCGACGAAATTAAAAGAGGCTATCACGGAGAATACGTAGAAATAGAGAGTGATGGAAGATTCTAAGGGGTAAACTCCTACTTAGCAAACAGATTAAAAGGCTATCACACCAGAGACATAGGTTTAACATTTTATTTCATGAATTTACAGAAGGTAACCTGCTAAACCAGATTCTCTATTACACTACAACCATTTCTCTTGAAAATACAGGCTGGAGAATCAATAAAAAGCTATTGAGCAAGCTTATGCTGATATTCGCCGATGTACCTCTAATAAAGATAAAGATTACAAGAAATTACCTGGATGAAATTAAATTTACGAGATTAAATGAGAGATTCAGGATTGCATTTAACCTTGCAAAGATTTTGTAATCTGGCCTATCTAACTTTAAGGACGAAGTAACGGGATTTTTGTTGACATGAACACTCTTTTTGAAGGATTTGTCTTTAAGATGATAGAACGAGCACTCCCAGAATTTGACGTTGAATATCAGCGAAAGTTGAGGGAACTCGTTATGGGATCCGATGATGAATATTTCAGCCTTAAACCAACACCAGACATAACTATTCTCGATAACGGTAAGATTAAGTTGATCATAGATGCTAAGTATAAGGGGCATCCCTGATAAAAATGGTAAGCTATCTCTTCCAAGGGAAGATGTATATCAGGCCTATGTGTACTCAGAGCTTGGAAACTGTGACGTAGTCTTAGTCTATCCGAAGTATGGAGAGTTCAACAAATCACTTAATATAACTTATTAAGTTCTTTAGCGGAAGGAAACTAGTAATTTTACCATTTGATTTAGAACCCGTATTAAGAACTGACAACTTTAGAGTTAATGAGATAGTTAATCTAGTAAAATCCTAAACCCTTAGCCCTGAGCAGATCTCTGATAACTGTAGGAGATACTCAAAAGAATAAAGAAATAGTTAAAAAAGATTGTAGCTTAAATAACAGGAGTATGCATGATAAAAAATCCAAGAGGCTCTTCGTCAAGATGTATATCTGCATGTATATATTTCTGATAGTTTTAATCACCAGCAACTTTAACGATCTTATAGCCAAAGAAGGCATTCTTATCGTTTCGCTAACTTTAGCTATTTTAGCCTTAATTTTAACGATCCCAATCTATGCCGTTCTTGTCTTCATATTGTATCCAAAGAAAAGAAGGAGTGAAACGTATCTTCAAGTTAAAGAATTTGAATCAAAACGAATAGATCCTGATGTAACATCTAATGATGAGCTGGATTTGGATATTTTAGACTTAGAGCGATGGAGCTTAATTGGGGACTCATACTACTACGATTCGAAACCTCTAATCCTGAGCTATAGCAATACAGAAACTCAAATTTGGTCAGATATTGAGCCATTTCAGCGCCGTATTGACACCGAAACTACTCAAACTAAGGCCCTTTCGGCCCCACATTACTATATCAAAGAGTATATCCCAAAATGGACGGGTCAGCAAGATGATTTTTCACAGATGGTGTTACTATTCAAGAAATACAACCAATTAAGTCATTCTACACGAAGAGCTATGATTAACTACTTTGTAGATGCATTAGTCTCAATAATACAAAAGAAAGGCATAGATGCGGACATAATAATTCCGATACCATCAAGTAAGGCTGGCGTGATTAGTAAAGGACATACAGAGATTTGCTACCAGATTGCGGGTAGGTTAGGCATTGAAAACGGAACTGGAGCCTTGGAAAGGATTACTACAGTCCCGAAATCAGCTCATGGAAACAGGCCGTCATATGAGAGGCATTATGATTCCTTTGCTATAAACCCTCATTTTGATCTAAGAGGTAGAAAGGTCATATTGTTTGATGATGTTTATACTACAGGAAACACTGCCCACGCTGCCGCTCAGAAGATTTATGAAGCTGGAGCTGAAAAGGTATGGATAGTTACATTAGGAAAAACGAAAAGGTGGTATTAGTTGGCTCAAAAAAAGCTATTTGACTATAATGAAGGAAGAATACAGAACATGGATATAATAGAAATCGAAATTGGCTCACCTAGCTATCCCTTTCTTCTAAAACAGATCAAAGATCCTCCAAGAGTCCTCTATGCCAGAGGTGATATCAGCCTATTGAACAAACCAGCAGTTGCAATAGTTGGGACCAGAAAACCAAGCAAAGAAGGTGAACTATACGCTAGAAAAGTTGCAAAGTTCTATTCAGATCAAGGCTTTGTAATAGTCTCTGGATTAGCATTCGGTATTGATGCAATTGCGATAGATACAGCGTTAGAGAGTGGTGGAATGGTTATTGGTGTGGTCCCATCTATAAGCAAGATAATACCCAAGAAAAACGAAGAATTAGCAAAGGAAATACTAAACAATAGAGGATTGCTACTAGCTGAATCAGAAAGTGAAAAAGTAAAAAAGTATCAATTCGTTAGAAGGAACAGAATAATCAGCGGATTATCTCTTGGTGTGATTGTAATTGAAACTGATATTAGAGGAGGAACTATGCACACTGTTAACTTTGCTAAAGAACAGGGAAGGTTGATAATAGTGGCCGACCTAGATGCTCCAGGAAACAAACGATTAAAAAGGGATGGATTTCCAGTAATTAAACTGTAAGATTTAGCAAACATCCTCATAGAGTTCAAAATAGGTGAGATGTGATGCCTTATCAGTATAAAAAGACCGCTTATGATCTTGTTAAGATGGCTGCTTATAGTCTTGGAAAGGATGGCAAATCGTTCCAGTATTCGGACATGATAAACTACATTCGAATGCGCTAGCCCGACTGTCCTCTTAAGAATGGCACGATAAAAGCTTATTTAAAAGGGCTATCAAAAAACGTGGAAAGCTCGAAGAAGCACCATCCCTCTTTGTATAAGAGGAATTTTCTGATTTATCTGGATAACGGAAGATTTAAGCCTGCTGATGATTCTGAGAAACTATTTGAAGTAAGCCGTGAAGATAAACCAAGTCCTGAGGAGATAGCAAAGATAGTTACGGGAGAGTACTTCGGTGTAAAACTTGAAAAGATGAAATTGAATATCTTTGGGAAATACAAAGAGTTCGATTTCGTCAACATCGAAGATGCCATGTTCCATCCGCTCAGTTTAGTGCAATCTCAGAATGCATCTGGCTTATGGAAAAGCTTGAACAGTTGAGTGGAAGAAAATTGAGAAAGTTCGTAGTAGAGCTCGATGACAGGAACATCTTCGGAAGATACGTTAAACTTTACAATCCTTGGCTTGGAGAGTCGAAATTTACTTCATTGACGATAACGGAAAGTTAGATATATTAAGATGTCCTGCTCTTGGAGTTTAAGCTCGTTAAAGTAGATTATGTGTCGAAGGCGTCTAAGTATGGATGATCTGAGAGAATTAGCGAAGCTGATTAAGCAAAAAAATGAGATAGATGAGAGAATATCGGAAATAATAAACACTCGCGTAAGCGAGGGTTGTTCACACATCATTAAATCTGTCAATACTATAAATTCCTCTTGAAGTTATTTCGCAATAATATGTAGATTTTGATGCTAGTCTTCTACATTAATCTGCTTCGATTAGACTCTTTTTGATAGTTCTATAACCGGTTCGGGAGGAGCAATATTTTCTCTTAAGATTTTGATAACTTCTCTGGCAATGTCCTTCTTTCTTAGGATGTCTATTAATTCATCTTCTTTGAGTACTCCAATATCGTTTCTGACTTCTACAGATAGAGTAGCATATTCCGATGTAGTATAGTTAAGTACTGCCAATACTATTGCAGCTATTAACGTGAATTCACTTCCATGGTCGTTCCAGATGTCCATTATTAAATGCTGAGCTTCCGAACTGGCGTAAACCTGCAGAATCTTACTGCTACACTTTGGACAGAATTTTAATTCCTCTCCAGCCACCTCTCCAAACTCGATGTACAGACATTTGGGGCAAACGTAAAAATCGGCTATCATCTCTTAACAACTCTTATAAGCATATTTCTCATTTTCTTGCAAACCTCTCTAACGTTTTCTTCGGGATAAACTCTACTCAGATCTTCTGTAGCTCTCTCAATTGCTTTGGCAATCTCAGGATTCTTCGAGATCCTATCTTCGAGAATCCTAATCCATGCTTCAACTATTACTTCAGGTTTTCCCTCCTCTATCTTCTTACACATCTTCTCATCAAATAACCCTTCTGGAATGTATCTAATCGGGTATAAGCGAACTCTATTCTCTTCAGGATAATCGGCAATTGCCAGCAATAGTATAAAGGCTGATGCTGGATTATTTTCTATTGGTAAATCTCCGTAAAGATCCTTTATCTTTTCAAAAACCTCTTCATTAATCTCTGAAAGAATTATGTGCCCTCCATCCTCACAATTTAAACAGTAAACGTCCCCGTCCACCTTATCAAAGTATTTTCTTCCTTTGAAAGCTGAATATTCGTAAATTACTATTTCCTCTTCGTAACAACCAAATGTCATGCAGTTCAAACAGAAGTTAGCTTTGATCATAGCAACAATAACTATAGAAATCTTAAAAAATTTTTCTTAGTATGAGCAGATAAAGAAGTGTTAGGAAATGGAGACGTTTGTTTATGTAATGGATGAGTACATTCCAACCGATTTGACTAAAAAAGAGGTTTTAGATGCCTTTAAGGAGGACAAGCTGAAGCATTTTGAATTCGTAAGAGATATCGTTGAAGATAAAGGTGTTAAAGGGATAGATGCCTATTTTAAGCGTGATGAGTTTTTAATCGAATACTTGGTCGATTTTAGTGCGGGTAGAATTGCCGTTAAGGTTATATGTTCAAACGATCCGAGAAGAATGCTTGCAGAGTACTACAGATACATTAAGACTAGAGCTTAATCCATTTGATCTTATCTTCTCCCTTGATACTTTTGAAGTATTCTATCTCTTCTCTCATACCCTCCGTTATCTCATCTCCAAAAACCCAGAGTTCGTCACAGAACTCTAACAGCTTCTTATTCATCTCTAAAGCCCTTCTCCTATCTTCTGGATTGCGATCATCCATGAATTGGCTGAAGTAGACGTGAGGGGCTATCGGAATGTACCCTAGATCTACTACATAACGGCAGTATTTCTTTGCCTTCTCAACATTCTCCTCCTTTCCTTGAAATGGTGAGCAGACGAAGATGATCTTTATTATAAACTAACCTGGAGTATTACATTAAAAAAGTTTCATAATAACTAGAAGTCATAGGGATAGAAGCAATCCTAACAAGATTTTGGAAGTGATCAGAAATGTGAAAAGATGTCATTCTTGTACTTTAAAGAAAAGACAACCATTAATTTTTGAGCTAATCGTAATGTAAAAGTTTTGTATTTATCATCTTCTTTGAGCAATCACAGTTTGTCAGCTTCGTAGTTTCTCCCTTACAGATTATTCATCGGTAAGAACGACACTTATACCTTTGATCACTTATTCACATTTTAAAAGTTTGTTTCATGAGCTCTATTAACTCCTTAAACTCAGAAATCTCTTGCACTTTTTCCGAAGGCAGTCTTTGGGCAAGTATTAACGCTATTTCAGGTTTATCTCTCTTCTCACTAAGTCCAAAATCTACTAATACCTGCTTGAATTCATCTTTGAATTCCTTTTTCAGGAAATCAATAAAATCAGCATCCTTAAAGGCGAACACATTATACTTCCTAGCAATTTCAATTAGCTCATCAAGCTCATCATCTTTAAATTGTTCGTATTTCTCCTTACCCTTTGCAATTTCTACGATTCTCTCCTTATCAGACTCTTCTAACTTACCTATGTCATTAAGCTGGCAGAAGACTTTAGGCAAGTATTTGCAGCCCCTACCGGAGTGCGTTATTGCTTTTCCATCGCATACAACTATCCAAGGAATGCCAAACTGATCTAATACTTGTATGTACTTATCGAACCCCGTGTCACCTATTGCACTAATTATCCCAATATTCTGATCTTCCAAATCGAAGCCCAATTTTTTGAGGAAGTAAGGTAAACTTAAGCCTTCGCTAACACCTTCCGCAAGTATTACACCATTCGAAAATAATGCTGATTTAAACCTTGGATTGTCGAAAGTTCTTGATAATTTAGGATCTTCAAGCTCTCGCGGCTTATAGATCTCAGTTTGCCCATCTTCAATCTGAAATCTTATCACATTTTTAATATTGTCAGAACTTATGAAGTATGGTGAGTGTGTAATGATTACAAGCTGATTTCTTCCTTTTACCGTCTCTGATTTGATTTCATTCAAGAGATCGAGCTGTTTTGACGGATGCAGATGCGCTGCTGGTTCATCAAGTATAATTATGCAATCCTTATTCCCGATAACGGCACGTAAGATGTTCAAAATTTCAAGGAAACCGGAACCCGCATAATCAATCGAGAATTGCCTATCTTTATTTTGAATCCAAATAAGTACTCTCTGCTCGGTGAAATTGCACGAAACATCGAAATCGAAACCCGTCAAGTTCCTGAATATTTCACAAATTCTCTCATAGTTATCTCTATCTCTCCTGCTCTCGCTATCTTTTAATCCTAGTAAGGATAAGGCCAAATCCGATCCGGTGCCCTTATACACTTGCATTGCAATTTCACCAATTTTTCCTAGATCGTCAGAGCTGAATACCTTCCTAGGCTCTCCTCTAACCTCTTTGAGAATTACTAATCGAGTAGAGAAGATCTTTAGTATCAGATACAAAAGGTCAATAGTATATCCTTCCCCAAATTTTATACCATATTTTCTAGCAATATCGGAAATTATGGTCTTATGATCGGATGATAGTTTACTATATTCGAGTCTTGGGGTGCATAAGCTAGAGGAACTCAAAATTTTAGATAAAAAAGCTTTAGCATCAATGCTGAATGTGGGAACTTCGAATTTATCCTTGTATCCCAATAAAAATTCTATAATTTCATTTAGTATTGGTTGAGGGGTCAAATCCTTGATATTATCTATAAAATGATGTTCTAATGTCTTCGCACCCCAAAATCTTAAGGTGATAACATTCTCTCTCATGAATACAGTCTTTTCATCAAATCTAAACGATATGTGAGGATAGATTGATTCATAAGGTTTAAACTCAAAAATAATGGATCCCTCAGAGACCAATTCAGCAATCAATTTCAGGAGATTATTAACCGTATCTTTGAAGATTTTAGAGATATAATCATAGAACCTACTCATCTCGTCATCTGTTCTGGGCACTTTCACATCTTTTATGTTAAAAACATTATACCAGTAAACTTTTCTAGGATCCAATTCGGGATAAATGCTCATATAGACGTTAATAAACTTCATTACATCATGCCTTTCCCCCTCATTCAACTCATAACCAACCTCCAATCTGAAATACCTCTCGTTTTGGTCATGTAAAAAACCCATAAAACCGAAATCTCTCTTACCATCGATTATATCCGCTACTAGCTTTAAAGCTCTGGCAATGTTCGTTTTCCCGGAATTATTTGGACCAACTATTATGTTTAGGTCTTTATCTAGGGGGATCTCTACATCCTTAAATGAAAGAAAGTTTTTGGCTCTGATGTATCGAATTCTCATAATTTCTACTTTAAATCTCACTCCTTTATATATTGCCCTCCGACCGGAACGAACCTTTTAGGCTTTATAGGCTTATCGTATTTCCTTATGTCTTCGAGCTCGATAACCATCCAAGGTTTCTTCTTTTTCGTCCTGCGACCCCATCTTTCCTGAGATCTAACGTATTCTCTAAGCTCCTCCTTTGTCAAAAACACCCTATCTCCGTACATTTCAAAGACTTTCATGGGATCATCAATGAGCTTGATGTCCTTGATCCTAGCTTCACCCACAAATCCGGTATCTTCGTGCGATTGGTAGAAGACGAATCTCATTCCCGGTTTAAGCTCCCTCCAAACCGTAGCCGGCTTGATAAATACATCTTTACCCTCTTTGAAAAATCGATCTATGAACTGCTTAGGGATTGGATAGGTTACACCCACAATCTTCGCCATTACAAACACCTCGCAAACTTCCTATAAATTTCTTGCTTTCTTGCAAACATTGATGCTCAACACATGATGTTTTCAAGCGTTTTCTGAACATCAGCTTAACCGGCTTTGAACCTTATTTCATAAACTCTCTTCCTGACAACTATTTCCCTTTCTTTAACTCTGAATTCTAGCAGATCTTTTCTATTAATGGGATTTCTAAATCCAACCAGTACGGGCTTTCCTTCTAGCACGTTCCAAACTATGTAGAGCCAGAACTTTTTACCCATCTTCTTCCCGAACTCAAACTCATCTTCTGGCAAGTCAAGAAAGTCGTATCCTCCCTTCCCATGTCCCTTTACTTCAATATACCTCTCGCTTTCCCTCATCCCCTCCGGCTTATGCTCTTCGGACGGATTGAAGGAATACAAATCGTACATCCTCAGAGTTTGCCTGCTCTCCACTTTGAACCCCCTACTCCTCTCGTACTTCTCCGCAAATTTTTCGGCCGAATAACCGACGAGAGAAGAATAATTCTTAGACGATAGAAGAGTTTCTTTTGACAGCTTAAGGACTTTAGTAAAGACCTCTAGCTTAATACCCCTTATCTCAACATTCATACCGTAATCCCTAAAAGGTCTAATCAGCAGCTGGAGTTTATCCTCAAGTCTATTCCTGACGGCATACTCGCTTGGCGTAAGAGTTTCCTCCGTAAATACTTCGTCAGGTATAACTCCTCTCCTTGCAACATCGAGAACGTATCTCAGAGCCCTAGCCCCAAGAAGAACGTCTCCCTTACTGTACACAAACGGTACCCTCAGCTTGTGACTTCCTAAATCTATCTCCGCCGTGCCAATGTAATCTGCTCCATCCTCGTCGCCGATTACCATTATGTAATCCGAAATGTCTTTTCCCATCCTTTCAAGGTCTCTGAGGAAGATCTGAGGTTTGAAATGAGCAGGTAACCCTCTTTCAAGAGCGTAACCTATCGCCTCCGCTATTAACTTCTCGTTCTCTTCCTTAGAAACAAGTCCCAGCCCGTCACCGATCCGTTTGACGACTTCGTAGTTCTCCAGCGGATACACTCTTTTCCTACTCAGTTCGACTTTCAACTCTCTTATACGATCCATTATCGCTTCCACAAACTCATCCAGCTCTCCTTCGAGTTGAGCTTTAATCAGGTGATACTCTGAAAACCTCCTAACCTTGTTCCTGTACCTCACTGATGTTGGCAGAGTAGATGTGTCTATCATCTCCTCGGTGCTCCCTATTGTTCTCGCGGTCGCAAACTGTATGTCCTCGCCAATTATGTTTTTAACATCGCTCAGAGCTTCGCTTATACTCATCATCTTCTTGTAGAGTACCTCAGCAAGCTCTATGTCCGCCCTTATTCCCAAGAAGAGGTTGTAGACGTAAACGTCTTTTTCTTGCCTCATCCTCCAGATTCTCCCCATTCTCTGTTCGAGCTTTATCGGCGTCCAGGGCGGTTCGTAGTTCACGATAACATTAGCCACCTGTAAGTTCAGACCTTCCGACGCAACATCCGTAGCTATGAGAACTCTCTTCTCCCTAAGGAACTCTTCAAACCTTCTCCTCAATTCATCTTCTCCAAGCCCTCCGTAAACAGTTACCAGATCGTATTCGGCGAGTTTTTCCGCGAGGTAGTTGAGTGTGTCCTTATACTCCGTGAAAACTATAACCCTCTCCCCCCTCGCGATGTGCATGCTGAGAATGTCTTTTAGAGCCTCTAGCTTGCTGTCCTTTCCTCTCTCAATCCTTCCTGCCATTTCTATGAAATCCGAGAGCCTCCTTATCTCTCCCGGAGTCAGCAGATCCCTGTACTTCTCCACGACAGCCTCATAGATTTCATCGACATCCTCGGCATCGAACTCCTCGATGGCCTCACCGAGATCCTCGTAAGACTCTCCGAGAATTTTCTCTATCACAGTCTCCTTAACACCTTTTACCTCTTCTGAAGGTTGTATAATCCTTTCTAAAGTCTTTATGGCAGCTCTTGGGCTTGATGAAACTCTCTTCCTGAGTATCGCAACCAGTAAACCAATCGGAGAGTTTTCCTCTCTGTTCTTCAAAACGCCGGCCAAGAAGTCTGTAATGTTATTTCCGAACTCCTTCTCAATTTCAGTAGCTTCGGTAACGACGGCAAAGACTCTGCAGTCTGTGAATACCTTCCTCCCTTCAACCTTATTTACGAGATGTTTCGTCCTCCTGTGGAGAATGCTGTTGTGGGTTTTGATATAAAAAGACGGATTGTCAAATTCTTCACTCTCCTTAATTCCATCATCAAGGTGTTTGAGAAGCCTTAGATACCTCTTCGAGTCTCCTCTGTGCGGTGTGGCCGATAGAAAGATCTTATGCTCAGCTTTAAGACCCCTAACGAACCTATCCCTCTGCGAATCACTTCCGAGATTGTGGGCTTCATCGACGATGATCGCGTCCCACCTAACCCTTCTTATTAGCCGTGAATTCTTATCCTTCTTCGCAGTATCAATTGATATAACGTATATCCCCTCCGGAGCATCGTCTCGACAGTATATCTCTAAGTTCTCCCTTTTCAGGCTGAAAATTTCGGTCTCGGGAAAGAATTTCTTGAGCTCTTCTAACCACTGCTCCTTCAGAATCTTTGGCACGAGAACGAGAAATCTTTTCGCTCCCCTTTCCTTAAGCTTGTGTACGGTCAAAATGGCTTCAACTGTCTTCCCGAGCCCTATTTCATCTCCTATCAATACTCTAACCGGATTGATAACTGAAAGTCTCCAGAGAAGGAGTTGCTGATGAATGTAAGGTGAAAAATCACCTCTGACGTTTTGAACTGAGTAGATTAAAAAAGATGGATCGTTTTTCATCAACTCATAGGCGAATCTCGCAACGACCGCCCTCTTGTTCATTTTCCAACACCCCTCATAATCTGGTTCGGGTACGTCTGAATGCTATTGACCGGAATATTTTGCCGTCGGAGAGCATCATGAACCTCGTGCTCGAATATCTACTATTTTAAGATACTTTATCAAGTTACCGAAGGCGTTCTGGACATTTTCCGGCTGCGCGTTTAGAATGAGTTCTTTGATTGTAGTTCCACTGGATTCTATGAACTCGTTGACGAACTCTTTTGCACTGTTGTATTTCTTAGTTTCTTCTTCCTTAATTAACTTTTCCAACAATAGAAGACGAAGTACGTAATCGTCGATCATGTGTCTCTCGTAAGGCAGATCGAAGTCTCCGACGACCTTCGCAAATATTCTGACTTTAAACGCCTGTGATCTAATCTCAAAAATATCTCTGTCAATCTCTATCAGCTCCACGTCACTGATCCTCGATCGAAGGGAATTGAGAATTGATCTCGCTCGATCTGCGGGTGCGTACTCATCTGCGTCGATGATAATTGACACTGCTTTGAGAGTTCTTGAAACAGATGCTAGGGTTGCTATGTACATGGTGACTTCACTGATAGCGTCCTTCCCCTCGCAGTCGGTTACGGCTAGGTTGCTTTCTATGCTAATTTTGCTTATCAATCCCTTCAGAACCTCCGAATCCCTCCTCCCCTCGCATACGAAAATTGCGTCGAGCTTTCTCCTTATAACATTCCTCGCCATTTTATAAAAGGCGTTCTCCTTCGGCTTAAGCTGCAGTATTTCGACCATTGCAGATCCTCCTCTAAATCAAGTCAAGGAAGCGTGGATCAAATCCCATATCCTCCAGAACATCTACGTTTTCACTCGTTAGTTCCCTCACGTAGACTCGACCCTGTTTGTCCCTTTCGAAGAAATAGATCTCAACATCGATTTCTTTCTCTTCTGAGATTTTTCTAAGCAACTTTAGAAACTCCAAGCTGTGTGTGGTTATAAACACCTGTATGTTATTCCGCCTAACGAGGGTTAGGAACATGTCGAGCGTTTTGGCGAGTCCTGACGGGTGCTGGTGGTTTTCGGGCTCTTCGATCAGCAGGGCGGTGTTTTTGGAGAGAGCTGCGATCATCAGGAGAAGTATGGCATACCTCGCCCCATCCCCCAGATCGTCAACCCTGAGAGTCGTCCACGGCAATTTAACAGCAAGTTGGTATGTTTTCCCCTCGTCGTAAGTTGTATAGGTCAGATCTTCGGCATCAACCTCGTAGCCCTTTCTCAAAACTTCTACCACGAGTTTATCAAGCCTCCTTTTCAGCAGGTCCTTCCAGAGTTTTTTCTCGATAATATCCATCTCCTGAACCAAAGCGCCGTCTACGAACTTAAAATTAGAAAAGAAATCGATCTCTCTCTTGAATTTTTGCCTTTCGGAAGAAGCTGAACCTACTATAGCACCACTTGCCGCGTATACCGGGACACCATCTTCTACCAAACAGATATAGTCGCCCCGTCCGAATTGGTGTTCAACGAGGGGGTGAGGATGCCAACTGAATAGTTTTATCCTGAGGGGATCTGTTCGAGTTTCGAGTTTTACGTCTATCGAGATCGGCTGCTCGACGTCATATCCATACCATAAAATTTCCTTAGCGTTACCCCAGTCATGACCTCGGAAACACCTTCTGTTCAGTAGATAACTCACTTTATCATTAACCTTTTTGGATAGCTCCTCTCCAAAGTAGAAAGCTGCAGAGGCCAGATACAAACTTTCGAGAAGGGATGATTTGCCGCTGTTGTTTCTACCTATGAATACGTTCACCTTCTTTAGGCAATCTAACTTGCAACTCCTGATTCCACGATAATTCCGCACGGATATCGACTCTATCATTACCACCACCATACAATTAACTTCTTTCTTATTATTATTCACATCTTATTACTCACATCTCCCTAACGAGCTCCTAGCCCGTAAATCATCAGAAAAGCCCTCGCAATTCTATCCTGTTCATACCTGTCTTTCGCGTTAATCAGCCTGTAATTCCAAAAAGTTAGTTCAAAGGGATGTAGGCTCAACATAACGTCTATTACCCTGCAAACATTCTTTTTGTTTCTGAGAACTCTCAAGACACAAGCATACAGCAGAGCTAGATCGAAGACCTCGTCCCTTTCGGTAACGTAAGTTACTTCCTTCTCGTTTGCCTCAACAGGCTCAAGCCTAAATATTTCAGCGAACTTATTGAAGAATTCGGGCCTAATCCCCACCTTCGCAATCGGCTTCGCGTTCTTGGAAGACTTGAACTCTGCAACGGTTCTCCCTTTAACCCTACGCAGACGGATGTACCTCAAAAATATCCTCCTCTCCCGTCTAACTTCTGCGGAAGTTGAGGGGAGGGTTATCATTTCTCACCACTCCCAAGAACGAAGATGACCTTCTTATTCAATGGTTCGAGCTTTCTGACAAGAAGTTCGGTAACTTCGACTCTCTTGAGGTCCAGAAGGAATGATCTCGTAATCTTCCTTTCGTCACCGTATTCTGCGATGTCGAGAGCTGCGTGAATCCCCGTTTCTAGATCTATATTCTTTACATTGAGTTCGAGTTCACCGCCTCCGTAGGTAGCTAATATGCTTCCAGAGATCGTGCCGCTGATCCCCGTAGGGATGATGCTGTTCTTTATCGTCTCAAGTACGTCTATATCTTTGATGTCTCTTATCCTCAAAAGCGTCATACCGATGTGTGCATCGCTTATCACATCAGTCTCCACGACCTCCTCCTTCTTCTTGACCCTAACAACGATCGTTAGCTCTTTATCTATCGGTTGCTTTCCGTAAGCCGAAACGAGAAGACGGAATCTCTCCGAATCCCTCTTAGGTTTAATCTCGAACTCGTATTCGTAAACTATCCCCTGTTCGGTGCTAACCTCGTTCATCTCATCTTCCGACACGACTTCATTACCGTCGGTATCGATCAGTTTTATCTTCACGCCGTCGACGTCGAGGTTGACGGGTCTAGCCCTAACAGTAAACTTTGCGGTCTCCCCCTCTTTTACCGTAACACTCCTCGAAGGATAGACATCCACGAGGAGATCGTAATCTATCTTTTCGACTCTCTTGACGATTACTCCTGAGAGGAAGATCTCCTTCCAGTCGGGCATCGTTTCAAGCTGTGATAGGGTGTAGCATTCGCCACCGAGCTCCGGGTAAACGACGTAGTATATCCTTTCAATGTGCGTACCGTAATTAACCTCTTTCTCACTCTCCTTTAGAATTCTGAACTGCTCCTCTATTGCTCTATCCCTCGATAGTATCCCGTCGCCATCCCTCAGTTCGCTCGGCACTACCCCTTCCACATCCTTTGTTGGCGGGATCGTGTTGTGAACGGGCTTAAAGTAAACCTTGTTCTCCCTCATAATTCCGATTCTGAACATCTTAACACCTTCAGCGATCGCCTTCTTCACAACTTTGTCCGTAGTTATTGGAAATCTCGGATTCTGCTTGAACCACGTAAGGATTTGTCCTACAGTCCTCATGCTTGGATCCCTCTCAAGGTCTACTCCGAGCTCGTTCTTTATCAGCGTAACGAGGTATTCAAAGACCATCGTGTCTACTATCTTACCCTCCGTGAGCAGGGTCATGTGCACATTCTCGGCGAGATCGTAACCGGGTTGAACGACCTTAGCATCCTTCAAATTGCTGTCACTCACAGGGTAATAGTACACGAGCGAATATACTCTCGGAATGCTACCGGCAATTTTAACAAGCTGCTCTCTTCTCTCCCTGTCCACAATAGACTTCTGAACTTCCACAACTTCTTGTCCGTACTCGCCGTAGTGAGCTTCGATTTCTTCGAGGATCTCTTCTGCAGCTATCAGCATGGAAGCTGTCATCATCAATTCTTTGAAAGGTCTTTCACTCTCTGGTGCCAACACGACGAGTGTGTTCTTATACGATCTCGGTTTACCTTCTTCGGCGTAATTGTAAACGTTCTCGACCTCGGATACTAGATCCGGGCGCAAGATTACTATAAGCTTTAGTTTATCATTGTCTTCGGGATACTTACCGTAGTCTTTCATCACAAAGTGCTCCTCGAAGAAGTGAATTCTCTCTGTTCTCCTTCCCCTACCTCTCCTTCTCTCCCTACCACTCTCCGCAATTACCCCAAGCCTACCCTCTAAACTTTCTCTAACGAACTCCTCTATCTTACCGTAAATCCTCGGATCTTCATCCTCGTAAATCCTTTGAGCTCTCTTAACTATGTACTCCTTGATTGTTGGAAATCTCCAGAACCAGTACTTCCCGTCTTTCTCGTTTAAGTGTGTGATTTCGGGCGTTGCAAGTATCACGCTTAAGGCGTTCTCTACGTCTGTAACCTCCCAATTGTTCTTGGAAAACGTAGCGGGCTCGTAGGCCATCCTTACGATTGCCCTAATATCCGGAAAGTCGTCCCTTGGAATCGGAGAGTCGTAGTGATAAGTGGCGAGGAAGATTGCACGCAGAATGTACTTGGCCAGGTCACCGTAACTCGTACTCGGAGCGTTCTCAACCTGCCTGATGTAAACATGCCTGTAATCACTCAATCCACCGAGGAAGGCTCTCTCGAACCACAAGAGGTTTATGTGCCAGGGCATTATTACGTCGGGATCCTCACCGCTAAGGATTATCTCCTTTAGCACCTTCATCGAGATTACGAGAGCGTCTCTCGTCCTCTGCATTCCCGTTCTCACGATCAGCGTCTGAAGGAGATCGATGTATTCGGGATAAAAAGGATAGTACTCAGCTACCTTATCCGCGTAATCCAGAGATCCGAAGTATTCCGGATAGTTTAAGATTTTCTCCTTGAACTTCTGAACGGTTTTCTCTCTAAAACTTTCAGGTATATCCTCGAAGAGCCTCTTCCTCAACACGTTAATGATGTCTACGTCGCCACTTCTGAGGGGTTCGAAGGGTTCGGCTACACCTTTTAAAGTGTTCCAGAGGGACTGAATTATTTCATCCCCTTCGTATCTCCAGTCGAATTTCCCGGAGAGATCGACGGGTAGAGAAATTACAGCGATGCACTTCGACCTCTCCACAGCCCGAACGAAGTATTCTATGAAATTCACGACCGTTTGAGCGTATTCTCTATACTCTCCTCCGGTTAAGTTTTTCAGATAGTCCGAAAGCTCGTCGAATATGAATAACGCCTTTTCACCTTCGAGGAGCTTTCCTATGACATCCTGCTGCGGAGCTACAATCTTCCCGTCGAACTCTTTAAACTCGTAATACTTTCCAAGGCGATGTGCTATGTATCCCCAAACCGTTCTGTAGGCGTAATTACCAGCGCTTGTCGGGCTTAGCGGAGTTCCGGAGAACTTCGATGAATCTCCTGCAAACGGAACGAGTTCAGCCTTAAGTCTCTTTATTCTCTCAGCGAGCTGTTCAAGCTTAGCCCTCGTTTCCGTATCTATACCTCTTACAACATCGGGATCTGTGAGGACATCCGGGTTTCTAAAAGCATGAATGATAGCGAGTAATGTATGCGTCTTACCGCCGCCGTAAAAGCTATAAAGGGCAAAAACTTTCTTTTTCCCTCCTTCAAATCCCTCAACAATCTTTTCGAGAAGTGAGAGCATGTTGGGGGTGATGAAAGTCCTCTTAAAGAACTCATTCGCATCGGCCATTATCCTTGTATTTAGGTCGGTAGCGCTTCCGGGATTCTCGATTTCTTCGAGAATACTTCCAAGCTTGGGAGCCGGATCGATTTCTTCAAAAACTTCCCTTCTAACGGGAAGCTCCCTCAATCCCATAACAACCGCCTCCCATACAAGGTAGGCTTACAAGCTTAATTGTTATAACCCCTCCAAAGCCTGAATAAGCCTCCTACTAAGTTCCACTTCAGCCCCGTTCTCCATCCTTGAAACTATTCTTGCGAGCTTTACGGCTTCTTCCGCTTCATCCGGATGCGAGTTTCTCAGAGCCTCGTATTCCGCCTTAACCCTCTCGGCCGGATATGCGGAGGAGTAGTAGAGGAGGAGATGGAAAGCATCTACGGAGTTCCTGATCTTCTTTACCGTTGCATCAGGTGATATTCCGCGTGAGAGCAGAAAGCTCTTGATCTTCACGGGCTCCTTGCTCTTTAGCTCGGCTAATTTCACAGTCTTGGATGAGGCTACTCTTGAACCTTCTTCCACCTCCTCTTCTTCCACTTCACTCCCCTCTCTTCCTTCGATGATCAGGGCTCTCGCAGAGTTTATGTCGAGCTTCGAAGCTCTGCAGAGCGTGATGACATCGTCGGCTGTGAAAGGATTCGTTCCTTCTCTTCCCGCAAAAGCGATCTTCGCAAGGAGGTAGAAGAGAGCGTAGGGATCTCTTATAGGCGATTTCAGCCCTGAAGCCCCCGCGTAAACCTCAGCTAAGACGGCACCGACCGTAGGATAAACGTGCTTTTCGAGAATATCTTCCATGCTTAGCTCCCCGGATGGTGTGAGGATGCGGGAATACTTCGTAACCTCCTTTATAGCTCCTACCATCGTTCCTATGAGGACGTCTCTACCGGGGATGTTCTTCGTTGCAAGAGTTTTAGCGTAGGATTCTGCGGCTTTCCTTATCAACGGCTGAAGGGCTGAAAGCTGAATTTCCCCCTTTTCCGGATCGGGTCTGCAAACGACGTCTATGGACGTGTCCATAGTCATTTTACCCCTTGCGGTAACCCTGTCCTTGGCTTCCGTCGCCGTTGGGAATGCCCCTGTAACTCTGAATCCCGCCTTCCTTATTGCATCTAAGAGTAAAGCCCACGCTTCAAAGGATGTATGGGCGAAGTATATTGCTGCTATCCCGTCTTCTCTAAGCCTGTTCCTTATCGAGATCATCGCCTGCGTGAAGAGTTCTCTGAAGTGTTTTTCGGCGTATTCGTTTCTGTTCTCCATTTCGAGGAATCTACCGGGATTTGTTGAGATTTCTCTTTTCGCAAACTCTTGCCATTGAGTTTCTATTTCCTTGTATTTAGCGCCGATCTTTTTGAAAAATGCGTCTTTGTGGAATCGTGGGATTAGCTTTCTGCCGTCTGAATCGCTTAAAGCTCGCTTGAGCCAGACGTAATAGAAGTCCGAAAGCTCGGTGTAGGGGACATCATCTGCATAGGGAGGGTCAGTTACGATTATGTCAAATTTCTCATCTTGAAGCTTGGTAAGGATCGTGGCGTCGTCAAGAATGATTTTTATGGGTGTTCCATTATTTTCTTCTATTCGCTGATTAACTAGATACTTCAAACTGTTTTGAAGAGTATACTCGATATTCTGCACCCATGAACCTGTAAACCTTATGAAGGGTGAGATATCTATCCAATTCCAAACCATTGCAATTCCTCTGAAGCTTAGAGCATGAGCCATTATTAAAGACAGATTCCAGGGTGACGGTAACGAGCTATAATCAGCATATTTACACAAAGCAATCGCCAGATAAGTCGAAACAGCCTCAGCGTAATTCAAAGCCTCTTCTTTACTCCATCCTTCAGCAATCTTCTCGCTCTCAACCTTCTTTCCGACTTCTCTTATCAACTTGACGAGCTTGACGAGGGTGAGAAGCTGACGTGGATTGAAGAATTGAGACCACGTTCTAACACCTAAAATAGGGGTGATTCGTCTATTTTCATATTCGGGAATTGATTCACTTGGAACATCTGGATCACCCTTCTCAATCAGCTCCCTAACCTTCTCCTTCGCCTTCTCAAGCTTTTCATTATCTTTCTCATCGGCAGGCTCGAAAACCAGATCTCCATCAACAACCTTGACCCTCACGAGTAACCTCTGCCTCGCAAATCTCTCATCCCCCTCGTTGAACTTCTTCAAAGCCCACTTAACATACCACTCCAGATTTCTTCTACCTCTCCTCTCGGAGTAGTGATTACCGTTCTCGTCCACATACCTCATCTCCATCCCACAATGCAAACACCAAGCCCTCTCTCCTCTTGCGTAGATGTTCGCATCAGGAACCCTGTACTTCTTACCGCCGATCTCAATAATCCCCCTCCTCGTATCCACCTTCGCTTTGCTCACGTCTCCGTGAATTTCATTCAAGTCTACGATCTCCACAC
Organism: uncultured archaeon; assembly: GCA_964462505.1. Classification (GTDB taxonomy): domain Archaea; phylum Halobacteriota; class Archaeoglobi; order Archaeoglobales; family Archaeoglobaceae; genus CAYWXE01. Next base: position 23,793 of record CAYWXE010000003.1, on the reverse strand, counting down.
AGATTCTGTCATCCCCCTTAACCGGTTTGAAGAAGGCTAAGCGTGTGTAAACGTCTTTACCTTTAACCTTCTTCTTCACCCTCGCAAGCCACCAGTTTCCAACAATGGGAGTCCACTTCCCGCAGTGCGGGCATTTGACCTCCCAGCTACCTATGTAAACGGCTACATCATCGTCGTAAAGCTCCCGAATGTCCGCATCTTCCCTCAGCTTCTCGGCAACCCACCTACCCCACTTCTCCACGTCACCGACAAGCCTTCTACCGTACCTCGCCGGATACTCCAAAACGGCCTTCAGGAATACGTAAGCTGTGGGCAGTAATTCAACGGCGGTAACGTCCATTCCGAGTCTCAATGCTTCAAGAGGGATGGAGCCGAAACCGGCAAACGGATCGAGTAACTTCTTACCCTTAAAGTAGTCCTCATACTTCTCCGGAATGTTCGGCGACTGCCTGTGAGGAGTCCCGTCGAGGACGAGCTTACCCTTTTCAACCTTCACCCTTCCGATCATCCTGAGAAACTCCACTGGCTCGACCGTGTCCGGCAGAACGGATGCGATAACAGTCGCCCTCGCACCTACAAGAGGTTTCCTCGTCCACCAGAATACCATCTCCCAGAAAGGAGGTCTGCCACCGCCCTGCTTCTCTGAAAGGGCTTTAGAATTGATAGCCTCGACGACATCGTAGATTTTCGTAGATTCTGAAAGTCTGGGCAATCCCATAACATCAGTCGTCGTCTTGCCAATATAAGGTTTATTCTATTTTGTTATAACTCATTGTTATAACAAAAAGCTTAAAAATTGGGATTTGTTATAACAAATGTGGAAATTGCTAGGAACGCCGTGTTCGAAGGGGAAAAACTCGTTCTGAAAGGACTTGCGGAAAAAAGGCTCATCGACCTTATTGGGAAAAAGCTTGGTTACAAATGCTCAATAAGTGGAGATGGCTTTGAGATTCATGTCGATTCCGCAAGCAGGGCGAGAGAGGTCTACAAAGATGTTATGAGACTGATAATGCGTACTTCATATATCGAGAGACTCGGATTTAGGTTCTGCAACATCTTAGGTTACAGCTTCTTGATTTATCTGAGCGAATATAAAGACGGCATCGAGGATGAGGTGAACAACAATCCGTTGAGCGAGGAGTTGGATGTGGTAACGCTACCCGATAAGGACGGCTATTACTACTCGACACTCTACGGCATCGACAACATCAAAGTTCCGGCGATTCTCACACTTGGCAATTTATTCATAAACGAACTTTCGGAAATAATCGAAAAAGGGTTTAGTCTTCCCGAGCTTGTGGAACTGGGGGAGATGTCTAAGAAAGTTCTTAAGCTCGAAAGATTCGGTGATACTACTCTCGCAGGGCTTGCGAGGAAATTCGAGAAGTTATTATCGATTGAAGATATGCTCAGGAAGATCATAGCTGTTAGGAGCGCGCTACTCGCCGATTCGGTTATTACGGGCAGCGTAAGGTATGAAGAGCTGCAGAGGGTGCGAAGGCTGGGAAACGGGCTTTGCGTTTATCTTAGCAGGAAGCTCAGGAAGCACTTCGAAGTCGCGGAAGGAGATACGGTTTCTGTGAGGGTCATCAATGGAAAGGCGTTTTTAGAGAGAATTTGAAACTACGCCATCTTATGAAGTAGCTAGCAAAACCTTGCATTTCAAAGCTGGGATAAGCGAGGGGAATGTTGGATGTATTTTTTATTAAGAAGAAAGTTTCCGGTAAGTGAGGGAAAGGGTAGGGAAAATAGCCAATCGGATAAGAGTCAGATTATCCTCGGTGGGCAAGCCCCGTATGAGCAGTAAAAGCAGATGGAAGGGGGAAGCTCCGTACCTTTGGCAGAGTAGCTCACTTACAAAACATCGCTGAGAAAGCCTTAGACGGGGATGAATTAGGGGAGGTTGGTGGAGAGTTATTTTTATAAAACCTCGCTCTGATTTATCGATGCCGGGTGGGAAGGGAGGTCAAACGAGCAGGGGGAACTACAGCGCACCTCTCCGTAAGGACAGGTGGGTTCAAGTGCTGACAACCTAGTGTATATCCGATGAGGATATGCACAAACCTCCCCGTTAAAATCCTCGCACCTCAACGCAGGAAGGAGGTCAAAAACGTACCGGCCTTTTTAACTATTCCCTTTGCGATATTATGATACTTCCCTAAAAGGGTGACTACAATTTCAAGAATGCTCTCCCAACCCTCCAAAACAAATTCGGATTCTTCAGTTGCTTCTGGAAGTCTTATTCCAAGACTTTCCACACCATATCGAACTACACACCACATCACATCATTACAGAACATCGCATTCAAAATAGCTACACCCACTGCTGTTCTAACTTCATATTAATGGAACCAGACCGACGCTGCAAACTTTAGCGAGTAATATACCAACATCATGATCTCTTATCTCTTTGCATATTCTTTCATCGGTGTTTAGCGCATAAATTAGAGCTTTTGCAAGATACTCCGTTGCCTGTGCAATCCTGGGAACGAGTTCAACCAACTTCCTTCGTTCCATTCTTAAGTTTTTTAAGTAGAGTTCTTCCTCAAAAGCTTAGAGCATGGATCCCACTAATTCGTAAAAGCATGCAGCTTCAGGCTCGATCCCGGCAATTTTTTCTTATCCCCACTCACTCTTCACGATCTCCACGGGAAACCTTCCAAATTGGTAGATTATCGCATAATTAACTCAAAATCCTCCTCTGGTATTTCCCTCATAGCCTTACCCATGAGATGACCCGTCCACTTCTTCTTGTTCGTTATGAACTTCAGCTTAGGAATTAAAGGCTTAAACTCGATAGGTTTATCGAATATCTTAATCGGCTTAACCCTAACTCTCCAGGGGAAGGTTTCATTAGTTCTCATACCCTTAGAACTGAAAATCCTAGTAGAATCCTTAAAAGGCTCAGAAATTACTTCGTAAGCACCTGTAATTCTCGAAGGCTTAACTTCCCCCTTAATATTCTCCTGCTTGAGATATATCAGAAGCTTATCGCCAGGCTTAACCTTCATAATCGTATTCTTGTGCCTCTCGGGAACTCCCCACACGTTTTTAGACCTTATCACCTTCCAGTTCTCCTCAGTAGTTATGCACAACCAGTAGGTCATAAAACCACCTCTCACGTTAACTCTTCTTTTTCGGCATATTTATCTAAATTCTCTTCTATATCTTTTAATTTCTCGATGAACTCAGATAATTTTTTACCATTAACAATAATTGCACCGATATCTTCCCATTCATCAGTTCCAGGAATTCTCTTAGATTCCTTAATTCTAACAAATGGTCTTCCCCATGGATTTATCATAACATCTATGAATAATACGTGGTTATCGCTTAGAAATACTTTACGATTATATCTTCCTTCTTCGTTCCACAAGTAATAGGTGGATCCCCTGTAGAATTCCGTGTGAACCATTCCAATTGAAATTAATTTCTCAAGATGTCTTTTTACGGTCGAAACGGGTAAATTCAATTCTCTCGCAATCTCAGTAAGTGTTAAACCTTTTTTTGCCGTTGCAAGCAATTTCTCGATCCTCTTCCTGTTTTCCACGGATTTCGATATTAGGTCTTTTCTCATCGAGTTATATTTAAGTTTCAAATTTAGAACATTTTTGATAACTTTACACATTACTTGCGGTAAACCCTCTGCAAAGATCAAATACTATAAAAACTTATGAAATATTATGCCAAAGGTTAGGAAGGGTAAAATCAGAATTAAAAGGCTATATGAGGGATGAGATAATGACTACTCTTAAGATTAAGAAGAAATGGAGCGAACCCATGGTAGCTATTATATTTATGTAGTGGAGGATAAAATCTTAAGGCACATAAGTGACTATGTGATTAGGAGGGAGGAATTAGAAGAATTTAAGTTCTATGAGGTTCCAATTGAAAGAGTCAAGGATAAACCAATAATAAGATTCTGATTTGCAAAGAATGGTACTTGCTGGGTTGGTGAGCATAAAATAGGGTACTGGATCAATTCGAGTTATCCGACAGGTTATAGTTTGTCACATTTACTTAATGAGGGCATCAGAAAGCTTAAGGGTTACAGCTTTGAAATAAATGATCTAAGCTAAAACAGCTCGTTAGAACCTTCGAAATTACTTACAAAAGAATGATCGATGAGATTGAGAATACTTTAAAAGATTAAATACTGAATTGATGATTTCAAGGCACGCTGAGAGAACTTATAATGCGATTAAAGATATTAAAGTCTGTTATTTCTCATGTTTAGCTATATCTGATGAAATGTTAGGACAATCATGCCTTATAGGTTCTATATATTTTCTGCAGTACAGTAATCCTCAATAAGAACATCTCTTCCATGTTATTCTTTCACAACCCTTATAATTACAAATCGGGTCTCCTTCACTTTTTCCTCCAAAAAGTCTTCAGAAGTGCCGGGAAATGCCTGCTCGAGCTTACACTTTTCCTTATTACCTCTCGTTAACTTTTCCTATGTACTAAAATGCGGATATCTAAGCTCGTAGTCTTACCTTTCAAATAAATTCATTTATATTATATCTTGGACTAAAGGGATAAAATGCATTAAGAAGTATAATAGGGGGCTTAGACATGGTCATTATAGTAGCTAAGAATGGAAAGGATTTAAAGGTGCTTAGAAGGTCAGAGATCAGGTTAGAGCAAGATCTTCAGGATTATGTGTACAATAATCCAGAAGTCCTGTGTATTTCGGAGATTAAGGGTGAAGATAAGAGATTCATCACCCTTGTTAAAGAATTCCCGGTGTATATTGGTCAATCTGCACGTTCATTAGATATTCTAGGAATTGATGAGGATGGGGACATATATCTAATAGAGACTAAGCTTTACAGAAATCCCGACAAAAGACGAATCATCGCACAATTACTTGAATACGGTGCAGGCTTGTGGACAAGCTACAGAGCAAATTCTGACAAGTTTCTAAGCGATTTAGATAGGATCTTGAGAGAAAGATTTGGAAAAAGCTTAGATCAGAAGTTAAAAGAAGATTTTGGAGAAGATTCACTTGAATTTATTCTTAATGAGACTAAACAGAAGATTGTTGACGGATCTTTTACATTCATAATTCTTATGGACACCGTGCCTGAAGATCTGAAGGAAGTTCTACTTTACTTAAACCAAAATTCGGAGTTCAATGTGTATGCTGTCGAGCTGGAGTTCTATAAACACGATAAATTTGATATAATCGTACCGAAAATTTATGGAACCGAATCTACAAAATCAGATAGAATTCCAGAATCTTGTAATGAAGAGCGCTTCTTTAAAGATGCTAGTAGGAGATTAAGCCAAGAAGATGTAGAACTACTGAAAAAACTCTATGAATTCTCTGAACGAATTTTTCAAATAAGGTGGGGTAGGGGAAGGACTGTATGTTCATTTAATGTAAGAGTGGAAATTCCATCTGTCGGTATGAAAACGATGTATAGTGTTTATGCAAACGGAAATCTCGGAATACATTTTGGTACTCTATCAACAACCGAAACTGGACGTAGATTAGCAGAATTTTTGAAAAGTAAGCTTGAAGAAATTAATTTCAAGTTCAGCGAGGATTGGATGAGAAGGTATCCCGGCTTCAACATCGATGAATGGGGCCCAAAAGTGGATAAGCTTATAAAAGTCTTTACAGATGTCAGCAAGATGCTAGAAGAATTGCTTGAGATATAGTGTAAAGATTGCCAGTAAACTATTTCTTCCTTATTCTATAATTAAGATTGACTAAGATTGCACGATAAAACTTTTAAAATTAGAATAAGGAGAATGTTACTATGTCTTGGTTTGAATATGGAGTAAGGCGAGCATTTTTGGAGGTTTCATCCGGGCTAATTACGTCGACAGTTCTAATAGCTTTTGTAAGGTCTGGGTTGCTAGATCCGTCATATTTACTCCTGTTTATCCTGTTAAACATAGTGGCTATTATATTACTAATACTCGTGATGCCTTACTGGGGAACAACCTACCTCTTAGGCTGGATGTTTGCTTTATTGATTTTGTTCAGCTCGGGTCTGATAGGAGCTTTGGAGTTCATCGTTTGTTTTGGAGTACCTCTGCTAATCCTCATTAAGAGAATAGCTAAATCTTTGGAGGAGTCGTATTCCTTTCTATGAATGTAGAATTAAGGTGCTGAAAGAGGTAATTTCACTAAATTTCCTGCCGTTAGGCTAACTTCTTGCAATTCTTACAATTTTATCGTAAACGTCTTCGACTGTCTTTTTACCGCAAGCCTTCAGAACTTTATAAACCTCCTTTCCAGTAGGATCGTTAAGAACGTTTTGCAAGTACTTTAAAATACCTTCAAGATCGCCTTTCTTTGCGTGCATTTCGACGACTCTTTTCAGCTTATCCGCAGAAGCTTTAACCATACCTGAGCGGTTCGTTTTAACTACCCAATCAATTCTTGATGCCTCATACGCTCCTCTTACGATTTCGTCTATGATTTTCAAAACCTTGGCAATCTTATCAGCATTGCTCGACTCAACCTTTTGAATGAACTCTTTACGTGTGTATCTAAGGTAATTTAACTCGTCAAGAAGCTTTGTTAGCTCTATGCCAGTCTTTTCTTTTATAAGTCTTTCAGCGTCTTCAAAGCTCAATCCATTCTTCTCCGCACAGCTTTTGATGAATTTTACAATCTCTTCCTTAGCCATCTTTAGAAATCGTAAGTATCCGTTCTCGTCTGGGGCGTCTATCTGATAGCTCCTTCTAATGTTGTCGTCCCACATAACGAACAACTTTGGATGCAGCAAGTGCAAAGCCTTGGAAGCTCCAGTAGCTCCAAATACATTCGAGAACTTCTTATACAGCGTTTTAATGGAGCTTTCGATAAAAGCGTCGTCCAGATTAGCATCTATTATAGATATGTCCTTTAATTCCTCAATAATCGGATTAGTCGTCCTTATAACCTCGTAAATATCCGAAACGTGCTTTTCGAGGTTGTTAAAGGCGTTTTTGCCATCATCGGAATGCATATACCAAACCTTGTTGAAGTATATAAGAAAAGAAGCAACTGCCGTCGTCTTCTCTTCTATTCCACCACGCTGACAAACGTTTAATGCAATGCGATAAAAATTGTTTCCATATTTGCTTTCGTAAAGCGCGTGAGCTCTTATTAGCTCTGCATAATCCATACAAATACTACGAATTCTCTGATAAAACTTTTTCGAGCTGTACTACCATCTTCTAAACCTGAAATCCTTAGATTTACCCATCGCCAGCGAAACGTTCCATCTATGAAAAATCTCAATTGCTGTCTTGATGATTCCAAGTAAATTCTTTAGAGTGATAGATATCGAATCGTTCTTTTTCATTTTGATTGTGACATCACCAATTATCTTTGCTCCATCAGACTGACAAATTGCGTTGTTATGGACGATCAAGTTTCGAATATCGATAAGATCTTCGAGACTTTGTTTGAGTCTTCTGTTTATAATTCCGAGGTCGGCAGAAGCGTAAATGATCTCTCTGAGAGTGTGGTTTTTAGTGTCCGTATCGCTATTCATTTTCAGTCTGAAGTATAAGGGAGACTTAGGATACATTTCAATGATTTTCCGCATCGAATACTCTATTGCCGAAACTAAAGAAACCAGAATCTGTTTTGAAGCTTTGCCTCCCCAATTTCTTCGCTTCTCTTTTTCAACATTTTGAAGCATGATGAGAATGTTCTCAAAATATTCCAGATAATCTACAAAAACGTCGTAACACTTGCTTCTTATGTCCTTCTCACCTGTAATTTTAATTATCTCTTCTTTGAACTTTTCGCATGTTCTCTTCAAACATTCTAATTCTTTGAGTGTCATGCTACCACCGCAGCTTAAATCTTAATGAAGCAAACAGGTTCAAACATATACTCGTATGCTATTAGGACATCCTTTTTCTGAGGAACTATAAATGCTATCCAGCCTTCAGTTGCTCCACCAGGCATTACGTCAACAGTCTTGAATTCTGGCATATCCCTTGGCATGATGACGAAGGTAGGTGAGTAGCCAGTCCCATTGCAGTACGCTTTGAAGCTGTAAGCGGAAACGTATTGCGATACCTTGCCAGATATGTATCTGAACCTAACTTTAACTAGCAAATATTCAAATCCCTTATCTGGGTCTGGATTGAACATATTACCCGCCTTAACGATTTGGTAAGCTTCTTCACCTCTTATGTAGTCCAGAACAGCAATCTCAAACGTTCCAGAAAGTGTCTTAACTGTTACTGCTTCACCTATAGATGCCGGATTTGCGTAGCTACCTCTCGGCTCTGACGTTTTAGTTGACACAGATTTCGGAGTTGTGGCAGGTTTTGTGGATACTTCAACCGATGTACATCCCATTAACGAAACAGCTAAAATAAGCACAATAGCTAGAATCCTATTTAGACTCATATATCACACCTCCTATTAATGCCAGCATCCATAACAATTGTTTATTTTCCTCCTAAGCTTAAGTATAGAGTCATGAGGCTCTGACAACACATCATACCATTTTAATTTACCACTACAATCATCTCTAATAATTTGTGAGCCTCGTTCCTTAATCCAACCAACACAAATCTTTAGATCTCTTAAATAAACCCATATTCTGTTCCCATCCTTTCTCAGAAACACTGAATTCCTAAATCTCCCCTGTTCTGCGTTCCAGCATTTTCTAATATCTCTTACTACAGATTCATCTGGCTCAAAACAGTGTATATACCAAATCTTGCCTCTAAGAAATGGTCCTCCAACTAAAACCTCCGCATTGGAGGTAAACGATGGAGTTTTTCTCCACTTAACGTAAATTCCAAGATCCGGTAAATATACTGTACAATGTTGACTTGACCCTGAAACGTATTTTCCGTTCCTGTATCTCCTTGTATTGACATCCCATAGTGATAAAACCTTCTCATGAATGTCTAAATACTCTTCAAATGTACTGGGGGTCTTACAATCTTTAGTGAAGTAAACTGGAAGTTCAACTACACCATATGTCTTAGGAACTGGTATCCCATGCCCTATATTGAGGATGCACTTTCCCAGTGCCATCATAGTTTCTTATTGCACAGCAAAACATTTATATCTTATTAACCGATAACAACGATAACAATGAAAACAATTGAAAAGATTCACATAATCCCCTTAGGATTTGAAAGATCTGTAGTAGTTAATCCAGTCAGAACTCTTGGAGGCGTTAGAGCGCATGTAATAACGATTAGTGGCAAATTTGCTGAAAAATATGATCCAAAAATGGCAGAGAAGCAGAGATACTTTGAGAAAGTTGTTGTAGAGGATTTAAGAAAGATGGATGTTGACGTAAAAGTGCACTATGCTGATCTTTTCGATTTTAAGATGGCAATAGGTGTAATATCAAGGATAATACTGCAGGAAAAGTCGAGAGAAAAAGAGGGTCGTAAAGTCGAGATATACGTGAACATATCGAGTCACGGTAGGCTTATTTCAGTGGCTTCAGCTCTTGCGAGCTGGTATCACGGCGTAAAGGCTTATTATGTATTTCCAGATAGATACGCAAAGGATGAAAACGAAGAAAAGGAATTTGGCAGGAGCATATGTGGAAGGCATCCGAGAATACTTGAAGTTCCGCCTATTTGGATGTTAAGGCTGTCCGACGAGGAAAGACACGCCCTAAAATTCATATACGAGAGGAAGAGCAAAGGCAAGGAGTTCGTAATGCTTGATGAAATCATAGAGGAGTTTAAACGAGAATTTCCCAAAACATATCGTTCTATCAGTAAGGATAGGAATGAAAGTGATGAGAGAAGAGAAAGGCAGGAAATTATCAACAAGATAAACAGAAGAGTTCTTAACAAGCTCGAATCTCGTGGATATATAGAGAGAATAAAGATTGGAAGACGCACTGCAATAAAGATTACAGAACTCGGCGAGTTCATGACCATGCTTGAGATCGGTATTTAATCCAATTAGGTAAAGCTTACAGGATGTAATATTATAATTTCATTATATTTAGATGCTTCTTTAATCATCTCCTCCCTAAATTATGTCGATGGTAAAAATAGGTCCGTTTGATGCCACGTTAGTTTCAAAGAGTAGTTGGTACAAGAGTCTAGCTAATCTGCCGGATAGAGAGATGTGGATTAGGATAAGAGAGAGGTAACCGAAAAGGACAGGTCGTAGATGTGAGATCTGCGGTTATAGCGGGAAGGGATTACACTGTCGCGAGATATGGGTGTACGATGACGATCCGAGAACTATCCCAACCTCTTTAACTCGGAAGCAACGTTTCTCATCAACGAAGGTTTTGTCAATTAATCCGTATTATTTTTAGGTCTTTTTTAAGGTTGTTAGTCTAATTTCTGAGCATACAAAGTCTATCTCAAGGACTTCACACTCAAATCCGAGATTCTCAAAGAACTCTACCAGTTCAGGATTTTTACTCGTAGCACTCTCTGGATAATCGTATTCAGACCACTTAGTTTTGACGTCTACAAGCAATCTTTTCAACCTCTTAAGCTTGGCATGTCGGTTTTCCATCTCAACTAGAGCCTTCTTGATATTATCTTGTTCCATCAGTAGTCTTCTCCCATAAAATTTAAACTGCTGCCTATTGTACACATCAGGCTTAGCATTTCCTCTTGTCTCATCATTCACTATCTCCTCGATCTTAGATCTTACAAATTTAACCTTTCCATTCAAATCTAAATCAAAGAATTCTTTAAGACTTTTCAGACCATTTTCCCTCACAATGATTGTAAACAAAATTCTAAGCGAATCATAATAACTTTCAACTGCAGGTACTTTTTTTATTGATCTAAGATCCTCCTCTGGGACTATTAGCAAATCAAAAGCACGAGTGTTTTCCAACACGGCTTTTTCAAGTGGTGTTAAGATTAACCTGTCGTTTACGTGTTCCTTACCTGTTCCGCTATAAAAGCTACCGTGATAATAGGATTCCAAAAACCAAACTACATATCCTTTGCTCCTGTAGTAATCTCTAGCAATCCACTCCCCAATCTTTCCCTTTGTTATTCTCTTTAAATCACAAGGTTTTATCACATCGAACTCTGGCATAGTATCTTCCTAAGTTGGTCTCTTTTGGATATTAGAATATCAAATTTGCACTTCAGTATATAGTGCAAATCCTCAAGGAAATCCAAGTCAGAGGATAGATGCTCTATTATCTTATCATATTTTCCTTCACTATAAGATTTTGGGATCTCATCACTTTTATGTTTTATTTCTCTAATTTTAACCTTTCTTCTTTTGATTTCTTCTCTGAGTACTTCTTTAATAGCTTTATAAACATTCTCGGCACTTAAACATCCAAATCTGAAGTCATTAAGAGGCAGAAGAACTTGTCTTTCGTCTTCAATAAAACAATCGTGCCACAACTCAAAGCACTTTGCTACATCCATGTTAAATTTCATCGCCTTGTGAATTAGAAGCGGGACGTCAAACTTTAAAATGTTAAATCCTATGACCCATACAGTCTGTTCTTTAGGATTTAAACTCTCAAGAAATTCATAAAATTGCTCCACAACACTCTTCTCTCCAAGCTCCCACTCTTTCCAGATTTTTTTAACTCCGTTAACGATACTAACGCCAATAGCGATTATTTTATCCTTAATGGATGTTCCCAAGGTTTCAATATCAAAATAAAGCATAACCATTTAACCTGCCTCCAGTAAGATCTTCTCTGCAATTAGCAGAGAATCATGAACATCACCTTCGACATATTCTTTAAGCTGATCTCTATTCTTCTCCCACAATTCGTATATTTTCATGGCTTTCTCAGTTCTTTCACCAGTAACAATATTCTTCGTTCTCTTAAGGGGTAAACTAGCAAATTCTTCTGAGTTTATGACTTGATCAAATTTTCTATATCCTTTATATTTTAGTATGTGATATAAATCTATGTGAAGTGCAGATTCAACAAAGTCTACAATTCTCCAGAACTCCTTTCGACTCTTCATGTGTTCTCCATAATACTGCTTTTTAATTGCTAACAGTGGTATATCATATTGGCGCATACCATATCCTAAAACGCATATAGGCTTAATTCTGCCTAATTCTTTACCAAATCTTAGAAGTAGGTCTATCTCAGCATCGTCAGTATCTTCTTCAAGAAATAAGGTTTTAATTTCGATTCCATCGCTCTTTAAGAATTCCCCACCAATTCTTCTAGCAAAACTTATTGCAAGTATTCGCTCTCCTGTCAAATATCTCTGATCAGGAACATGTGTTTCCATATCGAATGCTATTACCCTCTTCCAGTAGGATTTCATAAATTTCAAGAGGATAATTTGTAGATCCTCATACTTCATCGACTCACGTCTCATTGGAATATCTATATTGAGGTTACTAAAATAGCTTTAAAATTTAGCATTTCAGAAGAGAGAGTAGAAACTTTATTATCGGAAACAAAATTAGAACTCTCTTAAGAACTGTAGAGCTCTTTCTTAAGCTTTTCACAAAAATGTTCAAATAGTTCTTTGACTTTCTCTAGTTCTTCATCATTAAGAAGTCTACTCAATTCATACTCATATAAGGTTGGTGATTTTCCAAATGGTGAAAATCTATGCTTAAATTCGTTACGTAATATTTGAATTACTTCATGTTGCTTTTCAGATGATATAGTTGACCGCAGCTGGTTTAATAATTCCTTCCAAAGATCAACTATTTTATAGAAATCCTCATTACTTCTATATGGTTCAAAGGGATGGAACATGTTATGACATTCTTCGCAAAGAACGATTAAATTATCCTCGTTTAAGATTTCCTTTGGGCATACTAAACCAACAGTACTTCTTGGAATTATGTGATGTATGACTAAATTCTCTTTACATCCGCATATGGCACAACTGTAGTTAAATTTCTGTAAGACTTTTGCCCTAACGCTTTTTCTTAAATCTAACTTGCCCCTCCTATACTTCTCATACACCTTTTGAACATAGTTTGGATTACAGTTAACCACTGGTGCTATTATATCTGCTAATTGCCGTTCTAGTTCAAATGCTCGTGAATAACGAATAAAATAGCATAAGAAAATGATTTGTTCTCTTTTATTCATTTTTCCACATTTTATCTCAGCATACTCCAAAGCTTTTGAAAGTATTTCTAAGATCTTACTCTTTAGATCTTCAACTTCTTTTCCAAAATATTCCCATTTCTTAAGATCACCTAATTCATATTTAAACCCAAAATCATAATATATTTCTATAAATTTATGATATAATTTTGAATACTTATCAGTTAATTCCTTTAACTGTCCACCCATAGTATGTATGATCTCTCTAAGGTCTACCATGTCAAAGAGTAGTTGAGATTAAGGATAATAGATTTGCGTGATGGTTCACCCTCCAGAATTCTTTAATCTGTATAGGAATTGCTTGGGAATCATAGTATTTGATACCTCTATTTCTGAGGAGGATGTGATTTACATTATAGAAATAATCATTCAGTAACAGTATTCTTACCGTTAAAAATAAACCTGTGTTGTAACAATGATAATATGTGAGGATAATTCCTCTAACTTACTGGATCGAGGAAGAATTTGAAAAAATTAAGAAATTCATCGAATCTGCGCACCCAGTATTTAGTAGGAGCATAAGTGACGAGATTGAGACGATTATAAGACTTTATCCAGAGATATATCGTGAAACTAAGGAAAGACTTGTGGAAAAATCGCTAAAACTTGCAAAGGAAACTAAAGATAAGATAAAAGCCGTGAAAAATGAAGTGTTAAGCAAAATACAGATTAAGAAGGTTCGACAGAATCAGGATTTCATGGAAAAGCCTGTAATTGGATGCGACACTTCAAGCAACGCTTTACCAATAGCTACGGCAAAGATGTATGCTGTTTCCGGCATATCAGTATTCGTAAAGGAGAGGGAGGTTAAAGATGCAAAAGCTTTGACAGATGTTATAGACTCGGAGAGAGTTGTTGATTTATTTGGTAGCCCCTTGGAGCTTGACATATTGGATGGGGCGATATCCGATGAACATACAGAATTTGAAGATGTTGAATTGAGATTTATAGTTTCAGCCTTAAGAGAAGCCTACTTGTGTGAATTAGCCAGAAAACATATAGAAGAACTCACAGAGAAAGGTGAGCAAATTTATGCTGTAGTTATAGATGGTCCTCTTTCGATAAGCCAGTGGTATGAGAAGGTTCCAGGAGATATCAGAAAAAGAGCGGTACAAGCGCTAATAGATGCCAGGAATAACTTAATGGATGCCTGTAAGAAAGCAGATGTCCTGCTTCTAGGAGTGGTTAAGAGAGGCCGGGGAAGATACATCCATCATTTACTGGATATTGCCGAGCTCAGCGATTTCAGCGATCAAGCATTGTTCCATCAAATTCTAAACTACTGTGAGAGAACTGAAACTCTCAGCATAACAGAAGGGATAAGAAAGTGGAGAAAAGAAGATGAGCTGAAAAGATACAAAAAGAACGTCAAATCCCAAGCAAAATTAAGAGCAATCGAGAGAAAGTTAGAAGAGAAGGTTAAAACCGATAGATTGCTCATAAATAGGCTAAATTACGAAATTTTAGGATTTTTCATCAAGACAAGCACAGATCAACTTACACAGCCAATTAGAATAGAATTTCCAGATTATCTTAAGGATAGAGATGATGAGATTGCTAGCTTTGTGGTTTCAACATCCATGAGAAATCATCTACCAAGACCTTAAAGATTTGAAACTCTTGTTTTCCAGAATGGGATGAAAGATAATAGTAAATTGTTAAAAATAAGCTTAAAGAATGAATGAATAATCGTGAGAAGGTTAGTAATGTTTATAACGTTAGAGGAAGCTATTATAGCTGGACAATATGCCTACAACGATAATGAGGTGTAGAGAGATCTAATTAGTCATACGTTTTTGTTAAGCATTGGAAGACTAGAAATTCTACAATAGCACTTAAATAAGCAGTCTAAGTGGTATTACGAGTCTATCCGATTTTTGATCTATGCGTATCTCGCCAAGTTCTTTAAATACTTTTATCGGTTCAGGAATTGTTAATACATCACATTCTTGTATTCTATAGATTCTTTTCTTTACTAACCACAGTATTTTAGTTAAATCTATCTCATTTATTCTTTCTTGATGTGGATATACCAGCTTGATAAACAGACTTTGCAAAGTACTATAGATTCTAACATTTGAAGCAGTTCTAAGAAATGCGATTTTATCATCAATTATGATGTAAGGATGAACTGTTAAGTCTTTTCCTAAATTCTCGGTGACCCAACTATCAACAAATCTTGAAACCTTTGACGAAACAAAATAAGCCTTATTAACATTAATTCCAAAGTTTTTTAACTTATCTACAAATTTCCTAAATTTATCTGCTCTCCATTCCTTTGTCAGGATTATATCTATATTCATGTTATCCCCAATAAGAACAGCTATTTTTTTAGCTAAAGTGTAAATACTATTCTCCGAGATGTTGATTGTATTCTCATCAGCGTCAAACTCTATGTCTCTATAAATTTGAACCTCTTCTTCAACGTCAATACCCTCCCTAAAGTATGTAAATAATACTCCAAAGAGCTTCTGAGCTGTATATTTTATGTCAGATAAACATAGGATTCCATTTGTATCGATTATCTCCTCTGGCGGCCTTAGAACTATTGGTTTTCTGCCAATTTTAGTCATGATTTCAAGAAGCAGGTTTGTTTTAACACCCTCGTATTCAAATTTGTTTTCTATAGTATCTTTACGGATGAATTGTGAGGGTATTTTATTAGCATCGTAATATATCTTAAATTCTCTGTAAAGAGTTTTAACAATCTCATATTCATCGATTATTACACAGAATAGTCCCTCTTTATTGTAATATTTCTCTGCAAATTCAAGAGCAATATCTAGCGGTTTTATTTTGTAATTTAGTTCGTATTCTCTGAACATTTGGATGAGTGGTCCAATTTCATCAGTATTTAAATTAGTAAATATGAAAAATTTTAAATCACTTTGACATGGTACTCGCTCTTGAATATATTTGTAAATTTCTGACTTTGGCTTTTGAAATAATTCTGAAAATAGAATTTTATCAGGAGGATTTGCCTGAGGAAATACAACTTCCCAATTAGAGCAATCAATATAGTTATCAAAGTAGACCCGCTCAAATCTTAATTTTACATTATCTTCACCAATCAATAACTGATCTCCTAAAGCATTACAAAACTCTAAAACTGTATTAATTGCTTTCATGCACTTATTTTTTCGCCAAGTACTCGGTGGAGATGGTCCAACTGGGAAAAAGGACAATAAATATCTATTTATCTCGGGAACGTCTCTCACTTTGAATTCTATATCTATATTATTAAACTTTATAATCTCTTTATTATTATCAAGTTCTATATCTTCTAAATCAACAGATTTTTTCGAAATATATCTCCACAGAGCATCTCGAACTTCTCTTCTTGTTGGAATTCTCAATTTTCCAAGAGGGGAAACGTATAAACTGGTAGCATAAGCCATTAATTTCCCCTCCTAATTTTCTCAATCAGAGTATTTCTTAATGCTTTATTTAAATTAAATGTAATGGCTACTAACCATATAGATACTCCCAAAGTTAGCAGGAAAAATAGTGGTATGGCAAATGGCAGATGAATAGGGATA
Organism: uncultured archaeon; assembly: GCA_964462505.1. Taxonomy (GTDB): domain Archaea; phylum Halobacteriota; class Archaeoglobi; order Archaeoglobales; family Archaeoglobaceae; genus CAYWXE01. Next base: position 7,223 of record CAYWXE010000003.1, on the reverse strand, counting down.
GAGATTACAAAGAGTGGTATAGTAAAATCTCTAACAAAGAATTCATGAACTTCGTGAAGAATCATGAATATAGCCATAGAAAAAGGTAATAGCCATAATTCCACTTTAACTCCTTTGATTTTCACTTTAACTCTATCTCTTAATAAATCCTCGATAAATGATGAAACTGTAGGTATCGAAAGAATTTTTTCAATATAATTCGCATGTTCTTCTCTTGGAAGTCTTATAGCACTCATATATCCACATATATAGAGTATGATAGACGTTCTGAACAGCTTTTCGAGAATTAAGTCGTCAAGTGTGCTTTCAGTTTTAAATAAACTCTTAAATTCCTCCATTGTTTGTGCAATGTAGCTATAATGCTTTAGCAAAAACTCATTTTTCCTGTCTTTAAATACATTAGACAATTTATAAGTGATGTAAATGTTAAGTTCATTATACTGTAAATTTTCTAAAATATCTTCAGTAATATCACCACTTACATGCTCTCCGAGTATTTTCAGGATATACGCATGTGATCGTAATTTATCATCATGGATATCTTCTAGTGTATTTGCGACTTCAATAACTTTCAGTGTATCCGTGTTAAATACTTCCTTTGCGACAATGTAGACAAATATAAGATCACTTAAAGAATTAATAATATCGTTATGTATATTTATATTATATATTTGCTTAAATCTTTCAATTTTATTTAATATATGATTACAAAAATACTCAAGGCTACTGCTTATGTCTGCTTTGGATTTCATTGTTAAACTGTTTATAGCTTTTAAAAATGGATCATTACTTTTGATATCTACTATTTCGACATCTTTACCTAGAAGACTGAGAAAAAGCATAGATAACAGCTTAACTCTTGTCCTATATCGCTCTTTCACTATACTTTCGGCTCTCTCTAAAGAAAATAGTATTAATTCATGTGGATATCCTAATTTAGAGGTAGTTACACTTTGTAGATAATTCATGGTATTTCAAGACTAATCTTAATTACTAGAATTAAGAGTTTTCGAAAACTAAAAATTAAATTTGTTAGCCTTTTTTGTGCTTTGTCGAATTCTTTGACACTTTTGTAAATTTTAGATTAAGATACGCCGTCAGAAGTTTCTCCGAATAATCTCAGAGACTAGACTAAAGCTTGAGCCATGGAATTTCCCGAAAAAGAAACAGAGGTACAAAATATGTGGAAGAACTAACAGTCGTCCTGAAAGAAAGAATCGAAAAATTAAGAGGAAAACGTATAAGAATGTACTTTTAAGGTTTGCAGAGGTTTCAGAAGTATGCTCAGAATTTAAAGAAATTAGGGCTTTCTGTTCCAAAAGATCGACAAGAGCTAAATATACTATAAACATAGTTTCGTTTGACAGTGGGGGTCGTGACACCACATTGTGGATGATTTAAATACTATATCAACAACGTTGCATCACCACTACAGTGGGAAGTAATTAGATTACGAAGCAAGGAGTGAGATCTTAGGGTCTTTCCCTAACCATTGAAGACTTTACTACAAGACCAACCCACCAATTTAAAACCGGGTATCCACATATCTTACAATACCCTTGTTTATCTATATCATTGGGTTGCAGTCTACTTCTGTGTCTGGGACATTTACCTCTGTTTTCAATAACGTACTTATTTATAAACCAATTATAAACATCTTGGAAGTGTTCATTGAGTAAGTGTTGCTTTCCTATCTCTTTTGCATGGTTTTCATCATAAGCATCGAAAATTTTGTTACAATATCGACACTGGAAAAATACCCTACCCAAAGGCATCACCTCATGAGTTTTGATTCATCCTTAATTCCACAAGAAATGAGCAAATATTATTTCTGACTGATCTCTGCAAGTTGAGTAATCTTTTAGCCTCATTAGCCATACAAGCTAAATCCTCCGATGCTGTAACTAAGAAAATTTCTTCTGATTTTCCAAGGTATATGAATAATTCCAAAAATTTTTCATCTTCTTGATCGTATTTCCTGCACCTATCTTCAATTATACTCCTAAATTCGTTGTCTAAGTTTGTCTTCTTGGGTTCAATCCTATGTATCTTACTGTTACCAAATTCAAGCTCCTTACAAGGTTTTATTCTACATGCTGCAGATATTACATTTCTGAAAAGCTCACGAAATCTACTGGGGAATAATCTGAGCTTTGACATATATTCTTTGATTATTCCTTTCGACACGTATATGGTTACATCCAAATCTGGAAGTAGTTCAGTTAGTTTAAGAATGGCCGTTCTCTCTTCTTCTGGCTTATTCTCTGGTATAAATGCTGAAGTATCAAAGATCACCCTCATATTAGAACAGCTTTACAGTTGCTTCTATGAAATCTTCCATTGGCTCCTCCAAACTTCCATCTTCAAGCACCTTTATCTCCTTTATTCTCGTCCATGGAACCTCCTTGCTTCTGATAAAATAGTGGAGTCTAACGTCATTAGGCTTTAGCCTACCATCTTCAATTTCTTTTAAAACTGAGTGAATTATTATCTCGGAATGTGTTGTTATAACTAATGTCAAGTTCTTCTCTTTTACAGCTTTAATTAAATCCCTCATTAACTCGATTTGCATCAATGGATTCTTATGTTCCTCCGGCTCTTCTATTACAACTAATGAATTATTTTCCGCCTTTGAAACTATCAGGTTTAAGATTGTAGGATCCACAAGTCCTGCTGGGGCTTCTTTAGCTGTCAGTTCCAAGCTCTCGTTAATCATATCGTGATACTTAAGAATAGCTGAAGATACGAAGATTAGCGGTGTAAATTCAAAACCTCCAACTCCAAACAACTCCCTTTTCTCTGACTTAACCTTAACTCCAGATGCCTTAAGGATTTCCTCGATAAATTCTGATTTAATACAGAATCTCCAAAAAGCTATGGTTTCAGAAAAAACTTTTGAAGATTGTGATTATTACCAATCTGATGAATTTCTCTCCACAAATGCTAATCTCTCTCTTCAACCCTCCTCAAGCCTCTTTTCAATGTCTCATGTATGGGATAGAAAGGATCCTTATCTTTCTAAAGTATCAAGATGATAGAGACTCTAAAAAATCTTTAAACTTTTGAAATAAACTTAGAGATATGTTTAAAAGGATAGAAAGAGATCCATTTGAAGGAAAACCCGTAATTAAAGGAACTCACATACCTGTTCTTCTAATACTTGAACTTCTAGCCAAAAGCTTATCCGTGAAAGAAGTTCTAGAGAAGTATCCAGAACTTACGGAGGAGAATATAAGAGAAGCTCTGAAATACGCCTCATAACATTTTAGAAAGGGTATAGGGATTAACGAAAATTGTATAACAACTATTGAGAAACTTGTGTCAGAATTCGATGACGCTCTTAAAGTCGTATCTGAGCTCATTAATAACTCTGAAAATCCCAAAAACGTGTTAATTTCCACGTATACCGAAAAATACACAACAGTTTCAATGGAGAAGTCTATCGCTGTTAAACTTTTGCTAAAAATTGAAGGTAAAGAATTTGACCTAAAAAGTGTTGTTGAGAAGCTTGAGAAAGTAAAGAGTAAGCTAAGAGGATTCTGGGTAGACTTCGATGATGGTTATATCGAAATAGTATTTGATTTAAATTATTATTCAACTTAAATAAATAAGATAGTATATAAGAGTATGGATTCTATTCAACTTAGAAAAGATCAATACTTTAATAAAGTTGCTAAATCCTGCAATGGAAATGGGGCGTCTCTACATCCTTTGTATGACCTCTGACTCTCTTAACGGGTATAAAAGATCTTGTACCACGAGTATGACTGGTATTGGGTTTCCATGTCCTATTAAAAGGTAGCAATTCGAGGTATCACTTATCAGCCTATATTACACCAGTATCATCTCTAAAAATAGTTTTGGCTCCATTAACTGTTATTACCGCTATTAATCCTTCATAAATATCGCTTATGACTTTATTGAGGGTCATTAATGCTCTCTTCATCAGTTATTTCAATCTTACCAGAGATTACGACAAAGAACGGTCTGCCTTCGTAGGCATGCATTAATATTATCGAGATACACGGGAATACATAAGCATTCTGCTGAACATTTGCTCAATAGCTTTTAGTACGTTTTCTCTCTTGTCTAAGCTTCTCAGCTTTTTCTCTGTATTCTTTTGCCTTGTCATAATCTCTAAGCAGAAAATAGCATAGAGATAGATCCTCTAATATTCCAAATCTTTCAGGTAATCTTTTATAAGCTTCGACTAGATACTCAACGGCCTTTTTAAGCATGTCTTTGTGGAACAGTAGACCCATAAACTTTACCATCTCAGGATATATTTCATCGAATTTTGATAAAGCTGAAGGAGTTGACAGAAGAGCTGAAATTGTTTGAAAGAGAAAGTCTTCAACAAGAAGAACAGCCAGAATCCTTTCAGAGATCCGTCCAGTTTCTCACACGGCTATCTGGAAATGGATAAAGAAGTTTGAGCAGAAATTGCCGATTGCTACAGAGAGAAAGCCAAGGAAATTGATAGCGTTAGATGAAATTTGTTAAAGCAAATAAAAAGCGTTACTACGTTTACTCAGCAGTTGACGTTGAGAGAAATGAGTTAATTCTGATGAGAGTTTACACAACAGGAAACTGGCTCGTAACAAGATCTTTTGTGAAAGAAGTACTTAAGTACTGCGAGGGTAAGCCTAAATTCGTTGTGGATAAAGCTACTTGGCTGAAAAATGCTTTAGATGGTCTAAACTTGGAATTTGAGTGCGAAGGGTTTTGGAAAAAGAAGTTTAGTTGAATCGGTGTTTTCATCTTTCAAGCAGCGAGTGAAAAATCTTCTTTTGCTTCATTACAGCAAAAAAGCCGGTTGTAAACTGGAATCTGTTTTGTAAGCTGTTCATGTTGTACTACAATTATTTGAGGTGGTTAAGTTGACAGGACTTGACACCCTCCAGTAACAGAACCTTGAATAAATTTTTGCATAAAAAATTTCAATTTCCAATCTTACGGTTCCCTAATTCAGGATCTCTATTAATTCTAGTTTTGAGATGATTCTGTTTCAAAAGATTTCTTGGCTTTATGGAAGCACAAGCGCTGAGAAGTGCTTATATAGTCCTCTCCTCAGACCTCTGCAATAACTCTAGAAACTCCACTGACTTTCTCTACTCTGTATACTGTATCTGCGACATCTTCAAGTTCTCTGTGGTGGGTTACAATGATCATTTGGGGAATTGTGGTACCTTCTCTGAAGAAACTCTTCATAATCTCCACTAACTCTCTTCTCCTTTCCTCATCGAGATGTGTTGTAGGTTCATCCATGACTATTGTTGAAATTTTACCAGCGAGAGCTTTTGCTATTGCCAATCGTAAGGCAATTGCGATAGCAACTTTTTCACCACCGCTTATCGACTTAATCGATATTTCACCGCCCTCCTTTATTACTGAGATGTCAAAGTCCTCACTAACGGATGCGTCTGTTATATCTAGGTTGAAACGTTCAAGGTAGTTCCTTGCAAATTCTGATATAAGTGGAGCAATCCTTTGTCTTAGCATTTTCTGAACTCCATCCCTTGAAAATGCATTTCTAATACTGTTTAATTTCGTTATAAACTTTACAACATCTTCAAGCTTCGTTTTAAGCTCACTAAGTTCTTCTTCAAGTTCTGTTATCTTTTCTTCTTCCTTCTTTAAATCTTCCTGTTTCTTCTCCAGCGAACTTCTTTTTTCTTCTAGCTCAGTCTTGGTTTGTTCGAACTTTCTCATCAACTTTTCATAGTTATCCCTAACTTCTTCGTGCCTCTTTTCATCGTACCCGAGCTCTTCAACCTCTTTTTGAATTCCTTTCTTCTCAGCCTCTAGCTCTTTCAATCTTTCCCTCTCTTCGCTAAGTTTTTGGGTTATCTCTTCGTATTTATCTGCAATCGGCTTCAGACGATCGTATTTCTCCTTCTTCTGTCTTAATCCCTTCAAATCCTTTTCTGGATCCTCAGGTTTGTATCCGATCTTTTCAGCAAGGTCGTTTAGAATTTCTCCGATTTCCTCTATCTTTGCATCTGTATTAGACATCTTTGACTTAATTTCACCTTCAAGGTCGTTAACTCTTTGTATAACAGCGTGTAAGTTCTTGTAAAGTTCTGCGAGCTTTTCTTTATCCTTTGCTATCTCTTTCTCTAATCTTTCGATGCGCTCAACATCGATCCTTGACACACGTTCGATCTCCTCATCCACCTTTTTCCTCTGTAATTCGTGTTCTTCTATCTCTTTTTTAATCCTCTTTAGATCTTCCTCTAAACCTTTTACTTCTCTTTGTACCTCATCTTTTACCCTTTCTCTATGCTCTGGAGTTAGCTTTGTTTTGCAAACGGGACATGTATCAGCTTCACCAAGCATCTCTAAAGCTTGTCTTAGATCGCTTATTCTTCCTCTTACTCTACCACTTTCGCCTTTTAATTCGGATATTTTTGCGTCTAATTCCTCCCTTCTTGCTTTAAGTTCCTGTAGCTTGGCATCTTTAGCTTTAGCCGTTGCCTCTGGCAAAACCTCTAAGGCTTTAGATATTAGCTCTTTAAGCTCTCTTTCATTATTCTCTATCTGCTTAACAATACTACTTACCTGTGTAGAAATTCTTGTAGTAAATTTCTCAATTTCCGATAATTCTTCTGGTATTCCTTCGACTTCTCCAACCTCTACAGCTTCTACATAATCTTTGCAAGATTCTATCGACTCTTTAGCTTCGTTTCTTATGTCTGAAATCGTGTTTAAGTCCTTTTTCAGCTGATCTCTCTCTTCGACTAAGTTGTTAAGTTCACTCAACTTTTCAGCGTATTTTTCCAAAAGCGGGATTTTAGCTATTTCTGGCTCCAATTCCTTCAATCTCTCTTTAGCTTCCTCAGATTGCTTTAATTCTGTTTCAAGACTTTCAATCTTTTCCTTTGTAGCTTTTATTTTTTCATCTATCTTGGTAAGTTCTACTATCAGATTATCGTGCTTCCTCTTTTTCTCATCCCACTTCTCTAGCTCACTTTTAGCGACCTTAAGATGACCTTCAATATCCACCAACTTATGCTTAAGATTTTCTATCTCAGCCTTCAGATCTTCTATTTCTTTTTCAAGCTTACTTTGCTGCTCTTTTCTAACCTTTAGCTCACGTTCAATTCCCTGAATGTCACCTTCTAGCTTACTTTTAACATCCTCAAAATGAGTGATTACGTCTCTCATCTTCTCCCAAGCTTTTTCTAGTCTGTCTAAGCCGATTAACTTACCTAACAGATTTT
>CAYWXE010000002.1:0-54050 GCA_964462505.1 uncultured archaeon | reverse complement strand
TAGATATCATAATGCTTAACTACGAAATCCACGCAAATAAAACGCAAACGGCTTACTCAGAGAAGAATTAATGAGAGATAAAAGGAAAAACTGTTATTCGAGCTATGAAAGATCATAAATTCGTGACGCGTATTGTGCATAATTTAAATACTTCAGAAGAAAATTACTAATTACACAAATCCTAATGTCAAGATTTAAAGAGAAAGAACGAAATCTCTGACTACTCTTGCCAATACGTCAAACCTGCCGAAGTAGAAATGATCGGTTTCTATCTCAACGATCTCCTTTGGCTTAGATGCTAAATTGTAAATTTCATAACTCTCGTTAAGTGGAACGATTTGATCTTTAGTTGCGATTACAAAGAGCTTTGGAACTCTACTATCGATAAACTCGATTGAATCAACTCTTTTCAGCGGAGATATGTAAATTGCGGCATCGCATTTATCTGCTATGTTAGATGCAACGACACTTCCAAACGAATAACCTAAAACGATTATTAAGCTGTGTCTATCTTTTAAATGGTTAAGACAGATCTCAGCATCCTCTATTTCCCCAATTCCCCCTCTAAATGGAGTTTTGTAATCGAAGCGGAGAGTGGAGATATCGTTCCTCGTCAGCTCACTCGAAATCCTCTCAAGTCTTACATCGAATCTGTTACCACCCATTAATGGATGTGGGGGACACATTAAAACGGCTTTTTCACCTCTAATCTCATACGTAGCCCTTATCGAATCTATCTGAATCTCAACCACGTTCTTTCCTCCTTATCATCTTTATAGCCTCTCTAACGACTTCACCTATATCCTTATCGTCCTCAAACTCCTCTAGAAATATTAAATCGTCGATGTTTCCGATCATTCCGAGCATCATAGCTGCATCCTCTCTAATCCTCACATCCCTATGCCTTAAAAGCGATCTGATCTCTCCCTTAGCGGAACTCACTATGTCTGGATTTATCTTCCAGAGGGATTCTATTGCCGCCATAGCCCCAAGTCTAACAATAAACTCTCTATGAGCCATCAGTTCACCCAAGACCTTTGAGAGTCTTGGATTACTCAAAACAGTTCTCTTAACTAAATCCAATTCGCCGTTCATAAGTTTATCTGCGAAGTAAGTTGAGTAATCGTTGTTTAATGAAACCTCAATCCAACTCTTTACATCTCTTAAATCCATCGCCCCTTCTATTCTAAAATCTCCTATAATAGTTGTAGGAACGCTCCTTACGTCGTATTTACTTGCAAGATCTGGAAACATCACGACGTCGACTACGTGATGTTCTATTAGAGATTCCATTGCTATTCTATTTATAGAATCAACTGTAATTCTGCAGTTTGGACAGAATTGAGATACGAATGTTATGATATCACATCTGTAATCGTATATCCTTTTCGAATTTGCAATCTTTAATGCAAATAGAAACGATTCGAGTTCGTTATGCATTGGGATCGTATGGAAAAACACGTTTCCAACGGATATGGCTGGGAGATTCAGCTTCGGTTCTAGGTGATCGTAAAACTCCACACAAATCCTTTCACTCAGCTTACTCAACTCTTCTGCAAATCTCAACATGTCTTTACTTCTGTAAACCCTTATTTCAACATCTTTCTTAAGATCTTTGAGAAATCTCTGAGCCAAACTCTTTGGAATCATCCGATAAAATTAGGCGGTAAAATTTTAAGCTTTTCCGTCCACTTCTACTTATAATGGCTAGTACTCCAAAACTTTGGGCAGAGTTCTTTGAGAGGTATTATCATAGTAAGATCAACGAATTAGCTTACAAGATCAAACACGGTGCCGACACGAAATCTCTATACGTCGATGTGACAGAACACCTGTGTAAGTTTCAAGGAGGGGTCTTAGCTGAAGAGTTGTTTGAAAACCCAGATGAAGTCATAAGACATGCCGAACAGGGATTGGCTGACACCACAAACATTCATGGCGTATCGCTTGACGGTTGCAAGGTTAGGTTTTACAACTTGCCAACTGCTAAGAAGATCTTGATAAGAGATCTCAGGAGTAAGCACATCTCTAAGTTCATTGCAGTTGAGGGAATAGTTAGGAAGGTTACAGAAGTCCGACCAAGGATTGTTGAAGCCGCCTTTGGATGTTTAAACTGTTCAAATATAACGTTCGCCCCACAAGACGATGCAATAATAAAACCGCCAAATGAATGCAGCTATTGTCGTTCGAAAAAGCTCGTTTTAATTCCAGAGGAGAGTAAATCTGTAGACAGTCAAAGGGTTAGAATTCAGGAGTTTCCAGAAAACTTAAAGGGTGGAGAGCAACCACAGACAATCGATGTAATACTCGAAGGAGACTTGGCTGGGAGGATAAATCCAGGAGATAGGGTAATTATAAATGGCATAGTTAGGGCTAAGCCGAGGGGCAGTCATAAGAGATTGACACATATGGATCTATTCATAGAAGGTAATTCCATTGAAATACTACAACAGGAGTACGAGGAGTTTGAAATCACTGAAGAAGACAAGGAAAAGATAATTGCTCTTAGCAGAGATCCAAACATCTACGATAAGATCGTAAAATCGATTGCTCCAACGATATACGGCTACGAAGACATAAAGCTTGCTATAGCTCTCCAGCTCTTCGGTGGTGTTCCAAAGAGACTCCCAGACGGAACTGAAATCAGAGGAGATATCCACATTTTGCTTGTAGGCGATCCCGGAGTTGCTAAATGTGTCGATTACGATACTGAAGTTCTGCTTTCAGATGGAACCCTTGTAAAGATTGGAGATTTAGTTGAGGAAGTGTTAATGAATGGAAAGAAGAAAATCGATGACGGATTTTATGCTGAAATAAATCACAATATAATTTCGCTCGATTCGTGCACACTAAAGCTTAGAACTTCCAAGGCTAACATAGTCTGGAAGAGATTTGCTCCAGAGGTTATGTTTAAGATTAAGACTAAGACAGGTAGAATTATCAAGGTAACGCCAACTCATCCGTTTTTCACTATAAGGGATGGTAAGTTCGTCACCGTTAAAGCTAAAGACTTGAAGAAGGGTGATTTAATAGCAACACCCAGAATAATTCCCGTATTCGGAAAACCACAATTGATTCCAAGTAATTTTGAAAAGTCTAAAGCAAGAAATGCCGTAAGACTTAAATTGCCAGAGAAAACATCTCCAGAATTTTGGAGATTCATAGCACTGTTCATAGCTGAAGGATACTCTCAGTATAGAAACGGATGTGCAACTATATACTTCACGAACAACGATGATAAGCTTATCAACGAATTCTTTGACTATGCTAAAAAATTGGGCTTAAATCCAAAGTTTAGAAATCCACATAAAGGCAAAACTGTAAAAGAAGTAATAATTTCAAGTGTAGAGCTTTACAACTTCTTCAATCTCTTAGGAATAAACGGTAAGTCAAGAGAGAAGAGAGTTCCCGATTTACTTTTTAGATGTAGCAGAGATGAGATTAGAGCCTTCCTTTCAGCTTTCTTTGATGCTGAGGCTAGTGTAGATAAAAGAAGACCAAGGATTTCTGTTACTTCAGCTTCTGAGAAGCTACTTAGGCAAATACAACACCTTCTCCTGAGATTTGGAATAATATCTCAGCTTCATGAAACCTACAGTAAGGCTACAAATTCAAGAACTCCAAAGATCAGGAAATACTACAGACTTACCATTACTGGTGAGAATGCTCTAAAATTTGCTGATGAGATAGGGTTCACGGTAGAATCAAAGATCTGCTCATGGAATGTCAAAAACAATCCAAACTTGGACGTAATTCCCGATGTATCAACAATTTTAAAGGAAACAAGGAAGTTGCTCGGACTCACACAGTCTAAGTGCGGTGTCAGCAGAACTACTTATCAACATCTGGAAAGGGGAGACAGAAGACCCTCTAGAAATATCCTTGCCAAAATAGTTGAGGCTTTTAAGAGTAAACTTAACGGAAACAAGCGAGCCGAATTTAACGTCAGATTTCTTGAACTCTTAGCGAATTCTGACATATTCTGGGATGAAGTTGTCAAAATTGAAACTTACAAGCCCGAACATCCATTTGTTTACGATTTGCAGGTTTTGGAACATCATAACTTCGTAGCGAATGATATATTCGTGCACAACAGCCAGCTCTTGAGATATGTTCATAGAATAGCTCCAAGGAGCGTTTATACAACTGGTAAAGGTACTACAACTGCAGGTCTTTGTGTAGCACCTGATACTTTAGTATTCACAGAGAGCTATGGGATTGAAATCTCAAAACTCGTAGAATCTACAAATTTAGAGAAATTTGAGGATGGTATTTACGTCTCAGATAAGTCAATAACGATTCAGACGATTAATCCCATGAATGTTGCATTTAGAACTTCAAGCAGGCTTTGGAAGATTAAATCGCCAGAAAAACTCGTTAGAATTAAAACAGTTACTGGTAAAGAAATAATCACAACGCTAGAAACGAAAATCTTAACAATGATTGATGGTAACATCTGCTGGAAACAAGCCAAAGAACTCGATAAAGATGACTTTATCGCCACTGCAAAGAAACTCGAACATAGAGGAAGAAGAATTTTAACAATTGAACTTATAAAAGATTTAGATAATATTACAGTTTACGGTGTAAAACAACTCGTTAAAGATTTAATTCAAATTATAAAAAAGAATAAAAGAATTACAACGAGAGAGCTTTCAAAGTTATTACATGTAAGTGAGAACTGTTTGTATTATAACTGGGTAAGGGATGATGCTAAAGGTAATATAAAATTGTTAACACTCATTAAACTTGCAGAATTAGCAGGATGTAGTTTAGAGAGAATTGCTGAAGAGATTGAATACTTTTCACAGTATCACGGTTATAAGATAAGACTTCCCAAGTATCTCGATAAAAGATTCTTATACTTTGCAGGATTAATCGCTGGAGACGGAGATATTACAACAACTCCCTACAATGGAGTTACAATTAGATTCTCGAATACTAATCCAAAGCTTAGAAGTAAGTTCAAGCAAATAGTTAAAGAGCTATTTGACGTTGAAGTCAAAGAAGACGGTAACGCTTTGAAGTTTAATTCAAAGATCATTGGACACATTCTAAATAAACTCGGTATTCCAAACTCACCAAAATCTAACAGAATCGATATGTCTGAAATCCTACTATCATTACCAAATGAAGAGTTGTCAGCATTCATAAAGGGTTTATTCGACTGTGATGGAACTGTTGTTCTTAGAAGTAATGGCTCATCCTATGTAGCACTTGAAACTACAAGTGAAAAACTTGCTAAAAAGCTTCAACTTGCACTATTGAGATTTGGAATAGTATCTCACTTAAGAAAGAGGCTTGTCAAAGGTCAAAAATCAGAGATAAATGAAAGAGTGATTATTTCCAAGCATAACAAGTTTGAATTGAAGATTTATGGAGATAATATTGAAAAATTTGCGAAATTCATAGGATTTGAACATCCTGAGAAATTGAAGAAACTTCAGAAGATACTCAAACTTCAGAAAAACTACAACACAAACATAGATGTAATTCCAAATGTAACTGAAATCTTAAGGGAGATTAGGAGATTTTATGGGCTAAGGGCTAAGGATGTATACGGATCTACCACAGTTGAATTAAGAAAAACTATCTCAAGGTCTTCGCTTAAGAGGGCTGTGGAGATCATAAAGAAACTCGCAAATATTGAAAACGTCAAACTTAAAATCCCAGACGAGTTAATGTTAAAAATTGGTAGATATATAGATCACAACAAACTAGGAATCAGTCGTACTAAATTCTACGAATACTTCATTCGAAGGGGTAGGAATGTGCTAATTCCATTTAAAGTTCTCAAAGATGCTTTAAACTTAGTTGACAATCAAGAGCTTAAGGGAGAAATTAAGAAAATCTTAAACGAAGTTCTTAAAAAAGAGAAAGTTATTAAGGCTAAACTTGAATACCTTAGCTCCTTAGCGAACTCGGATATACTTTGGGAAAGAATAAAAGAAAAAGAAGTGATAAGAAGTCCATATGATTTCGTTTACGATTTAACTGTTGAAGATACACATAGCTTTATAGCGAATGGAATTGTTGTCCACAACACTGCCACAGCAGTTAGGGATGAGATCGATGGAAGATGGACACTTGAAGCCGGAGCTTTGGTTTTAGCTGATAAAGGCATTGCGTTAGTCGATGAGATAGACAAGATGAGAAAAGAGGACAGAAACGCTTTGCATGAGGCACTTGAACAGCAAACGATTAGCATTGCGAAAGCTGGAATTAACGCAATCCTGAGGGCGAGATGTGCTTTATTAGCAGCGGCGAATCCAAAATATGGGAGATTTGATAGATATTCACCAATTGCTGAACAGATAGATCTCTCTCCAACACTTCTTTCGAGATTCGATCTAATATTTGTGATGACAGATGAACCGGATGAGAAGAGGGATAGAGAACTCGCGAGGCATATACTCGACGTTCACGAACTCGGAGAAATAGTGGGAAGGAATAGAGAATTTAGATATTCAAGGATTAAACCAGAAATAGAACCAGAGCTTCTTAGGAAATACATAGCCTACGCTAAGAAGACTGTATTTCCAGTTTTAACTGAAGAGGCTAAGAGAAAAATAGAGGAGTTTTACATATCCCTTAGAGCTAAAGCCAAGGAGAATTCACCGATGCCAATTACAGCAAGACAGCTCGAAAGTATTATAAGGTTAGCTGAAGCTTCCGCAAGGGTTAGGTTAAGCGATAGAGTAGAGGTTGAAGACGTTGAGAGAGCTATAAATCTCATTAAAAGGAGTTTAGAGCAAATAGCGATTGAGCCAGAGACGGGAGAAATAGATATAGATTACGCATTTTCTGGAACTTCAAAGAGGCAGAGAGATAGGATTGTTATTATCAAGAAGATCATAGAGAGATTAGAACCAAACTTTGAGAAAGGTGTTCCAGAAGAGGAAATCCTGAGTGAAGCAGAGAGGGAGGGTATAAGTAGAGAAAAGGCAAAAGAGATTCTCATGAAGCTGAAACAAATGGGGGAAGTTTACTCACCTAAATATGATCACTACAAGCTTGTTACAAAGGTTTAATAAAAACCCCGAAGGGTTAAATAGTTTCAACAGTCTATTTTAAACTATGAAATTTAAAACGGGAATAGTTTCATTGGACGCTCAATTAAACGGTGGATTTCCAAAGAGCAGTGTAATCTTAATACTGGAAGACCCTGGAGCCGGTGGGGATGTCTTTTCCTTTCACTTCGCAGTGGAGGGTGTCAAAAACAATGAAAGAGTACTATACATAGCAACGGATGATACAGAGGAGGAGATAAGGGAAAACATAAGGCTATACTTCCCTGAAGATTACGTCGAAAAGATCGAAGTCGTGAGTTTGGTGATATCGGAGTTAAAGGAGAGAGATATAAGGAAATACCTCAGAAACACGATGTACGATCCGATAAGGTATGTGATATCTATAATTACGAGTAACAACTTCGACAGGGTAGTAGTTAACAACTTGACGTACTTCATATCAAACTATGAATTCAAGGATGTGTTAACACTAATGGAAAACTTCTCAAAGTGTGCAAAGAGAGATGACTCAGTTTATCTACTCTTGATGACAAAGGGCATGTTCGATTCAAAAGTGGAGACAGCTATGAAACACCATTCTGATGGCGTAATAGAGCTGACATTGAAAGAAGAGGGGAACGAAATTCAGAGAATGCTCAAGTTCATAAAGTTTAAAAGGATATTCGTTCCAAAAGCTATAATGAGATACGATTTAACCGATAAAGGCATTAGAGTTGAATCCGTGATGAGGATAGTATGAGGGTAGTGTTCGGTGAGGTATTCGTAGAGGACTTCAAGAGATTTGCAAACTGTGCTACTTTTATAAACTCTAAATACGTTATAAGATTGGAAACAGTCGAATTTGCAGCAAAAAAAGCATTGGAAAACTGGAATAGTGGTAAGAGAATTTCTAGGTCTCTAACGCTTGAAATACTGCTTTATTATTCCGCTACAAGACAGATAAGAGACGCAGTTAAGTTGGGATTAAAAGAGGGTTTAAATAGAGTTGTAGCAGTAGTAGTAGATGAAGAGACGTTTGAATCGATAGGATTTAGAGAGCTCGAATTCAAGCCAGAATTCGATTTGAATGCAATAATTGAGCACTACGGGATTACTAAGGAGGAGCTTGAAATAGTCGGATTAAAAAAATTGGATATGTTGATAAGGGAGAGAATAGCGTTATTTGCCGCAACTGGAGAATGAGGGCTAAAGCATACGCATCTGGAACTGTTTTAAACGCATTGGCTTTGGGAATTGGTTCGGCATTCGGCTTAGAGTTGTACATAAGGGTTAAAATCAGCTTTGAAGAGGATTTAAAGGAGAACATAGTAATCGTAAACGGCAAAAGAGTTGAAAGTAAAGTTGTAGATAGAGTTTTGAGTATTTTCAAGAAGAGGGGTTATGTAGAAGTGGAATCCGAAATACCGATTGGAAGTGGATTGGGAAGTAGTAGTGCATTTCTAAACGCCTTGATCTGTGCGATTTTAAAAGGAGTTGGAGATGAATTAGACGCCTACAGAATCCTATCAGCAAATGCAAGGATTTCATTGGAGATGGGAATAAGTTTCACTGGTGCATTCGACGATGCATCCGCATCGCTTTTGGGCGGATTTGTCGTATCTGATAACAAGAAGTTAAGGCTAATCAGATGGGATAAAAAGAGGTATCACGTGGCGGTTCTAATCCCGGGGTTTAAGAGGAAAAGGGTAAGCTTAAGGGAGATAAGGATGAGTAGCAAAGAGCTAAGAGGTGTTTTATCAGAACTGTACAACGGTAACTACTTCGATGTCATGAGAGAAAATACAAAATACTACTGCAAAATGATCGGATATCCGATTGAAATAGCAGAAGTATTATGGCGTAGAAAGGTAAACTGTGGATTGTCTGGAAATGGGCCTTGTTTCGTTGCAGTAGGGGATAGAGATCAGATAAAAATTGCAAAAGAGATCTGGGAAGAGTTTGGGAAGGTTCTAATCACAAAAATCGCTGAAAAACCAGCTGAAAGGGTTCTGATAGGAGATGAACTCTTCATCGGTTAGTTGTTGTTAGTTTTTATGTATATTGTTACTATGCTAACTTCTCTGCAAGTAATCGACTAAATACATTTATTTAAAGCAACTCCAATACTTTGAATGCACTTTTTTGACCTCTTCTATATTTCTCCTCAACTTTATCATTGCATCTTCCCTTTTCCTCCATTTTAGTTCAGCTAAATAACCCTCAGGCTCTCTTATAAAGGATATATCGTATCCAGCCATTGCCGCGATAATTCCAAGGTTCGTGTATGGTAGTGCCGCTTCAACACTGTAACCTCCTTCTAAAACGGCTACAAGCCTTCCGTCACACAAATCTTTTGAGGTTTCAACAGCCCACTTCATCAACTCAGCATATCCCCTTGCGGTTAAAGCTAAACCAGTTATCGGATCTGTAAAGTGGTTGTCCTGTCCGGCAGAAATAGCTATGAACTCTGGCTTAAATTCATAAGTTATAGGCTCAATTATCTCCCTTACAACCATCATGTAACCTTCATCACTCGTCCCGGGTGGTAGTGGTATGTTTACAGTATAGCCCTCTCCTTTTCCAACTCCACATTCATGCGGGAACCCTGTGCCTGGATATAAAGGCATCTGATGTGTAGAGATGTATAGAACTCTGTCTTCATTGTAGAATATCTCTTGAGTCCCATCGCCATGGTGTGCATCCCAATCGAGTATTAAAATCCTTTCAAATCCCCTTTTCAAAAGCCATTTAACCATTATCGCCACGTTGTTCAAATAGCAAAACCCAGCACCTATATATGGTTTTGCGTGATGACCTGGTGGTCTAACCATTGCAAACGCGTTGTCAACTTCTCCATCTAAAACAGCTTTAGCAGCTCTTATAGCTCCTCCAGCTGCAAGTAAAGCCCTATCAAACACTCCTTGCGGGATATTCGTATCCCAGTCTATTATTCCCCCACCCCTTTTGCTCTCGACTTCAAGAAACCTAACGTATTCTTCGGTATGAACCTCTAAGACGTCTTCAAGTGAAGCCTTAAACGGTTTAAGCAGTTTTATATCCTCTCTATCGAAGATCCCCTCCTCCATGAGTTGATCCATTGTATATGCAAGTCTTTCCCTCCTCTCGGGATGCGTTGGAGTTTGTTCATGTTTTAAGTATTCCTCGTGAAATACTATCCCCGTTACCATATCCCAAAGCCAACGAAAACTTTAAAATCGTTTTTCTAAAAACTATAATAAGGCTTGCAACCCGGCGGGGTTGAAACGTGATACCCCGTGGGCTCCGCAAGCCTACAAAGGCAACATCGCAAAAACCTTTGCATCTTCAACCATATTCTCTATCCTGCAGTACTCGTTTGGTTGATGTGCAGTACCATCAACTGTGCACCATGCTACTGTATTTACAAACCCAGCTTTCCTAAAGAAAGATGCACACGTATTTCCTCCGATTCCATATACCTTTGTTTTAACCTCTCTAAGCTCCTCAATTATTTTTCTAAGTTTTTTAACGAGCTCCGCATTCTCTGGAGTTGGCGGTGAACTCTCCTTTTGTAGGACTTCTACCTCTATCTTAGCGTTATCTTTAGCTTCGTAAAACTTCTTAACGTCCTCTATAAACTCCAAAATCTCATCTAAGTCGTACTCCGGCAAGATCCTGCAATCCATATAACTTATATCGATTCCCGGGATTGTGTTAATGTTGTCAACATTTTTCTCCCTCTTTGTAGGCTCAAAAGTCGAATAAGGAGGATTAAATAATTCGTTTTTTGCGTTATACCTTGAATGAAGTTTTTCATCTAAATCGAGTAAGAATTTCATAGCCCTTCTCGCCGCGTTTAGCTTTGGAGTGCTTGCATGGCTTTGAATTCCGTAGACCTTGAACTTCAGCCACAGTAAGCTCTTCTCAGCTATTTCTATATAACTTCCATCTGGTTTTCCTACGTCTGGAACTAATATCATATCGTCCCTATTGAATATACCGAGCTTTAAGAGGTGTTGAATCCCGTATCTGCTTCCAGACTCCTCATCCGATACGTAAGCTAAGCCGAGGGTATACTTCGGCTTTATCTCAGCTTCTATTATTGCCTTAGCAGCATAGAGAGATGCAACTAAACTCTGTCCATTGTCTTCAGCTCCCCTTCCGTATATCCTATCTTCGATTACCGTAGCTTTAAACGGTGGAGTTTTCCAAAGTGATATATCCCCCTCTGGAACTACGTCGATATGTGCAACGATCCAAATCGTTCTATTAAGTTCTCCCTTTACCTTTGCAACTACATTCGGCCTTACACCACCTCTAGCCCTATTATCTTCGGCGTCAAATCTCTCAACGTAATCGAATCCATCGAAATATCTCATTAGGTATTCAGCTTTTTCCAATTCTCCTTCTCCACCAAAATCTGGTGAAATCGCCTTTATCTCTATTAAGTCGCATAGAGTTTTAATCATATCCCCCCTGAAGTCTTCAACAACTTCAAGTAACTTCTTCATGTTATTATCTCCTCAGCAATTCTTTTAAGGTTTCTTATCTCCTTTAGAACTTCTTGATCATCTGTAGAAGCTTCTAATATTTCTAATTCAGCCAAAATTGGTGCAATATATCTGAAATCGCTTTTAGAACTCTTCAGGTATTCCTCAAGTATCTTTAATTTTTTCCTTGCGATGAAATCCTTCTTTAACTCGTTTCTCAATTCTCTTAGGATCTCTGCAACTCTCTTACCCCATTCCGTTAATCTAACGGATCTAATCCTTCCTCTCACTTTACTGTCTATCAGTGCGTGAGTTTCGAATTCCTTAATTATCTTTGAAATATAACTGTACGGGGATCCGATATCTTTGGCGATTTGTAGGGGATATATCACTTCTCCCCTCTCTTCCGCTTCAAGAATTCTTATAAGAACTTCTACAACTTTTTCATGTAGAAACAGTTTTTCAACGCTCATGAATGATTTAGTGAGTCATAGAGTAAAAAAGTTAATGGGCTCGCCCGGATTCGAACCGGGGACCTTCGCCTCGTAAGGGCGACGTCATAACCGCTAGACCACGAGCCCCAGAAGTTGTTTGGTAATTTTTGCTTAAGAATCTTTTGGTATCATATACGCAAAATTAAATTTTTTAGTTAACCTTAAATATTTACCTCCGAAATTTAGAGATATGAAAGCAAGCTTCGGAATACAAAAGCTCGACGAACACCTCGGCGGAGGTTTAGACAGAGACACCGTTAACTTAATAACTGGGAGAAGTGGAATAGGTAAAACGATTTTAGCTTCACATTGGGCAGCTGAGGGTGCAAAGAACGATGAAGTAGTAGTTTACATTTTAACAACTCTTAACCCCAAGAGCTGTGAAAGCTATATCGGTAAGTTCAAATTCATGCAAGGCGTATACGAAAAGATAAACTGGAGATTCGTAGATATAGATGCAAAGGATTTGTTACCACTAACGAGAGATAAACTCAGAGAAAAAATGATAGAATTCGTTGGAATGAATTTGAAGGATGTTGACAGAGTAGTATTCGATTCATCTACATCTATCGACTTAGCACTTGCAGATAGAGCGCTCTACCGAAGGGCTATAACCTATATAGCTCAGATGTGTTATGACAACGATGTCACAGCTATATTCGTTGAAGAGACACCAATTGTGAGTGAATGGTCTGAGACGAGACACTTTGCTGAATGTGTAATTTACATGGATTTGCTTAGAATTCCAGATGGTTATGCAAGAGCTTTAAGGATTTTGAAAAAGTATAGATCTGCACATCCACTCGAATGGATACCATTTGAAATTACAGATAGCGGTATAGAGATTAAGGAGGGGAGATATGTCAGAGCAGACTACGAGTTCAAGTACAAACCTGGTTGATAGGATTAGAGAGGCTTTAGAAAAGGGTGCTGAAATAATACTCGTAAAAGTCGATGCAAAGTATTACGTAAAGGTTAGCTTAGAGATAATTAAGTACTTCACATCTGTTGCGGAGGGTATTTATGTAACTCTGAACAAGCCTTATTTTAGCTTAAAAAAGATGTTTTTAAAGGAGGGAATAGACGTTAATAGACTGATATTCATAGACTGCCTAACGAGGCAATTAGGAGGTAAGGAGATAGATACCGATCGATGCATATATCTGAACTCTCCAGATCCAATTCAGTTGCAAGTGGCGATTGAGAGGGCGATGGATTTGATTACAGCAGACAATAGATTTATATATATAGATTCTCTTTCGACTATATCTCTTTACAAATCGTTTGAAACGCTCATAAAGTTCTTGAGGCATATAATCGGAAAAATAAGGCTTAGGGGATTTATAGGAACTATATTCACGCTTGAAAGGGAAATGGATGAAAGCTACTATTCACAGATATCTCTACTGTGTGATGAGATCGTAGAGGCTTGATATCATGAAGTTTCCAACGGGAATAGACATGTTAGATCAACAGGTTGGAGGAGTTTATGAAGGTTTAATAGTACTACTCGAAGAGGTTGGAGCTGGTGGTAGGGAGTTTGCAGTTACCTCTCTTATGAAAAATGCAAATAGGGATTTCGATTTGAATTACGTTTCAATTACCCAAACGAGGGATGAGATAATAAGGGACTTGAAGATAATGTTTCCCGAGGCTAAAAGTGATAAGCTAATCGAGAGGTTAAACGTAATCAGCTTGGCTGAAGTTTACTTTAGGAGGAGTATAGTTCCAATGAGATGGGTTGCAGAGAGGAGATTGAGGGTTGAGGAGTTAAAGGGAGAAAAGGATATACTCGCGCGGTTAGCAGAAGTAGTGGAGGGGTTTAGTAGGGGCATAGTGTTTTTGGATTCGCTAACGGATTTAACAAGACTGACCGATGAACGCATAAGTTGGAGCGACTTAATAGATCTGATAAAGGGATTCAGAAAGCTATGTATAAAGAGGGAGGTTCTAATGATGCTCTTGCTTACAAAGGGCGTTTTGGATAAGAGCAAGGAGGAAGAGCTTTTAGATCAGGCTGATGCCGTATTCGTATTCGAATGGCAGATAGAAAAGGATACTATAACGAGGTGGTTGTACTTTAAAAAGTTCTTGGGAATTCTTCCAATACTCGAAAAGGAAGGGATCGTGAAGTACAATGCAAAGATAGATCCAGGCGTTGGGTATACGATAACGAGATTGTTAAGAGTGGTATGATGCTCTCAACTGGTATTGAGGGTCTTGATAACTTATTAGGTGGTGGAATTCCAGAGAGACATGTAGTTGCAGTTGTGGGTGCATATGGAACTGGAAAAACGATATTAGGTTTGCACTTCATATACGCTGGACTGAAAAATGGAGAGAAGTGTATAATGATTAGCTTTGACGAGGACGAAGAGAGTATAATTGAGACTGCTAAAAGCGTCGGAATGGATTTAAACGAGTTCAGTGATAGTGTTAAAATAACTAGACTTGAGGCTATCGAAGTTAAAGAATCACTTGAAAGAATCGAAAGCGATCTTCCTGAGATTATAATGGATTTTAGGGCAAGGAGGGTTGTTATAGACAGTATAAGCGTCCTAGAAACACTTTTCGATGATGCAGGGTGGTATAGAATGCTCTCAAATCTTAGGAGAATTCTCAAAAGTAGTGGCGTGACTGCGATAATCACGAGTGAAGCCGATAAATACAATCCAACCGCATCTAAGTATGGAATACTTGAGTATGTATGTGACGGTTTGATATGCTTAAAAATTATAAGGAAAAGTGAATTAGATGAGCCGGTTTTAGGGATAGAAGTCGTTAAAATGAGAAGAGTCAAGCATTCGAGAAAACCAAAGCCTTACGTTATAACTGAAAACGGGATAGTCGTTTTTGAAGAAGCCGAGATATTTTAATTTTATTCATTTATATTTATATTTATTTATAATTAGAATTAAAAATTAGGAATCCTGATCTTCAGCAAAATACGATGTAAATCCTCTAGAATTTTCTTTCCAAAGCTCTACAACCTATTTCCTTTGCTACAGAAGCGAAGAACAATACAGTTATCAAGATTTTTAAAAGTCTTTTGCCCCTCTCCTAAATTTTAACGTTTTTCAAGCGAAACATTTTTAAGTATTATCAGATTTATGGTAATTATGAGGGTTATAATCATCGCTATGCTACTGATGTTAATGTGTATCGTATCGGTGACGTCTGCACAACCTAAGCACATCGAAGATTTTAATAAGGTGAAGATCGTGAAAATCGAAGATCTTAGCCAAAACATTGAGAAGAGATTAGAGATTGCAAAGAAGACAGCGATTAAATTAATTGAAAGGCATAAAAACGTTATTAAGAGAATGCATAGGTTAAACGAGAGTAAGAAACAAGAGATCTTAAGAATTTTAAACGAAACCTATGAAAAAGTGAACAAATCGGAGAATTACAAAGAGATAAGAAATGCAATGAGGGATCTCAGAATAAAATTCAGGTTAATCGCTTATGAGCAAGCTTTAAACGCGATTGAGAGGGTTGTTGAGAGGTTAAAACAGTTAAGGGACAGATTTGAAGTATTTGGCTTGGATGTATCTGATGTAGATGAAAAACTCAAGGGGATCGAAGAGAAGTTGAAAACTGCAAGGAATTGCTTAGTAAATGGTGATTTGAACTGCGTAAGGGATTACATCCATGAGCTTAGATCTGATATTCGTAATGTCGTGTACGAACTCAAAAGACTTGCCAGAGAGTTTAGGGTAGTCTACGGATATGAAATCGGAATAGTTCATGCAAGTGTAAATGGTAGTTTTGAACTTAGTGGAGATCTAAAGGTGGCATTGATTAGAGGTGTAGGCAACTTAAACATAACACCCGAATCCGCAGTGGTGACTGAGGTCACAAAAGACAGCTGGAGAAAACTAGTGGTTAAGGGGAGTGTAGATGTCGTAGGGAATGGAGAATTCAGAATTCTCGCAATTGGTAAAGGTTCGTTAAACCTTAGTGGAACTGGATATTACAGAGTTAAATACCTAAACAAAACAGAGGAAGAGGTGTTTAATGGAAACGTCTTAGTCGTATTCGGAGGTGGTTAAATGAGACTCCTATTAGCAATCCTCGTTATAGCAATTATTCTGACCTGCTGTTGTGTAAGTAAACTCCCAGAGGAGGTAAAACCACAACTGAATTTGACTGAGATAACTCAACAGGATATAAATCAGATTACAGAGGAGTTAAAAGAAATAGAACAGATTTTGAATGAACTCGAAAATATGACATCAGAAGTGTGAAAATCCTCTAAACTCAACTCTTTTTCCATTTTTTAAGAAGACACCTCTACCCCTTTCAACTCTTCCTATTTCTATCCCTATATCGGAGTTCTCAGCTGTGAAGAGTAGTTCGAAGTCCCCTCCACCGTACAAAAACATTTCAAGAGCCTCTTCTACACTTACGTATTCCGTTAAATGGTCAAGTGGTAAATCTTCTACTACGATTTTTACCTTGCTCTGTTCTGCTATTTGGTGTAAAGAAATAGCTAGGCTATCACTGATGTCTGTCATAGCAGATGCAAACCTTGCAATTCTCATACCCTCTTCTATCTTTGGTTCTGGTGTGTAGAGATTCTCAGCATAGGGGAGTTCATCCCTTTTATAACCCCTGTTCAGCATCTCTAAGCACAACTGAGCTTTTCCAAGCAAACCCGTAACGTAAACCCTATCTCCAATCCTTGCATCGTATCTCGTTACAACTCTATCAGATTTACCGACTGCAAATCCAGCGATTACAACGAATTCGCAGAAGTCTATATCACCTCCTATAACCCTGACACCATATTTCTTCGCGAGTTTTTTTATACCGATTAAAATCCTTCTAAAAAAATCTAAGTCTGCCTCCTTTAACGAAATAGAACTCAAGAAGTATAGGGGTTTAGCTCCACATGCGGCTAAGTCTGAGAGCGTAACAGCTAAAGCCATATGACCCATCTCCTCAGGAAGCATATACTTGGGAAAATCACTTATTTCGTTAACGGTGTCACAGGTAAAGACCAAGTAATAATCGTTGAATTTAACGTAAGATGCATCGTGAAGTGTTGCTGGAACCTCAACGTTTTCATCTGCAAACAGATCTGCAACGACTCTAATCAAATCGAACTCTTTCATAGATACTTATAACCCTACAGGTTACATAAAGACTCGTATAAGATTCTACTCCAAAACTTACGAATTTAGCCTTACCTAAAATCCTTAACACATCTCTAGAGAAATCCCCATGGGGAAATGCGCCAATACAAACTGCAAAGTTCCTTTTAAATACATCGTATAGGACTTCTTCTCCTTCCCCTCTTTCATGCAACACTACTACCTCTCTCCCCTCAACAATTCTTCTAAGGCTTAAATCTGTCATCTCAAGCAGAGTTTTCCCGTTTGCAACTATCTTCCTCTTCTTAAACAGATCCTCCATTAAACCTATAAATCTGTTATAATTCCTCGGTAATCTAGTCTCACTGTTCACGTATATGATTTCGTTGTTAATCGTGTGGACGTATATATCGAAATCTTTCTTTATCGGCGAATCCAGTAATAACAGAAGGCATTGATGAATTATGTCGGGACGACCTCTTTTTTCCCTATTTTTCAGCTTTTTCATTGCATTGTGATGCTTTGAATCGTCCAAAATCATTTCAGTAGGTTTCTTCTTCCTCCTCCTTGCATCCGATAAAACCTCTGGATGTTTTGATATCACTTTAGGAACTGTTTCTAGTGAAGCTTCAAGGAAGACAAATACGTTTTTCATCTCAGATTAATGAACCTGATTTTATGTTCTCCCTTAATCCTTTTGAAGTATTCGATTTCTTCTCTCATTCCTTCTGTTATTTCATTACCAAATACCCAGAGTTCATCGCAGAATTCAAGCAGCTTTTTGTTTATTTCTAAGGCTTTTCTTCTATCCTCTGGATTGTGATCATCCATGAACTGGCTGAAGTAGACGTGAGGAGCTATTGGGATATAACCCATATCAACAATCATTCTACAGTATCCCTTTGCTCTCTCTATGTTCTCTTGCTTTCCTTGAAATGGTGAGCACACGAATACGACTTTCATTGTTGTCATCTAATGTAGGATTACGAATATATAATGTGTGCTCTGTTGATAGTTAGAAAGAGACTATAAAATGAATGTTTGTCGTGCATAATCCAAAAAATACTATTACTAATCTTTTAGCGTTTTAAGGGTTTTCAATATCTGTTCTCCCTCCTCCTTATTCGATGCAGTCGTTATCACGTACAACTGTTGAACTGCGGCACCATCTATTAAAAGAGCCCTTATGTTACCTTTTTCATCACACCTCGTAAGTTTAAGCCTAACACCTCCACTTGCTGTTCCCTTATTCTCGATTACTCCAGGTACAACCTTTTTCACGTATGGCGAGGATGCAAGCTTTAAAACGAGAGAGTAACCATCTCTCTCACCTATAATCGTCGAATGACTTCCCTGAATCTTCTTTTCTGGAGGAAGCTCGACAGTTTTTAGCTTACTCTTGATTCTAACGAATCTTTCAAGCTCTGAGAAGAAATCTTTTTCACAACTGAAAACGTCTGTTCTCATTAAATTAAATGGATATAAAAAATCCTTAAGCCAGTAAAAAACCTCTTCAATCTTTTCACTACAATTTCCAGAAACGTAGACATCCTCCACCCTCCTCTCGTAAATCTTCTCAGCTGAGATCTCAAATAGGTTTCTAAGAGAGGGCTCCTCTGGATACTTCTTAAGACTTATCACTTCGTTTTTAAACCTACCTACGAAGAAGATGTAAAGCTTAGAGTCCGAGTTGTACAAACCACAAGCCAATGCATTCCTAGCTCCGCAATTTAGACAATAACCAGTAGCAGATTTCAGCTCAGATCCGCACGTGCATCTCAATCGTTTAGACATATCAGATGCCCAAGTTTTTCCTTCTTAGTCTTTAAGTATGGCAGATTTAACTCACTTGGCTTGACTTCGATCGGCTCTCTTACAACTTTAAACCCGTACTTCTCGAGTTCTTTTATTTTTAGCGGATTATTTGTTAAAAGTCTTATGCTCTTAACACCCAAATCCATCAAAATCTGTGCGGCGATTCCATAGCTACGCAAATCAGGTGGGAATCCAAGCTCTATATTCGCATCTACGGTATCTTTCCCCTCCTCTTGCAACTTATAAGCCATGAGTTTGTTTATCAAACCAATTCCTCTACCTTCGTGTCCTCTCATGTATATAACTACTCCTTTATTTTCTCTATCGATCATCTTCAACGATAACTCCAACTGCTCACCGCAATCGCAACGAAGTGAGTGAAAGACATCACCAGTTAAACATTCGGAGTGAATTCTAACGAGGACATCACCACAACTTACATCTCCCCTTACAAGCGTTATTATCTCTCCTATTGGTGTTTTGTAACCTATTGCCTTAAAAGTTCCGTAGAACTTCGTTGGAAGTGTTGCTTCTACTACTCTCTCTATCAACTTCTCGTTTTTAAGCCTGTACTCTATTAAATCCCTGATCTCAAAGCAGAGTAATTCCTCATCCTCCGCAAATCTCACAGCATAATTTCTATCCGCTGGTTCGCCGTCTTGAGTTAATATTATTCCATAAACTGCTGCCGCTTTAAATCCAGCCATTCTCGAAATGTCTATACAAGCCTCTCCAATCGCTGGTCTTTCAAGAACTCCCCCTTCTTTTGCTTCTTCAACGAAAATCCTGCCAGGATACTTTACATCACCAATCTGAATCTCTCCAGAAATCAGTTTCTTGATAAAAACAGCTCTATCTTCAGCTGAAATCCTATGCTTCGGATCAACTGGAATGTGATTTCCGTTGTAAAACCTAAACCTGTTCAAACCTAATTCGACAATCTTACGCCACGGAATCGCAAGCCTAATCTCATCACAATTTCTCATAATCATGTTAACGATCTTTCCAGAAACAACCTCTGCTGGGACACAAATAGCCGCTCTGTTGTC
Source organism: uncultured archaeon (assembly GCA_964462505.1). Lineage (GTDB taxonomy): Archaea > Halobacteriota > Archaeoglobi > Archaeoglobales > Archaeoglobaceae > CAYWXE01. The sequence continues at coordinate 34,117 of CAYWXE010000002.1, read as the reverse complement.
TTCGAGTATCACTACGGGCTTACCAGATTTAGCATGAGAAATGATAGATTCCATGTATCGAAATCTCGCTCAGATATTTATAGATTTGTTTTTTTAGATCGATCACGATCTATCAGATTCTTATACTCCTCCTCAGACATCTCTATTATAAAACTCCCGATGTAACCGCATTTCTTGCACTTGTACTTTCCAGTGTAACCTCCCGCATCGAAGACTATTTCAGTTGACTTGCAGATCGGACAAACCAATATCATCTAAATAAACCTTATAGTTTCGAGATTCATTGGAGCCCTTGTTTCGATCTTGTAAGTCTTGTATATACTCGACGCCAAATCTATGCACTTGTTTTCATCGCCATGCACAGTTATGATCTTTTCGGGCTTTGGATTCAGGTATTTAACGTAGTTCATCAGTTGCCTTCTATCCGAATGCCCCGAGAATCCATCGACTGTTTCAACTCTCATTCTAACCTCTACAACCTCCCTTCTCCCATCAACTGGGAACGGTATTTCTTTCCAACCCTTTTGAACCTTTCTTCCAAGTGTTCCCTCAGCTTGATATCCAACGAATACTATGGTGTTTTTCTCATCTCCCGCGAAATGCCTGAAGTATTCCATTACAGGCCCACCGTTTAGCATCCCAGAAGTTGCCAATACAATAGATGGCGAAGATTCATTTATAACTTCCTCTCTCTTCGAAACGGAATCAACTCTAACGAAGTTCTCACTTATAAACGGATTTATCCCATGGTAGAATATCAAATCCCTAAGCTGGGGATTTAAGTATTCTGGATAGGCTGTGTGAATTGCTGTAGCTTCGTATATCATTCCGTCTAAGTAAACTGGAACATCTGGAATTCTCTTGTTCCTTATAGCCTCTTCTAAAACGATCATCACCTCTTGACTTCTACCGACTGCAAAAGTTGGAATCAAAACTTTGCCACCCCTGTCTATCGTTTGATTTATTATCTCTATCAGTTTCTCCTCAGCCTCTTTCCTCGAAGGCTGAAAGTCTTGGCTACCGCCATAAGTTGCCTCCATTACCAATGCTTCAAGTCTTGGAAAACTAGTTACAGCTCTATCGAACAACCTCGTCTTCTCGAATTTGAAATCGCCTGTGAATGCTATGTTGTATAAACCTTCACCGATGTGGAAATGTGCGATAGCAGAACCAAGTATGTGTCCAGCGTTGTAAAACGTCAGTCTTACATCTGGACTTATATCTGTAACAACTCCATAGTCAAGTGTGATCGTGTGTTTTAAAGCCTCTCTTATCAAAGAGGAGTCATAAGGAATCTGACTTCCTTCCCTTGCTGCAACCTCTATGAAGTCGAGCTGGAGTAAAACCATTAAATCTCTTGTAGGTGGGGTCAGATAAATCGGCCCTCTATAGCCGTATTTGTATAGGATTGGAACTAATCCGCAGTGATCTAGGTGTGCATGTGTTATGACAACAGCATCGATACTATCTAACGGCTGGATTTCAGGGATGTATAGGTATGGAGTACTATTTATATTACTGACGTTCACTCCGCAATCGATTATTATCTTGCTCTCCGGTGTCTGTAAGAGATAGCAACTCCTTCCAACTTCTCTTGCCCCTCCTAAAAACGTAACCCTAACCCATTTGTCCTCAAGAAGAATCCCCCTATGAATTCTCTCTCCAATTCTCTTGAGTATCTCTTTTCTCTCCTCCTTTACACTCATAAGATAGCTTCTTATGCTATCTATGATCTTTGATTTCACTGGAGGAGTTCTTATGACTTTTGGACTCCATCCGACTTCTTTCATTATCTCTCTAAAAGTCGCTCCACCCTTCCCAATGACAACTCCTGGCTTCTCAGCCTCTATTATAACCTCACCGTTTTCCTCGTCGAAGTATATATTTGTGATCTTTGCCTCCTTTGGAACTATCTCCAAGATCTTCTGCCTAGCCTCCTCTTTAGGTTTTAGACTCTTTGGATCTGGTCTTATGATTATTCTCTTTCTCAGTTCTTTAGCGAGTTTCTTTACGATATCTGCTTCTGCAAGCTCTTGCGGGTTTTCAACGTAGATAACCAAAGTTGGGCCTTCGAACTCTACGTTCTTAATTCTTACACTCGGAGGAATACTTGCCTTTACTTTCTTTTTAATCTCATCGAACAACCTAACCATTTACTTCCTAAACTTAGAAATTATCTCCTCAATCTCCTCGGGTTTAAACTGATAATACTCCTTTTCGGTAATCTTAACAACATCTATTCCATCTCCAGATGCTGAATCCCTCTTCATCGCTGAATATATCGCCCTTATAGCAAGTTCTACTGCTTCATCAACACTCATATCTGGAGAAAACCTGTCTTCAAGAACTCCATAAGCCGTAAAGCTTCCAGAGCCAGTTGCCACTATATCCTTCTCTTCTATAGCTCCACCGATTGGATCTATTGAGTATATACTGCTCCCATCGTAATCGACTCCACCTATTAGGAGTTGAACTATGTAAGGGAAAAACCTGTAGGAGTTCAGTATGTTTGAGGTGAGTGTAGCTATAGCCTTTACAGTAGCCCTCCTCTCTTTTCTTATCTCGTATAAGCTCGTTTCAACTTTTATAAGTCTTGCAAGGAATTGTGCATCTCCAACACTTCCAGCAGTCGTCATTGCAACCCTGTCGGCAACTTGGTAGATCTTCTTAGCCCTTTTACTCGCTATCAGATTTCCCATAGTAGCCCTCTTTTCTGTAGCGAGCACTACCCCATCTCTACAGACAAGCCCAACCGTCGTGGTTCCTTTATATATCATGTCCTCAATCATACCTACATCACTTCTCGTTTTTTTAGAACAGATTTCTCAATTGATATCACTTCAAGGATGTTTTTAAAGGTTTCGATGATTCGATGAATTCAAGCAAAATCAAACACCGAAACGTTTTTCCCCTTTGAGATCTTACAAAATCCAATGAAGAGATTCCTCGTAGTTATTTGTCTAATAGCTCTGACTTCTACAGCTTTAGCCCAATTTGAAAATCCAAAAGTAGTAGAGATAAAAGCCGTAGCGGTTACAAGTGGTGAAAACCCAATTGGGGTTGTCATAAACATAACAGTAATAGTAACACCAGGAGATGGTAGGGTGTTTGTTTCAACAACGCCTTACACCGAGATAGACATGCAGGGTAGTGCACAATTAGCAGCTTTAACTGCTTGCGATTTACTTGGAATAGACTTCTTAAAGCACGACTTCTTCTACGTAATCGAGGCGGATGCACCGATAGTCGGTGGGCCATCTGCCGGTGCAGTCATGACTATTGCAACTATTGCCGCCTTAAAGGATCTTAAAATCAATGACGATGTTTACATGTCTGGAATGATATACCCAGATGGATTTATAGGGCCAGTAGGCGGTTTAAACTACAAGATAGAGGCTGCAGCAAAAAACGGTGGAAAGGTATTTCTAATTCCAAAGGGGCAGAGGTTTATATACGTTGAGGAGAAGAAGGTTAGGAGAATCGGATTCATAAACATAATAACTACAGAGGTGAAGAGAGTAGATTTAGTTGATTTTGGTAAAAAGCTTGGAATAAAGGTATACGAAGTTGAAACCGTTAACGATGCTTTGAGGTTTTACACTGGATACGAGATAAAGAAGCCGATACCGAGCTTTAACATAACAGAATACTCAGCACTTTTGAAAAAACTCGCAGAAGAGATGAGGAAATCCATTAGCCTTGTAGGGATTAAAAGTGAAAGGGTTAAAGAGCTTATGAGAGAGGCAGAGGATTACTACAATAGGGGATTGTATTATACAGCTACAAGTAGATATTTCGAGGCTAAGATTCTCATGAGGTACGATGCGTATAGGGAGAAAATTAAAACAGCTAAGGATTTTGACAGAGAAGTTGAAATCATTTCGAATGAGATATCTGAAATGAAGAAATCCCTTAAAAAAGCTGAGATTGGAATAGAATCCTTCCAGTTGTTTGCAGCTGCTCAAGAGAGGATCGGAGAAGCTGAGAGGTTGCTAGAGAATGCAAAAACCGCTAGGAGTGAGGAGGATGCATTGTATTACTTAGCGTATTCAAAGGAAAGGGTTGAAAGCGCAAAACTCTGGCTTAGCCTGCTTTCAGAGATAAAAGTCGATTACAAGTTGAATTCAGAGGAGATAAAGAAGAGAGCTGAGTTTTACTTCAGTCAAGCCCGTTCAATATTTATTTACGCCTCTTCTCTATCCGGTGAAACCTCTTTGCTTAATCAAGCTTACGATTCGATAGAACTCTCAAGGATTTTACTGAGAGACGGTTTGTACGCTGGAGCTTCAGTAGTCGCAGTGGATGCAATAGTCCAGTCGAGTTTGGCAATAGAGTTGAGATATGGGTCGATAGATGTAAGGGATGCAGAGTACTCGGCAAAGCTTGCTATATCTGAGGTTGAGAAGGCTGTAATTCCAATACTCCCAGTTGCATATTACGAATTCGCTCAAACTGCTAAAAGCGATGTCGTGAAGATAATGTACTACAAACTCTCCGAAAGGTTAGCTAAGTTATTGGGCATTATATCAAAAATCGGAGGTGAAAAGGAATTGATTAGGGCTGAGTTTAGAGTTCCAACTGTAACAGAGCATCCGAGAGCAGAAGTCACACCAGGGTTTGAGTTCTCAATCGCTTTAATTACCCTAATCGTAGCCTATGCGATACTTAGGAAGACATAGCAGAAAAATCCAGCACTAAGAGTTGCGAGGATGTTTACAGCTGAATTAGTGAGTAATCCCATTTCTTCGAGTGTAGCACCGAGATAGCTGTCTACGTGAATTGCTAAAAAGGCAGATAAAACAACAATAGGTATCAAATCGATTGGAATTATCCCCATTAAAAAGCTTGAAATCGATACAATTAACGAGCCTACTAATGCAGAGATTTCACCGATTAGAGATATTCCACCACTTGTTCCCGGCCTAACCCTCCTGAAGTTAGTGATCAGATACACGTTCTTTGCAGTTTTACCGATTTCACTTGCCATAGTATCACCCAATGCAGTTGCTACAGATGAGACAAAGGCTAACGCGAAAAACTCTTCTCTGGTAACTCCGTACTGCAATGCAAAGAATAGAGGTGCTAAGCTATTCCCAAATACGTTTGCGTAACCTCTTCCATACTCAGCTAAGCCTAACGATTCCTTAAGCCTATACTTGTACCTCGACGAGATCGAACCGATTACGTAGAAGAGTAAAACTACTACGAAAAACCTGATATCTGTGAAGAGTATTAAAGTTGTTCCTATAAGCGTTGCACTCATCAATCCGCTTTCGTCTGCGATTCTAAACTTTAAAGCTATAAGACTAATCATAAAAGATACCAGAAAAGCTAAGGCGAGGGATTCGATTGATGTGGTTGGGACATATATCTTAAAGATCGTAAAGGTCGTAGCCATTGCAAGTACAACTGTAAACCTCTTATCTGCATTACTTTCGACACTCTCAACTATAGATGCAGATATCCCTCCCGCAAGGGATAGGAAGAATACATGGGTTAGTTCTAATGGATAAAAGTTCACGTAGTAGAAGTATATGAAGTATAGAAGTGAAAGAATCGTATATATTAAGATGTTCCACAGAGCACCCCTCCTAAACTCATGAGCTAAGACAGCAAATACAGATGCACATACTATCTCTCTCGGCAAAAAGATACATGATAGTGCTAATAGAACTGTTGCTATCAAAAATGTATTGAAGTACGAGGTTTTTTCATCGACATCTCTAATTCCAATTTTAATACCGTTTTTTAATGAGTAAATGAACGTAGCAGTTAAAAACAGTGAAAAAGCAAATCTTGGATTTAATTCAGCCGATATAAGTGATAGAAGTGCTATTGTGACGATTTCGTACATCGGGAAGTGTTAAGTACCTCTGCTTTTAAAGTTGATCAATGCTGTTAAAAGTGTATGAGCTCTTACTCAAGAGGAAGATAAAAACAGTCCCAAGGCATGTAGTGATAATAGATTCCGGTGATATAACTGAAGATGCTTTAATTAAGTTTGTGAAGTGGTGTAAAGAGTTTGGAGTAGAAGAGATAAGTGTTTGTGTTGAAAAGGATATTCGTATTAATGCCAACGGGTTTAGAGTTAGATATGTGAAAGACGGTAATGTAGAGGAGTTTGGAAATGGAGACGTAATTGTTAACATCGTATACGATAATGGTAAGGAAGAAATCGTAAACGCTTTAAGAAAGTTGGCTGAATTTGTTGTAAGAGGAGAGATTAATCCCGAAGATGTGGATGAAGAAGTTATAGAACGGTTCCTTTCGATAAAATCTCAGCCGGATTTGATAATAAAGGCCGGAAACGAGATTCCAAGGTTTTTGATATGGCAGAGCATATACAGCGAACTCTACTTCGCTGACATAGATTGGAAATCGTTTAGATATGTAGACTTCTTAAGGATTTTAAGGGAATATCAGAGGAGGGAGAGGAGATATGGTAGATAACCTAAAAATCGTTAGGGTTATAGCGGATTACCAGTTTGGAAAGGGAGCTGGAGAGGCCTTATTCCCAGATTCTTGCAGATTTCTGCTTTCATCTACTGGAAGGATTAGACAGATATTCGATGGAGATAAAAGAATTGCCACAATGAAAGCGGATTCGGGATGGTTTACCTTAAGCATTGAAGGGGCTAAAAGGTTACATAGAGCTTTTAGATATCCGAAGTTGAGAGTTGTCGTGATTGATGATGTTTCCGATTTCATAGCGATGGGGAGGAGTGTATTTGCAAAACACGTAGTAGATGTAGACAGAAACATCAGAGCTAACGACGAGGTATTAGTAGTAAACACAAAGGATGAACTACTCGCTACGGGAAAAGCCGTGTTATCTGCTTTTGAAATGCTTGAAATGGAAAGAGGTGTTGCCGTTAAGGTCAGGCAGGGTGTTAAGAAATGATACTCCTCATTGACAAATCGAAGAAAGTTTTAATAGTTAAGAAGAATTCAACAATTACAAAAAACATAAGGTTTAGTGGAAAAGTAATAGCTGGTATCAACTGCTGCTTCTTAGGGGGTATAGAATGTGATGAGTTATACTTATCGAAGGGTTGTGAGGTTTGCGGTGAAATAAGATGTGAAAGAGTTGTTGTAGGAGCTTATACGAGATTTAACACCATTAAAGCCGTTGACGTGCTTGTGTTGAGAGGTTGTATTGGAAATGCAATTCTTGCAGATGGAGATGTTAGGATAATGGGTGAATGTGTTATAAAAGAGGTTTCAGCTGGAAGTAACCTATTGATAGAGGGTAATTCGAAAATAGGAAAGATGCAAGCAAGAAGAATTTTGGCTTATGAGACTTAATTATTTTAAACAATATTGAGTCATTTTCGTTTAAATACACCTTCGATCTCCCATTCTTTTAGTTGCCTTCCCTTGTAGGTTTCTATCTCGTATTCATCCCAGATCTCCACGTCTATTATCTCTCCATCTTGGCTTATAAATTCCCAAATTTCAACTGGATATCTCTCGGAACTTCTTTCATACGTAGCCTTTCCAGCATACTTAAGTCTGTAAACCTTTCCACTAAATTCAACCTCTTCTGGAGGTTCTCTAAACCTTCTATAATATTTGATTAAATTTGGTTTTATAGATTCAAGTTCAATCTCCTCAAAGAAGTATATCTTGCCGTCTTCAACGCTTAAAAATCCAGATCTCTTAGCAGATCTTATCTCCCACTCCTTCTCTACACTACCCTTGTACTTGTATACAGCTATTCCTATAACCTCCCAAGTTTCTCCGTCGAGTTCCACTATATCCCCCTTTTTTAAGCTTTCCAATGGATTTTCAAGAACGTTAGGCAATTTCTCCTCTTTTTTAAGCACCTTCTTAAAGACGTCAAAAAATACCATTTACAATCCCAACCTCTTCTTTAACTCCTCTAACTTCTGAGTTGTTTCGATTACTTCCTCTTCTTTCACGGTTACCTCCTTAGCTATCTCCTCATAAGCGGTAGCTAAAGCTTCTTCTTCCTCTACTTTTTCCTTCATCCTTTCAAGCATAGCAATCGTATCCGATGGATCAACTTTTGCGAGTTGTTTGTTTATCTTCTTAACGGCTTTAGCAGTAGCATATCTCGCTTTTAGAGTCTTAAGCTCTGCTTCGTATTTTGCTATCGTAGTCTTGAGCTCATCAATCTTAGCCTGTAACTTCACAGCTATCTCCCTTTGCTTTTGTGCTTCTTGCTCCAGCGTTCTCGCATTCTGCTCGTGTATCTCAGCCTTCTGTAATAACTCAGCTACAAGCTTCTGAGCTTCTTCATTATCAATCTCACCGCTCTTAGCCTTCTTAAGAATGGATTCTGCTCTTTTCACAAACATCTTCGCCCTTTCTCTCTCGTTTATCGCTTCTTTCTCAAACCTTATCTGAGTAGTCTTGACTTGGGCAAGGGATTCTATAGCTTCGTTTAATTGTTTCTTTAACTCTCTAATTCCCTCTTCAGTTACCTTAATCGGATCTTCTAACTTGTCCACTACTGCATGGGCTTCGGCTTTTGCTATCCTAAAAATCCTCTTAAGCAGACTCATAAATCTTCACCTCTCAAAATCTTCAAAAGCTCATCACCGTGCTCAGCTAAGAAGAGTTCGAGTGAGTTAATAGTCGATTCCAGTTCTTCTATATCTAACGTGTCAAGCCTAAGCGTTTGTCTAAAAACTAGGAGATCGTTCTCTTTATCTAACGCAAAAGCCCCAAAGGGTAACTCTCTGTTCTTTTCTAAAAACCATTTGTAGTGTCTTTCCTTAATTCTGCCTATGGGCTGTTCTATTACGAGTATAACACCTTCGCAATCTAAAACCATGTTTTTTATTCCTCTCTCTTCATCCTCCACGATCAGCATCTCCTCCTCAGGAATTTCATCCTTAATTGTAAGACCCAAATCTAAAACCATACTCTTCAATTCCTGAAAATCCGGCAGAATATCACCTCCTAAATTTCTGTCTCTCCAAAATATATAAGCGTTGTTGAACAAGCTGATTACCATGCTACTAATGCTAGTAATCGTTCTGCTCTCAACTGGGGCATCCACTATGATATACGAAGTTGTCTTGATAAGAGAGTTTACAGTAACACTAGGATCGTCTTTCTACTCGAGTGCAATCGTTCTCTCATCAGTTATGCTTGGATTGTCGATAGGTTCCTATACGTTCGGAAAGTTATCAGATAGATTCAATCCGATTAAGATCCTCTTCGTATTGGAGTTAGCAATAGCAATACTATCGATTTTTGTAATACCCCTCGCGAGAAAAACCGAAAATCTCGAATGGGAAATTGCATTGATAACGAGTTTTCTAATACCTCTGATTCCAGCGATATTGATGGGTGGTGAGATACCTGCAGCTGTAAGGATCGCATCTACGTTTAGAGGCGTAGGTGAAGCTTCTGGCATCTGCTATTCCTTGGATACCCTTGGCGGAATCTTCGGTTCACTTATATCGGGGTTTGTTTTAATACCGATGTTAGGCTCTTTGAATACGGTTTTAATCGCTGGAGCTTTAAACTCCGTTGGGGCTATAGCCGTTTTAACGTTAAACTACGAATTCAATTTAAGAATGGAGATGAAGCAAGTAATAGCTTTAATTTTAGTAATCTCTTGCTTAACGATTTCGATTCTTTCGTCTGAACTTATAGAATTTAGAACCCAAATAGAAATCTATGAAGGTTTTTACTTGATCGATTTAGCTCAGACGAAGTATCAGACAATAGCAATAGCCTACAATCCAGTATTAGGCAAATGTCTCTTTTTAGATGGCTCACTTCAGATTTCAGATATCGGAGATGAGCCTTATTCTGAATCTCTGGTTTTACCAGCTTTAGTTACGATATTATTGCATAGAAAACCAGTAGATGTATTAGTAATAGGAGGTGGAGATTTGGGTGTTGTGGAGGTTTTAACGAGATTTCCCAGAGAATTCGTTAAGAATGTAACACTCGTTGAACTTGATTCTAAAGTTGTAGAGTTTTCGAAAAAGTATCTAAAGGAGATTCACAGAGATTGCTGGAGAGATGAGAGGATTAAAATAGTTATCAAAGATTGTAGGATGTTTTTAAGAGATGCCGTAAGAGACGGAAGGAAATTCGATTTGGTTATAGTAGATCTACCAGATCCAAAAGATGATTTAAGTGCGACTATGTATTCACTCGAATTCTACGACACGATATACGATGCTCTAAGCGATGATGGAATCATGGTCACTCAGGCTACATCAGCCGATTACGCTTTGGGTTACAACTCATACGCAATCATAGCAAAAACCCTTGGAAAATCTAAATTTAAAGTAGTGAGACCTTACATTAAATACGTTCCAAGCTTTGGCATGTGGGGATTTGTAATCGCATCGAAACGTTACGATCCACTCAAACTCAACAAAAGCGAGATAACCTCAATAATCAGAGGTGTTGAAGTTCACACATACGATGCAGATGTCCATTACGCCATGTTTGCATTACCCCCATGGCTAAAGAGGGCGATCGAAACGGCAGATGTAAACACCGTAGACAAGCCTATACTTCAGATGTTCACTTGATTCCTAATCCTCCACCTAAGCTAATTACTTGCGCATAAGCTACTCCTCTCGGCTTGTATACAAAGGCATTTGTTGGTTTAAACCTTGCTGGTTTGTAGACGTTTCCACAAGCCCAATAGAAGTCGAGTATTGGAGGAGTCATGTTTCCCTTAAGCATAAATTCGTCAAACGATCTCCTCGTGATTATGTTTATTTCATCACTTGGTTTTCCACAGAGTGGGTTGTTTGGATAATATATCGCATAGACAGTTCCAGCGAGTGGGGCGGTCAGAACGATATTGGTATTCTCTGGCTTATACGTGTAATCACTTCTAAGCTCTGCAGAGTCTCCCGTTCTATCAGTAACTATTTTAATACTTAAGACTTCCTTGACGTCTTTGCCAGATGTAATAGAGATGTGCGTTTTAGTTCCGGTGTATACAGCAGTTACATGTGTAAATATATCTCCGTTCTCGGCAGATAACCAGTAGAAGTCAAAGTTGTCTATTCTAGACTTACCACTATCTGTAATGACGAAGCCTACACTTTGCAATGATGACTTCACGTTTTCTAGTAAAAAACTCGCATCGTAGTCGTATCTGAACAGTAGGGCTGAAGAATCCTTTAATACTATGCTATCTTCATAGTGACTTATTGAATCGGGTAAACACAAATCACTTATGAACGATGTCAGCCTAAGGGATTGCAACTGTTCTTTGCTTATACTTTGAGGGTATTCAAAGCTTATCACTCCTTCTCCGATTAATCCCAATAGTACAAAGAATCCTAATACGAATCCTAAGAACAATGCTTCCTTAATCGTATCCTTCCTCATACTTTCGCCTCATTTAAGTTAATATTACAGATACCGCAATAACTGAAACCAAAACGTATATCAAACCAGAGAAAACACCAGCCGCAACGTTTCCCTTCCTAATCTCTTCCTCCAAGCTTATCTTCGGTAAGAATATCTTGTCGCATATGTAAAATACTACAGTCGCTACGAATGTTACGCCAATGCTCCAAGCAAGTGTTGAAACTAAGTCTTCTAAGATCGTGTTTGCACTCGGTGATAATAGCACTGCAAACACGACTAAACCAACTCCTAAAGCCATTAAACCAAAGAATACTGATGCTGAAACATTTCCATTTGCTATTGCATCTTGTAAATCGAATTTCCTAAAGAATATGAAGTCGTATGCGATTACAAGTATGACGCTGAGTAGCGCACCTAAGAACAACCAAAGTAAAGCTTCGACTACGACGTTCATACTAAGCAATCCCGCTAAGAACATTTAAATCTTGCAGTTCTTAGGCAATTGATATATTATTTCAGTATTATTTAATGATTTTACAATATATTAAAAAATTAATTTTTATATTAGATTAAATTTATTGTATTGTCTATTGAAATAAAAATTAAGATTATCATATTACAAAAGACTTCTAAATAATTAATTTTTATATATAAAAGCATTCTCCAGCATAAACTCTCTCACGATTTATGATTAATGCACCATCATCATCTATTCCTTTAGCTAAACCCTCATAAACTTTTGATAGTGTTTTGACCTTAACAAATTTTCCAATTGTTTCGCAGTTCTCGATATATTCTCTCCTTATATCTTTCCACTTTCCTATAAAGAGTTTAGAGTAATATCTATACAAATTTTTAGTTACGTAATCGAACACGTCAATTAAATTTAGGCTCAAATTCGTAGCTTTATCCTCTAGCTCCTTTGGTATTGGATTTTTCACATTGATACCTATACCAACTACTACGATTGGTTGCTCTACCTCTCCAATTAGTTCACACAGAATTCCGCAAACCTTTTTCCCATTTATTAAAACATCGTTTGGCCATTTAACCTTTGCATTTGGTATCGATTTTGCTACAGCTAATCCAGTTGTAAGTGTTAACTTTGGAATATCTTCTATGCTCAGCCTTGGTTTTAATGTTAAAGAAAAATATAACCCGCCCCTTTCACTAAACCACTTCCTTCCCATTCTACCTCTTCCGAGTGTTTGTTTCTCTGCAAAGAAAAGTGTGTTGGGTTTTCCGTATTCCCTTGCCCTCTGATTTGTCGAATCGACTTCGGTGTAATACCAAACCTCCTCAACTAATTCCTTTAAATTCTTAAAAGCTACATCTGCCACCTCAAACGGTGAGATGTCTGGTTTTGAAATTATTGTATATCCAACACCTTTTCTGCTCTCTATTACGTAATTCCATTCCCTTAGCTTTTCTATAGCTTTCCAGACAGCCGTTCGACTAATCCCAAGTTTTCTAGCTATTTCCTCCCCCGAAGCGTTCAGAGATTTGTAAACTCTAAAAACAGTGTTATCCCTTGTGATCTTCATTATATAAGTCATGATTGCTTAAGTTTTGATTAAATTAACGGTTTTAATTTCAGATAATTTCAGAATATCCTAGATGAAGCTCTAATATACCAAACGGAATATATATAACGAAACGAATCATCAATTGGAATAACTTATAACTTCACGATGCTACAGACATTATGGTTGAATTTTTCGTAGTATACGACAACGATGCAATTGGAGAGTTCATAGCGAGTTGGGGATTCTCATGCTACGTTAAAGCGAAAGCAAGAATCTTATTCGATACGGGTTGGGATGGAAATATACTATTGCATAACTTATCTCTTGCAGGAGTTGAAGACTTCGACTACATATTCCTTTCACATCAGCATTGGGATCACATAGGTGGATTAAACCACGTTATAGATAGAACTTCCTACGTAGTAGTTCCAAAATCCTTTTCAGAAAACCTAAAGAGGGAAATAAGTAGGAAATCCGAATTGATAGAGGTTAGAGATCTAAATGAGATAGATAAAGGCATTTTCACAACTGGTGAACTCGGAACGTTGATAAAAGAGCAATCCCTGCTTGTAGATGTTGGAAAGGGGTTTATAGTTGTCACTGGTTGCTCACATCCAGGCTTAAATGTAATACTAAAGAGAGCTGAAGGAGTTGGGAGTGTTTACGGAGTTATAGGTGGTTTTCATGGATTTAGTAAGGTAGAATTGTTAAAAAACTACAAATTAGTTATCCCATGTCACTGCACTCAATACAAAGACGAGATCTTGAAGTTTAAAAACGCAAAGAAGTGTTACGCTGGGTGTAGTTTTAGGATTTAAACCCAGAAATCTCCTTTGGAATTAACTTGTATATTCCAGTTTTCGAATCACTTAAACAGATCTTTCTTACCTCTTTCAAATCCACTCCTTTGAAAAACGGATCATTTGGTATAACATTTGCATAGAACTTCTCAAGAACCTTCTCAACTTCATCTCTGTTGCTAACCCTTTCAACGTAACCCTCAATTAGTATTGAATAACTGAAGTCTTTAGATATCTTGTGGATTAAGTAACAGGCGTTTTTATTCGTTTCTATACATCTGATCTTTCTACCCTCTCTAAGAAATAAGAAGTATAGATTTCCGTTGTAGTAAACATGTGCCACTGGTATGCAGTATGGCTTATCACCATTTACTAATCCTAAAATCCCTTCCCAAGTCTCCTCAGCTATCTTTTCAATTTCCTCATCACTTAGCACTTCCATTTTTAACCCTTTGCAACGCCCAATGGCAAAAGCTTTGCAACTAAAGTCGAGATTCCAGCTCGATGAACAACTTCAACTACATCGTCACTGAGCTTGTAAGCTTCAGGAGCCTCCTCAGCCAATAAAGCTCCATGAGTTGCTCTAACGTAAATCCCTCTCTTCTGAAGATTTTCTTTCACAGTGCTACCTCTAAGCCTTCTCTTTGCTTCTGCCCTGCTCATAACTCTACCACTTCCATGGCAAGTTGAACCAAATGTTTCCTCCATAGCCTTTTCAGTTCCAACGAGCACGTAGCTTGGAGTTCCCATACTTCCCGGGATTAATACTGGCTGACCGATATCTCTGTAATCACTTGGAATGTCCTTATGCCCAGGCCCAAATGCCCTTGTCGCACCTTTCCTATGAACACACACCTTAACCTTCTTTCCGTCTACTCTGTGCTCCTCAAACTTTGCTATGTTATGCGCTACATCGTAAACGAGTTCCATTCCCAAATCCTCTTCCGTCATTTTGAAAACCTTCTGGAATGTTTCACGAGTCCAGTGTGTTATTATCTGTCTGTTACACCAAGCGTAGTTGGCTGAAGCTGCCATTCCAGCAAAGTAATTCTGTCCTTCTCTGCTGTTTATCGGTGCACACGCGAGTTGCCTATCTGGAAGCCAGATTTTGTACTTCTTAACAGCTCTATCCAAAACCTCTAAGAAATCGCTACAAACCTGATGCCCCAAGCCACGGCTTCCACAATGTATCATAACCGTGACCATACCCTCCTCAAGTCCAAGCTTCTTTGCCACCTCTTCGTCGTATACCTTCTCTACGTATTGAACCTCCAAGAAGTGGTTTCCACTTCCTAAAGTTCCGAGCTGAGGTCTACCCCTGTCTCTTGCTCTTTTACTCACAACCTCTGGATTTGCTCCAGGCATAGCTCCGTTCTCTTCGCAATGTTTTAGATCTCTCTCATAGCCATAACCGTTTTCTACTGCCCATTCAGCTCCAACCATGAATATTTCATCGAGTTCTCTATCGCTAACCCTTAATCTACCTTCACTTCCAACTCCAGATGGAACAGCTATAAACAGCTCATCTATCAACTGTTTTATCTTTGGTCTAACTTCATCTACCGTTAAATTACTTCTAAGTAACCTTACACCGCAGTTTATATCGAAACCGACACCACCGGGGCTTACAACACCCTCTTCAACGTCAAAAGCTGCAACACCGCCAATTGGGAATCCATAGCCCACATGAACATCTGGCATAACTAAGCTTGCCTTCTGAATTCCGGGCATAGTGGCGACGTTAGCTGCTTGCTCGACTGCATCTCTTTCAAGCATCTGCATGAGTTTCCTATTTATGTAGAAGTAAGCGGGAACTCTCATCCCCTTCTTATAGTTTTTGGGTAATTCCCACTTGTAATCTGTAACCTTCTTCAAAACGTTCTCCATATTTCTAATCCTATCGAGGGATTTTTAAAGTTTTATAGGAGATACGTTCGCATGGATTTAGTCATCGGTGGTGGGAAGTACGGGTGTAAAGCCGTTGAATACCTTAGAGAGAGTAATAGAGACTTTGTAGTAGTTGATGTAAATCCTAACTGTGAAGTAGTTAAAGTCTTTAATTTAAAGAAATCTGATAAAATCAAAAGCAAAGGCAAATACTTCATTCAAGGAGATTTGTCTAAGGTTTTAGAGGTCTTAGAAATTGTAAAACCAGAATTCGTGTTTCCAACTGCACCAATTCACATAGCGGCTGAGCTTGCAAGGATTAAATTCAATCTAAAGCCTTGGAGTGAAGAAGTTGATAGAATTCTTACGGGTTTGCCTATGAGAGTTGTAGTTTCATGTGGAACTGGAACGATTACCGTTAGCTACAACAGAGATTCTATATGCTTAGAAAACTGTTCCTCTCCAGACGTTTGCCCCGTTACAAAATTGAAAAAACCTTGCCCGATGTACGAGCTTATAAGATTTGCGTATCCAAATGCATTTGTTTTGATAAGTCAACAGCTAAAACCTGGTTTGGGAGCTATACTTGGTGGGGATTTAATTGAATTCTTAAAATGGGCTGAAGACAAGGATAGATTTGTAGTCGCAACTTCTTGTAAATGTCATGGAGTTATAACTGCTTTAACACGTTAGATGTGCCGCTAAAACCACTCTTTTACCCTTCTTTAGCATTTCATTGTATATCTCTATGGCTCTGTCTGTTCTCTCTGCAAATACCTCCGCCCCAATCGATTTCAGCTTTTCAATTACTTCACTATCTACTCTAACTCTTCCATTCGCACCCGTTCCAAATACAACTACCTCTGGCTTGTAATCTAATATCTCTTCTATATCTTCTAACTGAACCCTATGTCCCTCCTTTCTCCACCAGTTTCCGTTGATAATACGATCCCTACAAACTATTACGTCTGTTGTGTAAGTTTTATCACCGATTACAATTCTTCCAAACGAGTAATCTCTTACCTCCATATCCTTAGAGTTTTAACACGTATTATATCTGTTTCGCAGCGATTAGTTCAAATATCAGTTTTGCGGCAAGTGTTTGCGTTATCTTGTTTTGATCTGGTATTACTTCAACAACATCGAATCCCACGATTCTTTTTGAAATTGCACTGATTATTTTTAGGAAGTGAAGTGGATGAATCCCAAGTGGTTCAGGAGTTGAAACGCCCGGAGCATAGGCTGGATCGAATACGTCCATGTCAAGTGAGATGTAGACGTTTTCGTATTCAGAAACCTTTTCTATTACTGGATTAACTCCTCTCTCGATTAAATCCCATGAGTAGTAGAATTCTATACAGTTCTCCTCCGCGAAATCTAGTTCTTCTCTTGAGAAACTCCTAACACCTATTACTATTAAATTACTTCCAAGCTCGTAAACCCTTCTGCTTACACATGCATGACTAAACCTGTTTCCGTCAAATTCATCTCTTAAGTCGAGATGAGCATCGAATACGACGTAACACGAATCCTTGAAGTTTTTGAATACCGCATAGCTAATCGTATGCTCTCCACCGATTGCAATAGGAAAGGCTTCAAAGCTGTTTATGAGTTTCTGAGTTCTAATAACTATGTCATCAAAACTCCCATCGCAGTTTACGTTTCCAGCATCACAAATTCTTACACTTTCCAAATCGATTAAAAAATATGCAGAATAGCTTTCCAAATTCCAGCTTGCTTCTCTTATGGCATTAGGTGCAAAACGAGAACCAGATCTAAAGGTTTGGGTTGAATCGTAAGGAATACCAAATACGACGTAATCCGCTTCTTCAATAGACGAATTGGATAACGAGAAGTAGGAATCGATGTGCATTAAGCCCTTTCTATCTTTCTCTTACCTAGGGATTCCAAGTAAACAACTTCTTTTCCCGGTTCGATTTTATCTCTTAAATCCTCTGGAATTTGAAGTTCAAAGGTTTCATATGTCTCTAAATCCATTAGTTGAGCTGTATCGCCCATAATGCTCAAAACCTGTGCCCTCTTCCTCTCAACTATTGGAACGTAAACCTTAGCCGTAACTGGTTGAACTATGCTCCTCTTTTGCCCGTCAAATATACCTATTGCATCTATTCTAGCCTTAGCAGCTCCATGCTTTCCGGGTTTACTTATAGTTATGCTAACTATTTCGCAAGGCTCATCGTCGATTACGACATATCCACCTTCTCTCAGCTGTCTAACTTCTACTTGCTGTTTCATACAAGCCAAAGCTTTTTAAAAAATTTAAACCTTTCTGTTGTTTGAATGAATCTAAGAGAACCGAATAAAAGGGAACTGAAAGTTATAAGAAATGCTTTGAGGTTCTTCGGATCACTCGACTTTTTAAACGATTACGTAATCCTTATCAAGGAGGGGGAGAAAAAGGAGGCTTATGCACTCACAAAAGACCTATGGGAGTTCTTGAAGGACAAGAAAATCAATTTTACATCTGCAGGTGTAAAAATAGGAGAAGTTGGTAAAAGATTTAGGTTTACAGTTGAAGGTGCTTTTTGGCTTGTAAGGAGGAGGAAAAGGGTATGGGTAAACGAAAAGGGTGAGATGTTGTTTCTATATGGGAGAGACTTATTCGCCTCTTCGATCTTGAGGACTGAAGACTTCAAAGAGAACGAAGTCGTTTTTATATGCAATAGGGATGGAGATATAATAGGAATAGGAAAGAGCAGATATGATTCAGATAAGATAAAGGATTTAGAGGGCAATAGAGTCGTCATAGAGAACTTAATCGATAGGGGTGAATACATAAGGAGAGATAGACTATACAAAGCATTTTAAAAACTAGTTCGACTTTGAGATATGCTCAAAGACGTCATAAGAGATGCAGAGGGTGAAAGGGTTTTTCTACTCGGAAACGAGGCAATCGCAAGAGGAGCGATTGAAGCTGGAATAGACGTTTTTGCATCTTATCCCGGAACTCCTGCATCGGAAATAGCAGATACGTTGAGTGAAGCTTGTAGACATCTAAAGGAGAAGATGGAGTTTTACGTAGAGTATTCCGCTAACGAGAAAGTGGCTTTCGAGGTTGCATATGCAGCATCCCTCGCTGGAAAAAGGGGAATGGCTTCAATGAAGCACGTAGGCGTTAACGTTGCGGCTGATACACTTTTCAGCTCTGCTTATATCGGTGCGAGAGGTGGATTCGTATTGGTCACAGCTGACGACCCATCGATGCACAGTAGTCAGAACGAGCAGGACAACAGGTGGTATGGCATTTCTGCAAAACTCCCAGTTATCGAGCCAGCAAGTGTTCAAGAGGCTAAGGATTTTACAAAGCTCTGCTTTGATCTCTCTGAGAGGTTTGAATTGCCATTCATACTTAGGACTTATACGAGACTGAGTCATGCAAGTGGAATTGTAAAACTCGGTAAAATCCCTAAAAAGAGACTTGAAAAAGTTGAATGGATGAGAAAGCCAGAAACAGATGTAATCCTACCAGCACATGCGAGGAGACTTAAGCCAATTTTGTTAGAAAAGCTTCAAAGGGTTCAGGAGTACTTCAATAGGATAGATGTAAACTGGATTGAGTATGGAGAGGGAGATATTGGAATAATAGCGTGCGGTTTGAGCTACGCTTACGTCAGTGAGGCAATAGAAAACCTCGGAATAAATCCACCTATATTAAAACTCTCTACAATGCATCCACTCCCTATGGAATTGATAGAGGACTTTGTCTCTGAGCTTAAGGGAGTAATAATTGTGGAAGAGGTAGATCCGTTTGTAGAGCTTCAGGTTAGGGCTGTATGCAATGTAGGTGTTTACGGCAAATTAAACGGGTATTTCCCGATGAACTATGAATACAACGTATCGATAGTTGAGAAGGGTATTGCTAAAGCCTTTAAGCTAAAGCCGAGTAGGAATTACGATGAGATAGAAAAAAAGGCTAACGAAATCTCTTCAATAGCTCCACTAAGACCACCGATTTTATGTCCAGGTTGTCCGCATACGGCTACTTTTTACGCTATAAGGAAAGTAGTAAACGAAATTGGAAATGTTGCATTACCAAGTGATATAGGATGTTACACCCTTGGTATAAACAAGCCGTTCGAATGCGTTGACATAACGATTTGCATGGGTGCAAGCGTTGGGATCTCAAACGGATTGGCTCATGTGTTAAAGAACAACGTTATCGCAACTATTGGTGATTCAACTTTTATACATGCGGGAATTCCGGCTTTGATAAACGCTGTGTACAACAGAGCCAAGTTCGTTTTAGTTATTTTAGATAATCAGACGACTGGTATGACTGGGCATCAGCCACATCCAGGTATTGGAGTTAGGGCTTGTGGTGAAGTTGGAAAAGCTGTTAAGATTGAAGACATAGTTAGAGGATGTGGCGTCGAATTCGTTGAAGTCGTAAATCCATACAACGTGAGAAAGATGATCGAAACTCTGAAGAGAGCTTTGAATCATGATAGTGTTGCTGTAATTATTGCAAGGCAACCGTGTGCGATTCTATGGGTTAGAGAGAGAAAGAAAAGGGGATTAAAAGTGGTTCCGTATGAAGTAACGGAGAGATGTGATCTATGCTTAGAATGCGTGAAATCGTTTATATGCCCAGCGATAGTTTACGATGGCGAGAAAGTTAGAATAGATGAAAATCTATGTGTGGGATGTGCTGTATGCGTTAAGGTTTGTCCGAATAGGGCTATTAAGCCTAAGAAGGCTAAGTGATTTCCTAATCTTTTATAATTTTTATAATTAATACTTTACTTGTCATTTAATAATTCATTAAATAATATAATAATTAGGGCACTAACCTCTGCCTATCCCTTGGAAATAGTGAAGCCTCCCTGATGTTTTTCAGGTTTAACATCGACATTATCAACCTCTCAGCACCTAATCCCCAGCCTGCATGTGGTGGCATTCCATAGCGAAAAGCCTCTAAGTAGAATCCGAAATTCTCTGGATTTAACCCTTTCTTCTTTATACTCTCTACAAGCATGTCGTATTTGTGAATTCTCTGAGTTCCACTTGCTAATTCGAGCCAGTTATGCATTAAATCGAAACTCTTGCAAATCTCTGGCTTGTCTTCGTATGGCATCGCATAGAAGGGTTTTGATTCAGTTGGCCAATCTACTATGAAGTAATGTCCTTCGATCTCACTGCCTACAGCTTTTAAAGCTGGAGTACTCAAATCTTCACCCCATATTACTTCTTCACCTTTTTTCTTAGCTATTTCCAAGGCTTCATCATATGTAATCCTTTCAAATGGTTTTTCTGGAATTTCAAGCTTTAAGTTAAGCCAATTCAAATACCTCTCACATCTCTCAACAACGTCTTCATAAACTTTGACTATCAAATCCTCTAAGATTTTCATGACTCCGTTGTGATCTGTAAAGCTCATCTCTATGTCTATCGAAATAGCTTCATTCAAATGTCTCACAGTATTGTGCTCCTCTGCCCTAAAAATTGGCCCTATCTCAAAAACCCTATCGAATCCTGCAGCCATTAAAACCTGCTTGTAGAGTTGAGGAGATTGATTCAGAAAAGCTTCTCTTTCAAAGTAACTCAATGGAAAAAGCTCTGTTCCACCTTCGGTTGCGGTAGAAACGATTTTCGGTGTGTGAACTTCTATGAACCCTTTATTCGTTAGGAACTCCCTTATAGTTTTCATAACCTGGTGTCGAATCCTGAATATAGCCTGAATCCTTGGCTTTCTCAAGTCGAGAAATCTGTGGTCGAGTCTGGTATCGAGTTCTGCCGGAACTTTTTCAGTAACCTCTAATGGCAACGGAACATCTGCTTCGTTTAGGACATCGATTTTATCTGGAATGATCTCAAAACCGTTAGGAGCTTTTGGTTCTTTCTTAATAACTCCTTCAACTTTTATAACACTCTCTCTCCTAAGTTTTTTTGCGATTTTGAACGTATCTTGTGGAACTCTCTTTTTTGGTAGTGTTATCTGGGCAAATCCCTCCCTATCTCTTAAAACTATAAAAACTATTCCGCCGAGATCCCTAATCTCATGAACCCATCCGTAAATAACTACGGTTTCACCTTCGTCGAGTTTTGCAACATCACTGGTATACAATCTCATACCTAAGAGGAAATCGATTAGATAGATAAAGTTTTTAATCAGACTAAAACTCGAAGAGATTACAACCCTATGATAATTTTAAAAATTTATACGCGTGTAATTTGAGATTTAGACATTTCTCATGAGATTACAGCTTGAGGTATTAGCATTATATTTTATAATCAATTCAAATCGACGAAATTGGCGTTATTTAGAAAATTTTAATACCATAGAGATGACACGCAAAACAAAGTTGGGAGGTGAAGATTTGAGATGGTCTGAGATAGTATTTGTGATAACATCTTTGGTATTGGTTTTAGTAGGGGCTTTGGGCATATTTCAAATTCATACTAAGCCAATTATGCCAATTCAACCGTTTGAAGTGGCTTTAGGTATGCCTTGGAGATTACTAGTTGCATTATACGTTTTCTTCGTCGTAAACGGTTTTTGCGTAATCGTATCACTTGGCGAAATCTTTGGAGTTTCAAGACTTGAGCCGATAATCAAAGATCTCTTGCTTATGGCGATTATAACGATACTCATCGGTTTGACTACAATAGGCTTAGAAATTGAACAGACTCAAAGAGCGGTATACGCTTTGATAGGGCATGTCAATCCCCACAGTGTGATGTTCTGGATGATCATGTTTTACGTATTAGAATTGATATTTCTTGTAGTTGAGACTTGGTTATACCTCTACGACGATTTAATTGAACAGAGGGAAAGTGATAGCGTCGCTAAGAGATTAGTAGCGATAATCTTAACAATACCTAAAATCGAAAATTCAAAGGAGTTTGCAAAGGCGATTGGTTTCATTGCAGTAGTTACTTCGATAATAGCTATAAGTAATTTAGGTGCTTTATTTAGTGTTAACTATTTGCCGTTCTGGCATGGGCCATTTCTACCGATTTACTTTGTACTTTCAGCGATGATCTCTGGAACTGCTTTAGCTATAATAGGTGTTGTTGTAGCCGACTATGCAAGAGGGAATAAAAGGTATGAAGCCGTTCAAACGTTAAGGGTTGTATTAGGTGCTTCTCTCTCAGTCGCTTTAATCTTTACAGCTTGGAATTACATAATAAAAGCATATCCTACTTCAACACTACTATCAAGAGAGGCAACAGAGGTTTTTGTGTTTGGGAGTTACGCTTTCAACTTCTGGTTTTTTGAAGCTACTATTGGCTTGATCATACCGATAACACTCTTAGCTGTACCGAGATTTGGTAGAGATATCAGATGTGTATTTGTTGCTTCAATACTCACAGTTGTAGGGGTTTTCTTCTTCAGATTCGATTTGGTTACTGGGGGACAAGTTCTGAAAACTATCTCTGGGTTGAGAGTGCCAGCTTTTGAAGCCCATCCTTTTGAAATAATGGCAACAATTGGTTTTCTCTCCCTTGCAGTATTTCTGTATTACATATGCTATAAGTTACTTCCAATGGAGGTGGAAGTATCAAGAGAAGAGAGTTCATAAAGGGTGTTATAGGATTAATCATTGGAGCTTCGACTGTCAAAGCTTTAGGAAAGTCTACATCTAATTCGAAGAAGAGTTACGTGATGGTTATCGATGTTAACAAGTGTATAGGCTGTGGTAACTGCGTTATCGCATGTAAAATCGAAAACGATATCCCTTTAGAGATTCCACTTTCGAGAACTTGGGTAGAGGGATACTCAGTTGAAGAAACAGTTCCAAAGGCTAAAGTTCAGAAGGTTGTAATGAACACCGACAAAAATCCGTTTTTAGATGTGGAGTGGAAGTATTCGAAGGTTTTCTTTGTCCCAAGGCTGTGTAACCACTGTGCTAATGCCCCTTGCGTTAACGTTTGCCCGGTTTACGCAAGATTTTATACAAAAGAGGGGATTGTCTTAGTTGATAAGAATACATGCATAGGTTGTAAGTACTGCATAGTCGCATGTCCATACGGTGCAACGTTTTTACATCCAGAGCAAGGTGTAACAGACAAGTGCACGTTTTGCTACCACAGGATTAAAAACGGCTTAGAGCCAGCTTGTGTATTAGCATGTCCAACTCATGCAAGGATTTTCGGAGATGTAAACGATGAGAACAGCGAAGTTTATAAGATACTTAAGGAGAAGAAGGTAACAGTTCTCAAGCCTGAAGAGGGGACTTTTCCGAGGGTATTTTACATAGGATTGGATTCTCGATTTGTGGAGTGATATCATGAAGCCAAAGGTTTTGGCGTTATCTGCTATATTTGTATTGGCTGTGTATTCAGTACTTCTCGTTTACGTCTTTGGTCTCGCACCGTATATAACGAAAAAGAGTATAGAAAACTGGACAGAGATCGAAGGTTCAAGGGAAAAGAAGTTTTTAGACACAAAGATTTGTGCAGAGTGTCATTATAAAGTTTTTAAGGGGTTAAAGAACCATTCGAGTGTTAGTTGTGAAGCATGTCATGGTGCTGGAGCTAAGCATGCTATAACTCGAAGTAAGGAATACATAAAGATCGACAGAAGTAGAGAATTCTGCTTGAAATGCCATTTGGACATTCCGGGAAGGAATGCAGTCAAAACTGTTAATATCACACATCACAAAGGAGTTCTATGCGTTGTTTGTCATAATCCGCATTCTTAGGAGGTGATGCCGTGTTTAAGAGGTTGATTGTGATTCTGATTTTGCTTGCAATGTTTTTGGCTGGATGCGTTCAAAAACAAGAAGAAATCAAGCTTGAAAGTGTTAAAAACTGTGAATGCCACACTCAGCCGTGGAATTATAGAAGTCATGTGCATGGCGATTTGTACTGTTTAAAATGTCACGAAGTTGAGAAACATCCCAAGATTAACTTCACGAGGTATACGTTCAGCAAGAACTGCAGCAGATGTCATGGCACAAAGCTATTGCAAATACACATGCCAAACGTCACATGTATAGACTGTCACGGTGATGTAAGAGTTATTCACGAGAAATTTGAAAAGAGGTTTTTGGAGGGAGCGAAATGAGGTTGAGGTGGGTTTTGATCTTCTTGCCAATGTTATTGGCAATTCCCATTCTTGCAACAAATAGCGATGAAAAGATCCCAGATTTAAACTGCACAACTTGTCACGTTAATGCTGAAAGGTATATCGAGCACATTAACGGTTTAAAGTACTGTAGGAGTTGTCATGGAAATGACGTTCACTCCATGCATTCAATCAACTGTAGCAGATGTCATGGGAAAGATCCTTTAACAGCTTTTTGTCACGGTTCACCTCCAGACATCACAATTCCCCATTCGAATTGTTCCTCTTGCCATGATACAAACATAATCGTAATTCATCCGATCAGTTGCCAATACTGTCACAAGAATGTAATTGAGCTTCATAGAAAAGCAGACATCGTAGGAGGTGTTGGAAATGTTTAGTTTGATATATTATGTTTTATTAATAATTTCGATAATAGTTTTTGCTTACGGTATATGGCAGAAGTGGAAGTTTATAAACATAGGGCTTAAAGGAGGGGAAAATAGAACTGGAAATGCTAAGAAAAGAATACTATACGTCATAAGGGATGGGTTACTGCTGTTCAGATTATACCTAAGGGAGAAAAAGATGGGTCTAGCGCACTTCCTATTCCTATGGGGAACAATAATCGTCTTAATAGATCTACTTCTGTTCACGATTTCTGTTGCATTTCACGATTTGTTCAGGGCGATCTATCCATCATTAAAGATCTCGATGACCATAGCGGGAGTAATGATCGTTATAGGCTTAATCATCACAGCAGTCAACAGATACGTATTAAAGCCAAGTAGATTCGCGAAGAAGTACGAATTCGCGAAAGACGATGACTTAGTCTTAGTTATCTTCATCCTTGCAATAGCGTTTGGAGTAATATTGAAGGAGTTCGTTAGGTTTAGCGAGTTGAATAGCACACTTTTGCCCTACATCCTCTGGGGCTTGCATACTGTGCTAATACTTGCATTTATAGCGATTATCCCTTACACGAAGCTGTTACACATAGTATTCGCTCCTATCAGTATATTTACGAGGAGTGAAAGAAATCCAGGAGTTTTAAGGCCATCGCCGAGTGAGGAGTACATGGGTGCTATAACGCCAAAAGATCTAACGAGGAGGGATCTGTTAGCTAGTTTAGCTTGCATGAGATGTGGCAGATGCCAAGATAACTGTCCAGCGTTTAACTCTGGAACTTCGCTATCACCGATGTTCCTTATTCAAAACATAAGGAGGCTTGAAAAGGTTCTAAAGGAAAATAAAAATGAGGAGGAAATCCTGTTATTGGATACGGTAATGGATATGGAAGGAATATGGGCATGTACAACTTGTAGAGCGTGCATGGAGATGTGTCCTGTTTACGTTGAGCAGATGGAAATAATCATCGAGATGAGAAAGGGTATAATTGAGAGTGGTGAAGCCCCACCAGATATAAGAGATCTGCTAACGAATATTCAGAGGCAAAAGAATCCATGGGGTGAAGCCAAGTTTAAGAGAGATCAGTGGACGAAAAAAGCTGGAATAGAGGTGTTAACAGTCAAAAACAATCCAGAATTTGAATACCTGTGGTTTGTCGGATGTGCACACTCCTTTGATGTCAGAAACGTTCAAGTTACGATAAAGCTCGCTAGACTCTTCAACGACATGGGGATAAACTACGCAATTCTGGGAAGGGAGGAGAGTTGTTGCGGAAACGATGTTAGAAGGGTTGGAGAAGAAGGACTATTCCAACTCTTAAAAGAGGAAAATATGAAAACCTTTGAAAAATACGGCGTGGAGAAGATTATAGCGACATCTCCTCACTGCTACAACACGTTTAAAAACGAATACGGATTAGATACGGTGTTCGTTCTTGAAATAATCTACGATGCCATAAAAAGTGGCAAACTCAAACTGAAGCATCCGATAAATAAGAAGGTAACTTATCACGATCCATGTTATTTAGGAAGGTATAACGGAATCTACGATTTGCCGAGGGAAATACTAAAAGCAATTCCCGGGTTGCAGTTAGTTGAGATGCCGAGAAATAGAGAGAGAAGCTTTTGTTGCGGAGGAGGCGGTGGAAACCTCGTCAGGGAATACCCCGGTAAAGACAGACCAAACAACATAAGGGCTAGGGAAGCAGCGGAAACGGGCGCTGAAATCTTGGCTGTAGCTTGTCCATTCTGTCTAATAATGCTTGAAGATGGAGTAAAAACGGAGAAATTAGATGATAGAATTGTGGTTAAGGACATAATAGAACTCGTTTACGAATCCGTCTACGGAGAAGACTAAATCGATTAGTATTTATCGATTGATAACTAATAATTTTTATATTATTATTTATATTTTTATTCACTAATGAATTTATTTAAGTTAAAATTGAATTATCGTTAGATATATTTTTAAATTCATTATATAATTTATGATTCTATAAAATCCGAGAACTTTGGAGAATCTGGATAGAGTATATCTCTAACGAATTTTAGGGATTCTTCGTATACATGTGCATCTAATGCGAAGTGGAAATACTTATAGTTATTAAATCCAGTAACCTCTGCTACGTACTTCGTAAGTAGTGCAAACGCATACATATTCGCATGCATAGCTCCATATACGTCGTTTGATCTCATGTAGAAAACTCCAGCAAAAGTATCTCCAATGCTCATAAACTGGTAACCCCTTAGGCATGGGGGATTATCTCTGCTCAAGTCCTCTATGCGAGAAATTGAGACGTAACAATCTCTCCTAAACCTATCACTTTTGAGTTTCTTTACACATTCGTACAGTTGATCGACATCACAACATCTAGCCCTCTCGGCATAGGTGTAATCCTCATCTGTCTTAGCAATAGACTTCAACGGTTTATCCAATCCAGAATAGATTACGTACTCATGAGTATAATTAATACAGTATCCCTCTGTAAACGGAGCTTTATCGTGTATTTTGTTTTCATCTGGTTTCTTCACTTCAATAAACATCCTATGCACGAATAAACTTTTTTCTTGCCCTTTAAACTCTTCCCACTCCGTTCTCTTCTCTTTACCCCTTTCGTATACTGTTTCTAGAGCAGTATGCCATGCAGAGGAGATGTAATCCTCAACTATATGAGTTCCGTATTCCGTGTATCCATAAACCTCTTTGCAGTCGTATGCGACATCTCTTGCAAATTCTAAATCCCTTTCGTAGATGTGTGGTATTCCGATTAGCATTGCGATAGTTCCAGAATCAAAGCCAGATAACTTTGAAATTCTGTTTAAAGAGTAGCTTAAAAATTTGAAGTTTAAGTCAAAGTAGTTGTAACAGTCGAGAGATCGGATGTATGCAGTTAGGTGTAATTTATCGTTTACTACTAAATAGGAGATCTCAGTGATAGCTGGAGGGTTATTGCTTAGATGATCTTTGGGCATCCAAATCGGTATCGAAACCCTTCTCGTATAAGGCTTATCCTTTAACTTCTTAGATGCGATTTCAACGGATTTTTCAAATCTCGAAATGTACAAATTCGTATAAACATCGGGATAAAAATCTCCGTCGATTTCTGGATTTTCTACGATTAGAAGGGTAGGATTAGTCCTGATATCAATACCAAACCTCGATTTACATCTAAAACCCATTAAAACCTTTCCAATTAATTTACGTTTAGCGTCTTCAAAATCTACTGCGATTATCATATTCGCAATCACTGTAACGCTTGGATATATCGTTAACGCTAAAAAGCAAAAGGTTGAATCGTTGTTCGTGGACCTGGTGTTGATAGTCGTGTCCATCTTTGGAGTTGTTTTGGGTTTCTTTATGACTGAAAAAGCCCTTAAAAGACGTAGATTTCCAAAGTCAAGGGTTGTAAGTGTGGAGAGATTACCAAGCTATCTGTATAGCAGATATCTTGTGAGATCTGCTGTGTCCATTGGTGGGAAGACGTTCAAGATGGGTGTCGATGATGAAGAAGTGAACAGTGTTTTAAAAGCCATAGGAGACTTAGGTGATGAAGTTATCGTGATATCTGGTGTAGACTTAAAATACGTTTTGAAGAGGGATAATGTGTTTGTATATTTAACTGGAAAGATCTCTATCAGAGATTTTGCAGATATCTGGACGACAATTCATAAGAGCTTAGAGGTGGTTAAATGATATTACTCTTATTAGCAGTTTTATCAGCTACAACGGCTTTTCAGGGTACTACTATCAACTTAACACTGGATGAGCAAGCACATGTAATATTGGATGAGTGTATGTACTTCGAGCAAACGTTAACGAATGAAGCGAATTTGAGTAGGGGAACGTATCAGATATACATAACTCATTCTTGCAAGGGATACGTGAATATAATCGTTGAAAGTGGAGAGAAAAAAGATGTTTTTAGAATCTTCGTGAAAGAGAATAAAAGATATGAGGATGAACTGAAAAAGTTGGATGAAGAGATTTTAAGACTTAAAAGAGAGTTAAAGAATGCAAACGACAAAATAAGAGACTTAGAAGATTTAATCGACTCTTTAAAGGATTTAAACATGGAATTTTACAATAAAATCAGAGATTATAGGAAGACTGTTAAGGATTTAAGAGAACAACTCGAAAAGTTGAAAGAAGAGCGAGATAACCTAAATCAAACTATTAGAGATTTGAACGAAACTTTAAAGCGATTAAAATTAAACTTAACTGCACTTAGAACCGAAAATTCAAATCTAAAGGCTGAGATAAGTAGACTCAGCGATGAAATAAAATCCTCTAGATCGTACATAGAAGTCCTAAGAAACCTATTCTTCTTCGTCGTATCAGTTCTAATAGGAACATACTTTTCAATCCTGAGGAGATAAGAACTCTATGGAGTTGTTTGTTATAGGTCCAGCTGGAAGTGGTAAAAGCACGTTCGTAGCGGAATACTCCAAGTATTTGAGAGAGAACGGTTACGATGTGAGATGTGTAAATTTAGACCCAGCTACTGAGCCAATCTATGAAGCTGATAAAGACATAAGGGATTTCGTTAAAACGGAAGAAGTAATGAAGGAGTACAAACTCGGGATAAATGGTGCTTTGATAAAATCGATAGATCTCAGTGTAGAATACGCAGATAGGCTTAGATGCAATGCAGATTACGTTCTCTATGATACACCTGGACAAATGGAGTTATTTATATATTCTAAAAGTGGAAGGGAAATCGTAAACAGACTTAAAAGTCAATTCTCAGCGGCATTGTTCTTAATGGATTCAACAGTTGTGAACGATGCCGAGAGTTTTGTATCAGCTGTTATGCAAAACGTAATAGTTTCACTACGACTTTCACTTCCGACTCTAACGGTTTTCACCAAATCGGATATATCTGAAGTAGACGTTGGGGGGCTAAGGGATGAAATATCCTGCAGAGAGGGATTACTAGCGGAACTTATGGAGAAAACGTTGTTTTTCATCGAATACACAACTATTCCGTATAGAGTTATAAAGATTTCAAACGTAAACAGAGATGGGTTTGAAAACCTTTCTACTGCTATACATGAACTCTTCTGTGCGTGTGGAGATATAAGCTAGTCCTCTGGAATCTCTATCCTACCCTCCTCGATCTCTCTCAAGAACTCCTTTGGATTCTTCCCTTCAATCGTTATTCCCATTGATATACAAGTTCCAATGACCTCTTTTACTACTCCCTTTAGTGTATACGATAGCGACTGTTCTTTCTTCATCCTTGCAATCTTTATCAGTTGCTCTAACGTTAAATTCCCAACGAAATCCCTTCCAGGGTTGCTTGAGCCCTTTTCAATACCCAACTCTTTTTTTATAAGTGCTGAAACCGGTGGAACTCCAACTTTTATCTCAAAACTCTTATCCTCCTTTACTATTATCTTAACTGGAACCCTTAAACCCTCGTACTGCTTAGTAGCCTTGTTTATCTCGTCTACAACTTTTTTTACATTCAGCCCTAGTGGACCTATAGCCGGCCCTAATGGAGGGCCAGGTGAAGCTTTACCACCGACTACTAAAACCTCTACAACCTGAACCATTTCACTCACCACCCTTACTCACAACCCTGACGTGATCGGCTTTAACCGTAACTGGAATCGGGACTACTGCATCTATCAATTCAACCGTTATCTCGTTCTTAGCCTCATCAACTCTCTTAACGACAGCCATCTCACCCTTAAACGGCCCAGATATTATCTCTACTGTGTATCCTTCTCTTATCTGTTCTGCCGCCTTTCTTGGCGTTAAGAAGTGTTCGATTTCTTTAAAGCTTATTTCTCCTTTGACAACACCTTTTACATGTGGTACTCCTCTTATAGCTTTTACGACATCCTCTATACTGTCTGCTTCAACTATTATATATCCTCTAAGCTCCTTCGGTGATAAAATTGAATATACATCGAGTTTATACTTCTTTACAACCATATCCATTAGGTTTGCAACAACCCTCTCCTGATTAGTTGTAGTTTTAACGGCGAAGTATCCCATTGCGATCACCTCAAAGCCTTTGGAAGTATCTCCATCAGTATGTAAATCACAAATCCGACAAATCCAACTATAAACATCACAGCTAGAGCAATCTTTGTAGTAGTTGCAAATTCATCCCAATCCGGCTTTCTCGCCATCTTTAAGACGTTGTAGTACTCCTTAAGCCTATCCTTGATATTCTCAAATCTTTTCAACTGCATTGTATACTGGGTCAAATCCAACGCTATATTAATTTTTACCTAACGAAATCTATTCCAAATCTTCTCGTAACGGGATACCCCTTCTTCCCTAAGATCTGAGGACTCTTAACACCCGTAACGATTATAAGCGTCCTCATAGTGTTTTCTAAGCTTGGATCTATCATAGCTCCCCAGATTATCCTAGCATCTGGATCTATTTTGCTGTATATCTCCTCAACTACACTTTCAGCCTCTTCGATTGTCATATCTGGCCCGCCAGTGACGTTTACTAAAGCCGCTTTAGCACCTGAGATATCTACATCGAGCAAAGGACTCTTTAAAGCCTTTCTAACGGATTCAGAGGCTTTATCTTCACCACTTGCTTCACCCAATCCTATCATTGCGACTCCACCCTTCTCCATAACTGTTCTGACATCTGCAAAATCGAGGTTTATTAAAGCTGGCTTAGTGATGAGTTCTGTAATCCCCTTAACAGCTCTCATCAAGACCTCATCTGCAACTTTAAATGCCAACTGCATTGGATAGTTCGGAACTACCTCAAGTAGTCTATCATTCGGAATTACGATTACAGTATCGCTTACCTCTCTAAGCCTCTCCAAGCCCGCTTCAGCGTTAGCTCTTCTAACAGACCCCTCAGCCGAGAACGGAAATGTTACAACTGAAATCGTTAAAGCTCCAGCTTCTTGAGCAGCTTCAGCTATTATCGGAGAAGCGCCAGTTCCAGTTCCTCCTCCCAATCCGCAGGTTATGAAAACCATGTCTGCACCTTCAACTATTCTCTTTATATCCTCTTGATTCTCCCTTGCCGCTTCTTCTCCCACTTGTGGTAGACTTCCAGCTCCTAAACCCTTTGTCCTTCTTCTTCCAATTAATACTCTTTTATGTGCTTTCGTGTAGTATAGGTGTTGTGCATCGGTGTTTACAGCTATCAGCTCAGCACCTTCAATTCCCTCCTCGAACATCCTCGTTATGGTGTTACAACCAGCACCTCCGACACCTATCACTTTTATAACAGTTTTCAGCTCGTGTAAGACTTGGAGAATTTCTTCTTCAACGTCTTCAACCTCTCTTCTCTCTTCTTTTAGCCTTTCAAGTGCTGACTTTACAATTGAATCCATTAACTCTCACCTCTTCTATAAATGAAATACATTATATAAATTCTTTGTCCACAATAACAATATGATTTACGGAAAATTGTTCTACGCCAATGAATTCGTTGAAGCTGGGATAGAAGTAGAAAACGGGATTGTTAAAAAAATTGGAAAGCTTGTTAAAGGTAAAAACGTTAGAGGGATAATACTTCCAGCTGGAATCGATGTTCACGTTCACTTTAGAGATTTTAAGGAGAAGCATAAGGAAACTATTGAATCTGGATCGCTTTCAGCTCTGTTTGGGGGAATATGTTTGGTTGTAGATCAACCAAATACGAAGCCGTTAGTTGATTGCTACGATGTATACGATGAGAGGATGAGAATTGCAAAGAGGAAGTCGTATGTCGATTACACACTAAACCTCGCTTTGACAAATGAAAATGCAGATAGAATTGATAAAGAAATCAGAAACATTAAGCAAAAATACTTCCTTCCAGCTATTGGTGAAGTCTTCATTCAGCACAACGATGAAAACCTTCAAATAAGCTACAATACGTTAAAAAAGGTTAGAGAAGTCTTGGATCTAATTATAACTGTTCATGCAGAAGATCCAGACTATGTTTCACAGGGAATGCCAAACTTCCTTTATAGGAGTAGAGAAGCTGAAGTAACAGCTGTAAAAAGATGTGTAGAAATTGGGAGATTTCACTTCTGTCACATATCTACAAGAGATGCCGCAAAAATAATCATCAATTCGAATTCGACATTCGAAGTGACGCCGCATCATCTACTCCTATCTGTTGAAGAATACAATAGATTAGGTAATTTTATAAACGTAAATCCACCACTGAGAGATAAAACCGATGCTGAATGGCTTTTAAAGAACTTCAGCAGAGTAGATGTATTAGCTTCGGATCACGCACCTCACACGATTGAAGAAAAGGAAATGGGATTGCCCGGATTTCCCGGAGTTGAGGTTATGTATCCGATATTTGTAAACCTAGCTGTTAAAGGTATTATAAGTTTTAAAGATTTAGTCGATAAAATCGCAAAAAACCCTGCAAAAATCTTTGGATTCAAAGGATATGGAGAGATAAAGGAGGGAAATTACGCAAACCTCGCAGTTTTCGATTACAAAGACGTGAAAAGGATAAAAGTTGATATGTTGCATTCTCTATGCAATTGGACACCGTATGAAGGCTTTGAGGCTGTTTTTCCAAAGACAGTATATATAAGGGGGGAAGAGGCTTTGAATGATGGTAGTTTTGAGAGATTTGGCAGAGTTCTCTGATTTAATAATATTACTGCTTGCAATTTTACTCGATTTAACAATTGGTGAACCACCAGTTTTTATTCATCCAGTCTGCTTGTTCGGAAAAATCGTCGAGATTTTTAAGAAGTTTAGAAAGAATTTTAAGCCAGTAGTCGATTTCCTATACGGAGTTCTTACAGTTTTAGCAGTTGTATTAATCGCATTACTTCTAAGTAGAATTCAAATCTTTTTGATCGAAGTTTACCTACTTTTTGCATCGATATCAATTAAGAGTATGATAGATCACGCGAGGAATTGCATAGGAAATGGTATTATCAGACAAAACGTTCAAAAAATAGTTAGTAGAGACGTTTCAAAGTTAAACGATTACCAGTTGTGTTCGGCTGTGATCGAATCAATTGCTGAAAACTTCGTTGATGGTGTCTTTTCACCTTTATTTTACTTTGCTATATTTGGCTTACCGGGTGCTTTGATTTACAGAGCCGTTAACGTTTGCGATGCTATGATAGGGTATAAGAAGTACTACTACTTCGGAAAATTTGCGGCAAGACTTGACGATTTACTAAACTACATTCC
>CAYWXE010000001.1:0-61860 GCA_964462505.1 uncultured archaeon | reverse complement strand
TGCTTTGGCTTGTTATGCACATCCCTACTGGCATGCGGCAAAGAGGAGGAACTGCTTTACCGGAGATACTGAGATCTTGCTGAATATAAACGGAGAAATTAAAAGAATCACTATAAAGGAGTTATACGAGTTGTTTGAAAATGAGAGGTTCGAAAAAGGAGTTTGGGTTAGAGATAAGCCGAAGGTAAACATTAAGGTTTACTCCTTTGATCTGAGGAGTAGAAGAGTTGTTTTAACAGATGTAATTGATGTAATTAAGGCTCAATCGCCAGAGCATCTCATTGAAATTGAACTCGAGGGCGGGAAGAGATTCACTGTAACACCTGATCATAACGTTTTAATCTATGAAAATGGAGAACTCATTAAGAAGAGAGCTTTTGAAGTTAGAGAAGGCGATTTAATGATTTCTCCAATTATCGAATTCGATGAGGAAGATGTTGAAGAAATAGATCTACTCAAGGAATTTGTAAAGCTTAAAGAACTACATGAAATCATAATGGTTCTTGGAGTGAGGCAATTCTTAGAGAGAATTTTAACTAAAGAAGAGAAAAAGAGATATTTTGACGAGCTAAGACTTGATTCCATATCGTTAAGAGACCTACTCGAAATCCTTAAGATTAAGGGTTTAGAGCTGGATGACATTCCTAAGGATATCTATTTAGGTGTTAAGAGGGATAAAGTGCGAGTTAAGAGGTTTATTAGTGTTAAGCCTCTACTTAAACTCATCGGTTACTACTTAGCCGAAGGATATGCAAGATGTAACAGGAATTGCTATCAAATAGTCTTTTCAACATTTGAGAGGAATGTAACGGAAGAAATCAAGAAAGCTGTGAGAGATTCATTTGGAGATGAAGTTAGAATCAGTACAAGGGATGGAAAGTTAACGATTAGCTCAAGAATAATATATTTACTGTTTACAGAGATTTTGAAGACTGGTAATAACGCCTATGATAAGAGAGTACCAAGTTTCGTGTTTAAATTACCGAAGGAGAAGATCAAAATCTTACTCAGTGCGTATTTCACTGGAGATGGCTCAGCATTAAAGACAAAGCCAAGGGTTAGCATTTACAGTGTAAATCTACAGTTACTTAGAGATATCGAACTTCTCTTAATGAAGTTTGAAATTAGAGGATACTTTACAATCGACAGAAACGCCAATAGGGGAAACAGTATTGCTTTAAGATATTATAAATGTAAAGGTTTAGACATCCCAATTTCAAAGGTTTACGCATTTAACATCACTAGTGAATATCATGACAAATTCTTCGACGAAATAGGATTTAGCATCAAGAGAAAGCAATCCGTCTACTACATGCACAGGAATAAAGCTCGCAGAAGAGATTTAAGGAAAAACGATTTCGGATGGTTGTTGAAGGTAAGGAAGGTTAGATACATAAAAGCATTAGAGCCCTTTGTTTACTGTTTAAATGCTAAAAACTATCACAACGTTCTGATAAATGACTATATAGTTGTAGCTCAATGTGACGGTGATGAGGACTCTGTTATGCTTCTACTAGACGGATTACTGAACTTCTCCCGCCATTATCTACCGGATAAAAGAGGGGGACAAATGGATGCACCTCTAGTGTTGACGGCTATAGTCGATCCAAAAGAAGTGGATAAGGAAGTTCACAACATGGATATAGTTGACGTTTATCCACTCGAATTCTATAAGGCGACGCTTAGATTTGCAAATCCTAAAGACGTTGAGGAGTTGATAGAAAAAGTTGGAGATAGGTTAGCTACCGAGATGAGGTTTTATGGGCTTAAGTTTACGCATGACACCGAAAGTATATCAATGGGTGTAAAGGAGAGTGCCTATAAATCGCTTGAAACGATGCAAGACAAGGTAAAAGCTCAGATGGAGATAGCTGAAAAGATAATTGCGGTCGATGAAAACGACGTAGCAGAGAGGGTTATAACCACTCACTTTCTGCCAGATATAATCGGAAATCTCAGAGCTTTTTCAAGGCAGGAGTTTAGATGTGTTAACTGTAACGAGAAGTATAGGAGAATACCACTGACTGGAAAATGTCTTAGATGTGGTGGAAGATTAACTCTGACAGTTCACAGTAGCTCTATAATGAAATACTTAGACATATCGAGATACCTATGTGAAAAATACGGTGTTTCAGAGTATACAAGGCAGAGGTTAAAACTAGTCGAGTTAGAGATTAGATCGC
This sequence comes from uncultured archaeon, assembly GCA_964462505.1. Classification (GTDB taxonomy): domain Archaea; phylum Halobacteriota; class Archaeoglobi; order Archaeoglobales; family Archaeoglobaceae; genus CAYWXE01. The sequence goes on along the minus strand of CAYWXE010000001.1, from coordinate 59,677 downwards.
TGTTTGAAAACGATGTGAAAAAGCAGATTAAAATTGAAGAATTCTTCGCTTAAGAATTTCAGAGTATACGTAAATCATACAATTTTTAAAATATAAATAAATTTATTTTATTTATGATATTTTTAGACTTATAATAAGCTAATAATCAGTTATGTAATATCTTCAGCGATAAGCGTTATATGTCCACAATGTGAACACTGTTTACAATGGAGACAACATTGCTTAGGGTAATATATCTAGCTAATGAGAAGGGTAGGAAAGTAGTAGGTCCCAGTTACATATCCTCTACTCTGCGAATTCCGAAATCCACAGCTCATAAGATGCTATTAAAGCTTGCAGAATCTGGATTTGGTGTTTACATTCCAAAAAAGGGATTCATTCTTAATGAAATCGGAGTTAAAGAGGGTTTAAAGGCTTTAAAAAAACACAGGCTTATAGAGTGCCTACTCGAGGAATTGGGAATTAGTTACGAACACATATGCGTCGAAGCCACAAAGATAGAATCCTTTGTAAGCCAAGAGCTCTTGCGGGTTATAGAAGAGAGGTATAGGGGTAGAAGGTTTTGTCCGTGCGGGAAGGAAATACCAGAGGTAGAGTTATGAGGTTTCTTCTATTCCTACTGATAATCCTAATTGTAATTCCAGTTAATGCGAGTATTGTCGTAACAATCTCGGATTTTAAACCTATAGTTAAAGCCATTACCGGGGATAAACTCGAAGTCGTATCACTACTACCAGCTGGTAGTGATCCGCATCACTTCAGTTTGAGTGGAAAGGATATAGAACTCCTTAAAAATGCAGATTTGATAGTACTGACAAACTCGGAACTCTTTGGTTTTGAGAGAAAGATAAAAGAAAAATTCAAAAATGTTTTAGACTTTGAAGATTACGGTGTTGAACTTGAAGACTTTCCGGGCTATCCCAAAAATCCACATGGTTATTGGCTTAAGCCAGAAAACTGCATAGCAATAGCAAAAGCTGTAAAGGAGCGATTATCTCTACTCTATCCTGAGTATAGGGATTACTTCGAAGAGAACTTTGTAGAATTCATTAAGAGGGTTAAAGAGGCCGAAGCTGAAGCGAATAGAATTGCTAAAGACGTAAGGGGTAAAAACTTCGTTGCAGCAGTTCCAGGTGTTTGCTATATCGCATCGTCTTTGGGTGTAAACGTGTCAGCTGTTTTGTTCTCGGAAAGCTATGGATTTCTAAGTGGTAAAGAGCTTGAAAAAATTAGAGGGAAGCTGAAAAGTGGAGAATACGTCGGAATAATAATTCCAGAGTTTATGAAGGGTTCAAAGGTTGGAGAAGTAGTTGAGCAGTTGTCAAGGGATACGGGTTGTAGAGTTGCTTATGTTAGATTTTCGATGGGTGATGTTAGCTACGAAACTGCGTTGATTTCAAATGCTGCAAGAATAGCTTATTCACAAACCAAAAGGTCATCTGGAAATGACGAGTACCTCTACGTGCTCTCAGCGATATGCCTGCTCGAAGCTGGAGCTTTGCTATTCATAGGGGTGAGGAAATGAAAGCAGTAGTTGTTAGGGATTTAGAGTTCTCGTATAACGACAAAGAAGTATTAAAGGATGTAAACTTCGAAATCGATAGAGGTGAGTTCTTAACCGTAATAGGGCCAAACGGTGCTGGAAAGACAACACTTGTGAAGATTTTAATAGGCTATCTAAAACCTGTAAGAGGTGAAGTCCTGATATTCGGCCACAATCCAAAAGAGAACAGAAAGAAAGTATTGGAGTTTGTAGGTTATCTTCCCCAGAGGGAACACTTTACAGATATGCCAATACTGGTTAGAGATGTAATGAAACTCGCAAACAGATCTAAATCAGAAGAAGAACTGAAAAAACTGCTTGAACTCGTTGGAATGGAGATGTATTGGAATGAGAGGTTTAACGAGTTAAGTATGGGACAACAGCAGAGAGTTTTAATTGCGAGGGCTTTGATAAACGATCCAAAGCTTTTGATATTAGATGAACCCTTTAACGGAGTAGATCTACCGTCCCAAGGTAGGATAATTGAGTTACTCAATGATTTGAAGAGAAGGGGTATAACTGTGATAGCTGTCCTTCACAACGTAAATCCACTTCTGCACTACGTAGATAAGATACTACTTCTCAACAGAAGAGTTGTGGCATTTGGAAAGCCTGAGGAAGTTTTAACGCATGAAAACGTCTTAGAGGCTTATGGAATTAGTGTACAATTCGTGATTTGCGAGGATGGATATGCCCATCCATTTTACGATCACGGATGAATACCTAAGGGCTTTGGTTGCAACTCTTGCAATTGCTTTGAATGCATCAGCGGCTGGCACTCTAACGGTGTTTAGGAGGGCATCCTTTTTAATAGCTGGATCTTCCCATTCAGCTTTGGCTGGGGTTGCTTTGGCGATATACTTCTCATCTATTGGATTCGAAGTGGATTACTTTCCACCGGCTTTGATACTCGCCATTATCTCAGCTGTTTTAGCTGCAAACTCTAGAGATATAAACACTGGAATAGCCATATCGTTTGCACTGTTTATGTCTATTGCAGTTTTGTTTCTATCTATGACGAGGGAATTCGCTGCTAAGGCTTGGACATTCCTATTCGGTGATTTACTACTCTTAACGGATTTTGATCTATTTTTGATGAGTGTTTCAACGTCTTTGATTATAACAGCAGTTGTAGTCCTCTACAAATACTTCATATTTGTATCCTTTGATCCAGATGGAGCCTATGCGTTTGGAATAGATGTAAAACTCATCGATTACATTCTTGTATCTCTTATATCTGTATCTGTTGTATCTACTTTAAAAGCGATTGGGGCTGTTCTCGTATTCGCGATGTTCGTCGCACCAGCCGCATCAGCTAAGGAAATTGCGAAAAACCTGTATCAAGTCTTCTATATCGCCTTTATTATTTCATTACTGAGTATTGTGTTGAGCATATTCGTTTCTATGTCTTACCCAATCCCAGCTGGGGCTTTTGCGGCATTAGTAGTATCTCTCATCTACTTTTTTATAGTCTTTTTGAAGAAAAGTTCTTAAATAGATTAAATCTAAACTAATTCATGAGAATTGGCTGGGATGCGAGTCATGGGGAGTTCCTAATCACGGATTACTACTACTTCTCTAAGCTCAAGAGGCTTGCAGAGGAAGAAGGGATAAAAATAGATGCAGTTGCGAAGTATAGTAGACTCGAAAAATACGATGTAATAGTCTTTAACTATCCAGAGGTTAGGTTTAAGACTTCCGAGATAAAAATGCTTAGAAGATGGATAAGAAATGGAAAGAATGTTATCTTTGCAGGTTACTACAACGACTTCGATGATGTCAATACGAATATAAACAGAGTGTTATCGAAAGTAGGTATAGATATAAAACTAAATAACGACATAGTGAGAGATGAACCGTATTACAAAGATCAAAACTTCCCAATAGCTGAATACAATGGACTAAAAGTTGTAATGCCTTGCAGTAGCTCTGTTGAAGGTGAAGCGATTTTAAAAACGAAAAAATACTGCTTAGCGGCAAAACAGTCCGAAGTAATAGTAATTGGAACTTGCGTTTTTTGGGATAACTATTCAATTGAATTGTTTAATAACAAAGAGTTTTCTTTGATGTTGCTTTCTGGCGAGATTTAAATTATCTTTTGAATTTAACACTGTTGATGAAGTGTTTAAGTATCACAACTTCCATCTGTTACAAGAGATATTCAATGTAAAAACCTGCAATGTTATGAGGACTTAGACTTCCAAGCTTTTGGATAAACTCCTCTCTCCATAATAACTCTCTGGATGTCTACAGCGATACCACTCTTAGCTTTGTACATCTTTTCGGCATCCATTAAGGCCTTTCCAATCGCTACCAACTCATCCTTTAAAGTAAATATAGCAACTATGTCATCCTTTTTTACAGTTTTCTCTATGTAAGCTATCCCCCTAACGGACAGATCTGCTCCATGACAGATCGCATCGACAGCCGTATCCTTCACAACGATCTTAGGCAAATCTGCAACGGCCATTTCCATCGGTTTAATGATTTCCCTTATATACTTCTCCTCTCCATTCTCTTTCCAGAATACGTAAGCGTCTAACAAGTCGTGTAGGGTGTAACACATCTCTTCAGTAAATCTACCAGTCCTAATTCTTCTGAGCTCTTGCATATGTGCACCAACTCCAAGAACCTCACCTATGTCTTTGCAGAGCTTTCTTATGTACGTTCCATGTTCAGTTGCAACTTTAAACAAGACGTTTCTACCATCTACTTCAAGTATCTCTATTTTGTAAACATGCCTAACCCTCAACCTCTTCTTAACAGCTGACTTGAGTGGAGGTCTTTGGTAAATCTTTCCTATGAACATGCTCATAACCCTGTGCAATTCCTCCTCTTTTACATCTCCATGAAGCTTCATAAGGCAAATGTACTCCTTGTCCGATGCTTGCAAGAACTTTACGAGTTTTGTTGCATTCTCTATGAATATTGGCAAAACTCCTGTAACCCTTGGATCTAATGTGCCTGCATGCCCTGTCTTGTTTACCTCCAATATCTTTCTAACCCAAACTACAACCTCGTGACTACTAGGCCCCATTGGCTTGTCTATGCAGACGAATCCCTTTCTTATATACTCTGGAATCGGTCTCTTCATCGGATAGCAACCATACCTTTCATCTGTTTGAGCTTCATCTTTGATTAGGAAGTTTTCCACTTCGATCACAAATCGAAATAGTTTGTGTTAGTTTTTAAAACTTAGCTCTAAACCTCTTTTTAAGCTCGACGTATAACCCTTCGGGCATGAGAATTCCAAAGATTATCAACAACATGTAGAGTATAACCTCGTCGATCGGAAAAACTATGCCCTTTGTAATCTCCTTAAGCCACCAACTCTTAGCCAAATAGATAAATATTGCACCAAACAAAGGCCCGTATAGAGTCCCAAGCCCACCTATTACAGCTGATAGGATTATCAAGAGCATGAGTGGTATATCGTATAGATCTGGGCTAACGGTTATTCTGTAATGAACTATCGATGCTCCACTTATCCCAGCAAAAAAAGCACTTATTACGAAGGCTAAAACCTTGTACTTGGTTGTATCTATCCCTATCGATTCCGCAAGCTGTTCATCCTCCCTAATAGCTTTAAACTTCAATCCCAACTGACTTCTAACTATGAACCACATTATCGCTATGCAGACAACCGCTATTATCAACGCTATGTAATATCTACCGATTACAGATTCCGCTAATGAGTTTTCCAATCCGATTGAAAAACCCTCTTCTCCACCAAAGACATCTCTCCAGATGAAAACTGTCTGCATGAATACAAGTGGCAAAACAGCTGTCACTAAAGCGAAGTAGTAACCCCTTAGCCTAAGTGTAACAACACCTATTAAGAATCCAAACAAAGCCGCTACCACTCCTCCAGCTAAAATCGATATGAAAATTGGAACGTCGAATTCCATCCCAATCCTCGACGGAACTTGAAGTATTGCTGCTGTGTATGCACCTAAGCCAACGAATACAGTATGTCCTAAATTTACTTGCCCGGTGTAGCCCGTTATCAAATCCCAGCTAACGACTGCTATCGCAAACAGATAAGATAATCCTATAACGTAGAGATATGCTTCTGGCATAAAAATCGGCAATGAAAACGCTAAAGCTGTTAGAAAAATCATTGGGTAGTAACTCTTCATTACAATCATTCCTCCACTCCAAACAAGCCAGTTGGCTTTACGATTAGTATTGTAATGATCGTTAGAAGCATTACGAACTCCGACCACCTCGCACCCAAGAAGTTTATTGTTACAACGAGTATGTATCCAATTATGAACGATGCCAATATACTCCCTCTTAAACTACCCAAACCACCTAAGATGACTATTGCAAAAGCGTATATCAAAGCTTTAAGCGAAACCTCTGGCGTTACTGCAAATATCTGAGCGTAAAGCAATCCAGCGATTCCAGCTAACGCTGAAGAGATTAAAAAAGTGACAGTGTAAATCCTTTCTACGTCTATTCCTATAAGCATCGCCGCTTCTGCATCTTCGGAAGTAGCAGTAATCATCTTTCCAAGCCTAGTCTTGGTTATGAAGTATTCAAGGAGTATTAGGACTGCTAAGGCTACGAAAACCGAAAGTATTCTGATGTTAGTAATCCTAACTCCGGCAATCTTCTGAACCCCGCTTATAATCGGTGTTAAAGACATCCCATGCTCTCCAAACAGTATTAGAAGTATTTGCATGGCTAAAAGGGCTATTGCAAGTGTTACAATTACAACCATTATCTCGTGTTCTCTTATCGGAGAGATCAGCTTGTATATCAAAACTCCTATAACGCTTGAAATCGCAATTCCAGCTGTTAAAGCTAAACACTCATTTACACCTATACTCATTAGATATATTGCCGTGTATGCAGATATAACGAATAGAGTTCCATGAGCGAAGTTCAGAATCCTCGCAACTCCAAAAATTAAAGAAAAGCCTGAAGAAACCAATGCCCAAATTCCGCTTACGACTGCACCGAACACGAGTATTCTCACAACTACTTCGATCATTTTCTTGCTCTTGCAATCGCTATTACTACTGCCAACGCGGCTAAAGCCAATTCAAACCCGGGAGTTTTAGGTTTTTCTTCTTCTTTAAACCAAGGAGGTAGCTTTAACTTTCCGTTTGCTACGTTCTCTGGATGTATTATATACTGCTTCCCATCTTGCCACTGAGATATCCAGTTTCTGACAAACTCATCACCCCAAACGAGATCGTGGTTCTTGTAGAACGCTATTACTCTTGTAAGCTCAATTGGATTCGATTCGTTGAATCTCTCAACATATCTGACTATCACATCTGGATCGAAAGGATTAGTTTCGTTAGCCTTAGCTGCCATCTCTACAACAGTCTTGTACAAGTATACTGCATCGTAAGCTCCATACGCCTGCATAGCTTCTGGATAGTGACCATACTTAGCTTTATAAGCTTCTATGAAGTGTTTACACATCTCAGTTGGAGGTGCCGTAATCACTACACCACCGTGCGTTATAAAGATCTCGTAATTTGCTAAGCCATTCGTCTTGTTGTAAAACTCTGGATCGTCGCATGCGGCGACATCACTTCCAGCAAGTAAGATTTTTGGTTTGAGGGTTCCCCACTGCTTAGCGAGGATATCGCCGGTTCCGGCGATAGCGAGGATAGGCATTATTAGATCGGCTTTAAGGTCTTCAGCTTCGAGTATTAATTGTTCATACTCTGTATATCCCCTTGGAACTCTTACATCCTTAACAATCTCTACCCCCATCCCCTCAAGCAATGGCCTAAGCTTTGCCATAACAGCATCCGTCCATATGTGCTCATCCCTTATTATATAAACCTTCTTTACTTCATAGCCGTTCTCTCTTAGGAACTTAATCATATCTGCCAAATCCAAAGCGAAAGTTGTTCCGTTGTTTTGACTTATCCTAAACCAGTACTTATACCTCTCGTAGTTGCTTGCGACTTTTTCAGCACAAGCGGGAGATGATGAATCCGCTAAGAACAACGTTTTAGTTTCGGCCATAGTTTCCATCATGGATAACATTACACCACTTGAAAATCCGCCGATTATGACATCGGCTTTTTCTACTGTAGCCAATCTTCTGAACTCTGAAGTGGCTGTATTTGGATCTAACTTAGTATCTCCCCATACTACTCTAACTGGTAATCCCAATATTCCTCCTTTCGCATTTATCTCTTCAACAGCTAATTTAACAGCTTTTAGCTCAGCTTGCCCCTCAGGCAACGACATCGGCCCTATTACCCCTATAACTACCTCCTCCTTCGCTTGAACCCCTGCTATTGCTAAAAAAATTATTAAAATCAAAAGAAGCTTATTCATAGCTTAATCCTCCTTTTAACTAAATATAGCAAGATCAGGGATGAAAATGCTGACAAGAGCCCAAATCCTGGAGTTTTAGGTTTTTCTTCTTCTTTAAACCAAGGAGGTAGCTTTAACTTTCCGTTTGCTACGTTCTCTGGATGTATTATATACTGCTTCCCATCTTGCCACTGAGATATCCAGTTTCTGACAAACTCATCACCCCAAACGAGATCGTGGTTCTTGTAGAACGCTATTACTCTTGTAAGCTCAATTGGATTCGATTCGTTGAATCTCTCAACATATCTGACTATCACATCTGGATCGAAAGGATTAGTTTCGTTAGCCTTAGCTGCCATCTCTACAACAGTCTTGTACAAGTATACTGCATCGTAAGCTCCATACGCCTGCATAGCTTCTGGATAGTGACCATACTTAGCTTTATAAGCTTCTATGAAGTGTTTACACATCTCAGTTGGAGGTGCCGTAATCACTACACCACCGTGCGTTATAAAGATCTCGTAATTTGCTAAGCCATTCGTCTTGTTGTAAAACTCTGGATCGTCGCATGCGGCGACATCACTTCCAGCAAGTAAGATTTTTGGTTTGAGGGTTCCCCACTGCTTAGCGAGGATATCGCCGGTTCCGGCGATAGCGAGGATAGGCATTATTAGATCGGCTTTAAGGTCTTCAGCTTCGAGTATTAATTGTTCATACTCTGTATATCCCCTTGGAACTCTTACATCCTTAACAATCTCTACCCCCATCCCCTCAAGCAATGGCCTAAGCTTTGCCATAACAGCATCCGTCCATATGTGCTCATCCCTTATTATATAAACCTTCTTTACTTCATAGCCGTTCTCTCTTAGGAACTTAATCATATCTGCCAAATCCAAAGCGAAAGTTGTTCCGTTGTTTTGACTTATCCTAAACCAGTACTTATACCTCTCGTAGTTGCTTGCGACTTTTTCAGCACAAGCGGGAGATGATGAATCCGCTAAGAACAACGTTTTAGTTTCGGCCATAGTTTCCATCATGGATAACATTACACCACTTGAAAATCCGCCGATTATGACATCGGCTTTTTCTACTGTAGCCAATCTTCTGAACTCTGAAGTGGCTGTATTTGGATCTAACTTAGTATCTCCCCATACTACTCTAACTGGTAATCCCAATATTCCTCCTTTCGCATTTATCTCTTCAACAGCTAATTTAACAGCTTTTAGCTCAGCTTGCCCCTCAGGCAACGACATCGGCCCTATTACCCCTATAACTACCTCCTCCTTCGCTTGAACACTCACTGCTAATATTACTAGTAGTAATGCCATCGCTACCCATCTAAACATGGTTAAGGGAGTAATAGTAAAGTATATAAACTTTGCTAGTTAGAAACATTGTAACATGCTGGAAGTCAAGAGTGTTACTAAAAAGTTCGGAGAACTCATAGCACTAAAAGACGTGAGCTTTCATGTAGACAGTGGAGAATGCCTTGGAATAATAGGGCCAAACGGTGCTGGTAAGACTACACTCTTCAACGTAATCTCAGGTTTTCTAAAACCCGACTGTGGGGATGTGAGATTCAGAGGTGTTAACATAACTGGAAAGAAACCGAGTAAAATAGCGAGACTGGGTTTGATAAGGACTTTTCAAATAGTAAAGGTTTTCAAGAACTTAAGCGTTGAAGAAAACGTTCTAGTTGCTAATTCCTATAGCGATTCAAGCCTAGAAATACTGAGGGATTTCGGATTGTGGGAGAAGAGAAGTATTCCAGCGAAAAATCTATCTCAAGGAGAGCTAAGGAAGTTGAGCATTGCAATGGCACTCGTAGCAAAGCCTAAGTTGTTACTTTTGGATGAACCGTTTTCCGGATTAAGTCCAAGGGAGTCGAGAGAGCTAATAGAAGTAATAAATAGATTGAGAGAAGACGGAATTACGCAGATCGTGATAGAGCATAAACTCAAAGAGCTGTTTGATGTAGCTGAAAGGGTTTTGGTTTTGAACTTCGGTGAAATTATATTTGAAGGTCAGCCAAAGGAGGCTGTTAGAGATAAGAGGGTCATAGAAGCTTACTTAGGAGGGAGTTATGTTAAGGGTTGAAAACCTATACGCATACTACGATAAATTAACGGTTTTAAGGGATGTAAATATAGAAGTTAAAAAGGGTGAAACTATAGCTGTCCTCGGCCCAAATGGGGCTGGAAAGACTACTCTTTTGAAATCGATATGCGGTGTTGTGAAAACTAATGGGAGAATTCTATTTAATGGTGAGGATATCTCCAATTTAAAACCGCATGAGAGGATTAGAAGGGGAATATCGATATGTCCAGAGGGTAGAAGATTGTTTTTGAATATGACTGTTGAGGACAACTTATTACTTGGGGCTATTTCGTGTGATAGCTATGAAGATAGGTTAGAATATGTATTCAGCCTATTTCCAAGACTTAAAGAGAGAAGGAAACAGGTTGCAAAGACTATGAGTGGTGGAGAACAGCAGATGTTAGCGATTGCAAGGGCTTTGATGTCAAATCCGAAGTTGTTGCTTTTAGATGAGCCGTCGATGGGTTTAGCACCAGTTGTAATCGATAGGATAGTTGAAACACTTAAGAGAATTAAAGAGGTTTCAAAGCTTTCGATTCTGATAGTTGAGCAAAACGTCCACATAGCATTTGAATTAGCCGATAGGGCTTATGTCTTGATGAGGGGAGAAATAGTAAAAGAGGGTAGTATAGATGAGTTAAAGGACTTAGAGGAATTATACTTCTATTAAGTTGCCCGTGTTATACGTCATACTTCAGCGGATTCTTCCTCAGTGCCCACATGTCAATGGGTAGCATTTATGTTGTACGAATGAATCCCCATACCCAATTGGGCAATGATCTAAAACCTCCTTTCTGCGTCAATTCTTGTGAATACGGATTATCATCAATACACAATCTAAACGGGCAAACTCAACGCATTTGTTGGGCAAACCCTTATACAAGCTCCGCAGTGAACGCATCTTTCAGCTTCAGCTATAACTCTCATTTCGTTGTCGAATCTAAAAACCTCGGTTGGGCATATGCTTATACAAGCACCACAATGGATGCATTTGCTTTCATCCTTAACAACTGCTCCAATGAGTTCTATTACTTCTACACCCATCTCTTTTAGCACATTCTCAACATCTCTCGCCTTCTCATCTTCGACTTCTATTACTATCTCTCCTCTCCTAGCACCTACTGTAGCTCTTAGTATGTTTATCAAAGCACCTGTTTTCAGCGTAGCCCTCGAAATCACAGGCTGTTTAACAGTCTTAGAATCGTATCTAAGGAGTAAGAGCATTCAAATCACCTCACCTTGCAACCAATCTGCTTAGATCTTCGCTTGTCACCAATCCTATGACTCTCCTTTTAGCGTCCACAACTGGCAAGGCAGATATGTCGTGTTCCTCCATCTTTTTAGCGGCTATTTCAACGGGTTCATCTGGATGTGTGACGATCACATTCTTAGTCATCACTTCTCTAACGCTTCCCCTCTTGCCCAATGCTACTGCTTTTGCTATATCCCAAGATGTGACAATCCCAACTAAAACTCCATCCGGTGTAACGACTGGCAAGTGATTTACACTTCTCTCGATCATAATCCTCGCAGCTTCTTCAATAGTTGTCTCTTCACTCACAGTTATTGCTGAAGTCATAACACTTCTAACGACTTTTATCTCCCTCTGTCTCATCGGCTTCAGCTCACCTCTCTTCGGCAATCTTTCGACAGGCTTGGTCAGGTAAAACTCTCCTTTTTCAATCAGTTTCTTGAGGTCTTTCATTATCTTCCTCGCCATGTAAAAGCTTGAAAGTGGAGAAACCCTTACATCTTCTCCGTTTATCTCCACTCTTCCACTCTTTAGCTCTTCATACGTGACCCTTCTAACAATCGGTCTACTCCTCCTTGGAACTCCAAAGTCTATGATTTCCGTTACTATTTCCTTATCCCTTACAGCGGTAAACTTAGCCATCTCTTCATCTAAAATCGGGATGGGTATTCCTATTCCCACGAACATCGTAACACCGTATCCCGGAAAAACGGCTGCGCGCATGTATTCGGGTTTCATCTCTCTGAGGTTTCCTTTGACCATTAGAGTACTAAAGGGTGGTGAGTGTTGTGTTCCCTCACCGATTATGTAACCCTTTGCACCGCACAAAAATATTCGAGTCCCAATACCTATCGTTCTAAACTCTGGATCGTTGTTTAGAGGGGATATCTCACCGCATCCAGCAAATGTCACATTACCGAAGTTTGGAAGGAGTGTTCCCATGTAAGTCCTCAAAACTCTGTCTGAAGAGTTCGTTGCAGCTCTATACCTCTGATATGCGTTTCTCGGATTAACCATTACAGCCTGATTTAGATCTTCAAGTGATATCTCTGTAACTATCTCCTTCCTTGGATAACAGTCAGTTCCATAACCTACAGCCCTCAATTCAACTTCTCTACCGCTCACAAGCTCTTCAATCACATGAGCCCCTCCGTAATCTTCTCTACTCTCAGAGATCTGAGTTACTCCGAGATATGCGTCAACAGCCGCAATTCCCGTATAAGCTTCGACGTCGTTCAGCCAAACCCTCTGCATTTTTATCGGCGGATCGGAATGCCCGAAGTTCATGAAAACACCTGATGAGCACATGGCACCAAAAGTCCCAGTTGTTACAACATCGACTTCTTTAGCAGCTTTTTCAACACCTAAGCTTTCAACGATTTCTTTCATCTCTTCAGCTGTTACAACGCAAACGTTACCTTCTCTAATTCTCTCGTTTATCTCTTCAATAGTCTTCATGATATCTAGGACAACGAGGGTTATTTAAATCTTTGTAATATTAGCTATCTTGAAAAATTACTAATTGTAATTGAACTTTACAACTATAATTTCTTGAATAAGAAAAACGAAAAGTTAAATAGCAAACTTCTAACCTTCAAATGACCAGAGAGGTGAAAAAATGGAAGCCGAGCAAAGAGAGCCGATTATCCTCGATGAAAGTAGATGTATTAGTTGTGGAATCTGCGTTTCTCTATGCCCACATAACGCACTTTCGTTGCAGGATGGTTTTCCAAGGATAACCGGCAAATGTAGGGTTTGCGGTTTGTGTGTAGCTTCATGCATAACAATGGCTCTATCCATGAGAGCTAAGAAGTTCACAGATGAGGGTTTACTTGAAGGATTTAAAGCAGATGTTGCAATATTTGCATGCAGAAGAGTTGCAGAGAAGGGTAAGGAATACGATGGACTTATAAGAATGCTTTGCGGTGCAAGACTTGATCCAAGGCTAATAGTTGAAGCATTTGAAAGAGGAGCTAAATCTGTTGTTGTAGCGGTTTGTGAGGATTGCAGAAATAGATATGGAAATTTGGAGGCGAGGAGTAAGGTTGAGCTTTTAAGAATTCTGCTCAAGAAGTTGGGAGATGAGGAGGATAGAGTTGTATTAGTTAATTCACTCGAAAAACTTCCAGATTTGGTTTCAGATCCGATTAAGGCGGATCTCAAGATTATGAGAGCAGTTGTAGAGGACAGAAACGTAAGGACTTTAACAGCAAAACTTAGACAGATAACCGAGGAGGGAAACGTTTACGGAGAAAAGATTCCAAGGGATAAATACATCTCGATTCTCGAAAAAACTGTAGATACGGCTATTAAATCCGCTAAGATTTTGAGCGTTTTTGAAAGAGAAGCCAAGGTATCGGAGATAGCCGATAAAACCGGATTGAGCTTAAGTGAAGTCATAGATACCGTTCTCGAAATGAAGAGGAGAGATATGATATCTTTCGATGTTGAGGAAGAACTCGTTTTAAAGAGGTGAAAGGATGATACTGGTTATAGGTGGAGGTATCGCTGGAGTGCAGGCTTCACTTGATTTAGCTGAATCCGGATTCAAGGTTTACCTACTTGAAAAGAATCCAGCTATAGGAGGTAGAATGGCTCAACTCGATAAGACATTCCCAACAAATGACTGTTCAATGTGTATACTTGCACCAAAGCTAAACGAAGTCGATAGACATGAAAACATCGAGATAATAAGCAATGCAGAACTCTTGAGTGTTGAAGGAGAAGCAGGAAACTTTAAAGTGAAGATAAGAAAAAAAGCTACTTACATAGATCCTAACAAGTGTACTGGCTGTGGTTTATGCTCTAAAGCCTGTCCAGTCAATGCAATAGATGAATACAACGAAGGCTTATCGTATCGTTCGGCTGTATACATAATGTATCCACAAGCAGTTCCAAGGGTTTACAAGATTGACAAGGATAAGTGCATAGGTTGCGGGATTTGTAAGAACGTGTGTGTTGCAGATGCGATAGACTACAGCAGAAGTGATGAGATTTTAGAGTTAGAAGTCTCAGCTATAGTACTTGCAATCGGTTGCGACTTAGCTGATGCCTCCATGAGAGAGGAATACGGCTATGGGTTGTATCCGAACGTTTTGACGAGTATTCAATTCGAGAGAATGCTTTCTGCAACTGGCCCGTTTGAAGGACATGTGGTCAGACCTTCAGATGGAAAAGTCCCAAAGAGGATTGCGATAGTTCAATGCGTATGCTCAAGGGATGAAAAGACAAATCCATGGTGTTCCTCCGTTTGCTGTACTTATGCGATTAAGCATGCTATAATCGCTAAGGAGCATATTCCAGATGTAGAAGTCCACATATTCGCAATGGATCTCAGGACTTATGGAAAGGGATTTGAGGAGTACGCAAATAGGGCTAAGGAAGAGTATGGGGTAGTATTCCACAGGGCGAGAGTTGCAAAGATTATGCAGAAGTCAAATGGTAATTTAGTCGTTAAATTCGAAAGAGATGGAAGAAGTTACGAAGAAGAATTCGACTTAGTTGTTCTATCGGTTGGATTTAAGCCATCTGAAGAAGTCAAAAGATACGCCGAAATCCTCGGAATAGATTTAAACGAATACGGATTTATAGCAACTGACACGTTTAAGCCAGTTGAAACATCTAAGCCCGGTATATACGTTGCTGGAGTTGTAAGCGAGCCAAAGGATATCCCAGAGAGTGTTGCTGAGGCAAGTGCTGCAGCAGCTAAGGCTTCAAGTGTAGCGATAGATAAGAGAGGCAAATTTGTAGCTAAGAAAGAGTATCCACCTGAGAGGGATGTAATCGGTGAACCTCCAAGGATTGGAGTATTCGTATGTCACTGCGGTATAAATATAGCATCTGTTGTAGACGTAAAGAAGGTTACTGAGTTCGCAAAAACACTCGATAATGTCGTTTACGCTGAACATGTGCTGTTTGCTTGTTCAGCAGATACGCAAGAGAAGATAAAGGAGGCTATAAAGAAGTACAACCTAAACAGAATAGTTGTGGCTGCTTGTACACCAAGAACACACGAGCAATTGTTCAGGAATACGCTTAGAGAGGCTGGATTAAATCCATATCTATTCGAATTCGTGAACATAAGAGAGCAGTGTAGCTGGGTTCACATGAGAGAGCCAGAGAAGGCAACGCAAAAGGCTATGGAACTAGTTGAAGCAGGAGTTGCAAAGGCAAGACTTCTCGAGCCATTGCCGTATATTGAAGTAGAAGTAGACAAGAGAGCGTTGGTTATAGGTGGTGGATTGGCTGGAATGGTTGCAGCATTGGAATTGGCAAATCAGGGATTTGAGTGTTATTTAATCGAGAAGGAGTCTGAGCTCGGTGGGCATTTAAGGCATATATATTACACAATAGATGGCAAGAATCCACAAGAGTTGTTAAAGGAGTTGATAGCTAAGGTCGAATCAAATCCAAGGATAAGGGTTTACAAGAATGCAAGAATTGAGAGCGTTGATGGATTCGTTGGAAACTTTGTAACGAAGGTCAATGTAAACGGCAAAGTAGAAGAGCTTAGGCATGGTGTTATAATAGTTGCGACTGGTGCAGATACGTACAAGCCAAAGGAATACGGTTATGGAGTGTATCCAAACGTGATAACTCAGGTAGAGCTTGAAGAAAAGCTTGTCAAAGGTGAAAAACCGAAAAGCGTTGTGATGATTCAATGCGTTGGAAGCAGAGATGAAGAAAGGCCTTATTGCAGTAGGATATGCTGTCAAACCGCTATAAAGAATGCTTTGAAGATAAAAGAGCTAAACCCAGATGCAGATGTAATAATACTCTACAGAGATATTAGGACATACGGCTTCCTTGAAAAGTATTACAAAGAAGCAGCTGAAAAGGGTGTTGTATTTATAAGATACACCGAAGACAAGAAGCCAGTTGTTAAAGATGGAAAGGTTGAGTTCTACGATGAGGTTTTAGGGGATACAGTAGTTGTAGAGCCTGATTACATTGTCCTGAGTACAGCTGTAGTTCCGAGAAAAGAAAACGAAGAACTCTCAAAGATTGTAAGAATTCCACTCGATTCGAATGGATTCTTCTTGGAAGCGCATCCAAAACTTAGACCAGTTGATTTTGCATCAGATGGAGTATTCCTCTGTGGATTAGCACATAGCCCAAGGTTGATACCTGAAGCGATAGCTCAGGCTTATGCAGCGGTTTCAAGGGCTTTGACAATTCTTACTAAGGACAAGATAATAATGGAAGCCATTAAAGCTGAGGTTATCAAGGAGAAGTGTGATGCATGCGGCTTATGCGTAAAAGCCTGTCCAGTTAATGCAATAGAGATAAAGGAGTTTGAAACAAGAGCTGGAGTTGAGCTTAAGGCTGAAGTGAATAAAGCGGTATGCCTTGGATGCGGTGTTTGCAGTGCTACATGTCCGAAAGCTGCGATAGTCGTTAAGGGCTTTACGTTTGATCAGATTAAGGAAGTTGTTGAAGCTTTGGCTGAGTAGGTGATGGTATGGTTAAGATAGTTGTGTTTGCGTGTAATTGGTGTTCATATGCTGCATCAGACTTGGCTGGAGTTAGCAGGATGCAGTATTCGCCAGATGTGAGGATTATCAGAGTGATGTGCTCTGGAATGGTGAATCCAGCATGGGTTCTGTATGCGTTTAAGAAGGGTGCAGATGGTGTAGTTATAGCTGGTTGCCATCCCGGTGATTGCCACTACATGGTTGGAAACTACTACGCACAGAAGAGGTACATACTTATGAGAGAGCTTTTGAAGTTTATAGGATTTGAAGAGGAGAGACTAAAACTTTTATGGGCTTCAGCCGCTGAAGGTAAGTTGTTTGCAGATGAGATGACGAAGTTTGCGGAAGAGCTTGAGAAGCTTGGAAAGCAGAACAAGCTTTCAGAGGTGAAAGAATGAATAGGGAAATGGAGGAAAAGCTTAAGGATGCTTGTAAGAGAGTTGTAAAAGAAGTAGATGCGTTAATAGCCTACAAAAGGAAGAAAACAGAGCCAAGAGAGGTTTTAACTGTTATAAGATCTGAGGATGAAGTGGACTCTATATCTCTTTCACCTCTATCCGTTAACAACCCAGCTAAGCTTCTGATGGAGTTATTAAAAACTGAGAAGAAGGTTGCAGTTGTCGCAAAGGGTTGTGATGCAAAAGCTATAAGACAGCTGATAATTGAGGGCAAGATAGATAGAGATAGGGTTTACATAATCGGGGTATCTTGTCCGGGAGTAGTTGATTACAGGAAATTCATTAAAAAAATTGACGACCTAAGCGATGTTGAGAGAGTAGAGCTCATAGACGATAAGATCGTTGTAAATGGCAAGGATGAGATACCGTTTAGCGAAGTGATTTTTGAGAATTGTTTGTACTGCTCAAACCCAACTCCAGTTATATACGACGAACTGATAGGTGAGCCAAGAGAGGGAAGAGTTGACTTCTCAGATATAGATGAATTCGAGAGGATGGATAGAGAGAAGAGGTGGGAATACTGGGCGAAAGAGTTTGAGAGATGCATCCGTTGTCATGCATGTAGAAACTCCTGCCCACTATGCTATTGCACTGAATGCATAGTAGATCCAACGAATTTGGCTATATCTCCAATGACACCAGCTGAGGAGAAGGCTACATATCCAAAGATCCTCGGAAAAACTATATCGATTAGCGATAACGTCTTGTACCACTTAGTAAGGGTTTTGCATCACGCTGGTAGATGTGCCGGATGTGGTGAATGCGAAAGGGCTTGTCCAATGGGAATACCGCTGAGAAAGCTTGAGAGAAAGCTTGAAAAGGTTGTAATCGAGGAATTTGGCTATGATGTGACTAAGGAGGAAATTCCGTTCCTTTCAAGATTAGAGGTGATGAGATGAAGGCTTACAGTGGAGATTTCTTTAAAGATTTATCCAGGAAGTTGGTTGAAGCTGGATACAGAGTATTTGCTCCAGTTAAGGTTAAAGACTTCTACTTGTTTAAAGAGGTAAAATCTGCACAGATTCCAGATGATTATGTAAACACAGTTAAATCCGTTAAGGAAATTGTATTTCCACAAAATGAAGTCTTGATAAAATACGGAGATTGGATTGAGGAAGTTCCAATAGATGAGGAGAAAAAAGCGGTAATTGGTGTTAGACCTTGTGACGCAAAAGCTTTGAAATTACTCGACAAGGTGTTCTTAGAAGATGTAGTAGACCCATACTACGAAGCAAGGCGAAAGAATACAGTCTTAATTGGATACGCTTGCAACAAAGCTGGTAATTACTGCTTCTGCAAGAGCTTAGGGCTAAGTCCATTTGGCACAGAGGGATTGGATTTGCTCGTTATAAAAACCGATAAGAAGTATTTAGTGGATGAAGTATCGGATAAGGGCAAAGAGATTGCTAAACTGTTGGATTTGGAGGATGCTACTGATGAGGATTTGAAGGTTAAGGAAGAACTCGAAAAGAAGGCCTTAGAATCCTTCAGAATCTCGATAAACGTTGAAAACGCAAAGATTATGCCGGAGGTTTTTGAGAGCGATTACTGGAAAGAAGTCGCATTGAACTGCATAAGCTGTGGTGTTTGCACATATCTCTGTCCGACGTGTTACTGCTTTGATATGCTGGATGAAGGTGAGAAGAGGGGGTATAGGT
Source organism: uncultured archaeon (assembly GCA_964462505.1). Lineage (GTDB taxonomy): Archaea > Halobacteriota > Archaeoglobi > Archaeoglobales > Archaeoglobaceae > CAYWXE01. Next base: position 40,904 of record CAYWXE010000001.1, on the reverse strand, counting down.
ATAGATGCTGGGATTCGTGCATGTTCCCGTTGTACACCTTAGAGACTTCAAGCCATAACCCACGTAGTGAGAAATGGCAGAGGTTAAGGAATAGATTCTACGACAAATTCCATTACATGGTTAAGAGAAAAGGAGAGATCTTTTGCGTAGGTTGCGGGAGATGCATAGAGTTTTGCCCAGTTGGAATCGATATAACAGAGGTTATAAACGGATTAAGCAGATGAGGAGGTATGAATATGAATCCATACATCCCGTATAAAGCTGAGATAATCGAAGTAAGGGATGAAGTCAAAGGTGCTAGGCCTATAAAGACTTTTAAGGTAAGGCTCATCGATAAAGAGAGATTCGACTACATGCCAGGGCAAGGATGCCTTTTGTCGATTTTTGGAAGAGGTGAAAGCTGGTTTACTATTGCAAATTCCCCAACAAGACCGGATTTGGAGTTCAGTGTTTTAAAGACTGGAAAAGTTACAAGTAAGTTGCACGAGTTAAAGGAGGGTGATATAGTAGGTATAAGAGGGCCTTTAGGTAGAGCCTTTCCAGTCGAAGAGTGGAAGGGTTTAAACGTTGTTACAATAGGCGGTGGAATTGGGCAAACACCGCTCAGATCTATATATCAATGGGTAATAGATCACAAGAAAGACTATGGAAATCTAACGATAATTTACGGTGCTAGAAGCTCCAAAGATTTGGTTTACAAGGATGAACTGATGCAGTTAATTGAAGAGGGTTACGATGTTCATTTATCGATTGATAGACCGGAGGAGGGATGGAAGTACTTCGTTGGATTCGTTCCAGATAACGTTAAGAGAATTAAACCGGATCCAAAGGATACCGTGGCAATTGTCTGTGGGCCGCCTATAATGATTAGAATTACACTTAACGTCTTGAGAGATTTGGGATTTAAAGATGACCAGATATATACAACACTTGAAAGGAGGATGAAATGCGGAATTGGAAAGTGTGGGAGGTGTAGGATAGAGAGTATATACGTCTGCAGAGATGGCCCAGTTTTTAGATACGACGAGATTAACAGATTCCTTGAGAAGATTTGAGGTGGTTTAAATGATAATGCTAACTGAGCAGAGGGATAAGAACTTGATAAACGAGTTGATAGAGTTGGGTGGGAAGGATTTGCTTAAGTGCTACGAATGCGGAACTTGTGTTGCGGACTGTCCAGCTAACACTTCTGAAGAGATGCCTTTGAGCGTTAAGAGGCTTATACACATCTGTAAACTCGGCTTAAAAGAAGTATTAATCGAAGAGGAAACACCCTGGATGTGTGTAACTTGTGGAGCTTGCGAGGAGAGGTGTCCAAGGAGAGCCAATCCGTTTGAAATAGTCTTAGCCATAAGGAGATGGCAGTGCAAAGAGGACGAAACATATGTTCCGATGGTTTTGAGGGAGATATTTGAGAGAGGGCATACGCAAAACGTGCTGAGAGGGGATAGAGCGGATTTCGAGTTGCCAGAGATTCAAACAGTTGCGGCAAGGAAGGATTACCTTGAGAAGTTTAGAGAGATGCTAAAGAGAACTGAAGTCGTTAAGAGGTATAGCTACATGTTCATGGTGGAGGGATAGCTATGAGATTTGGACTGTTTTTAGGGTGTAACATGCCAGCTTTGAGACCAGATGTGGAAAAGGCTATTAGAGAATCACTCAAAACTATTGGAGTTGAATTAGTTGAAATAGAGGGGGCTGCATGCTGTCCAGCTTATGGAACATTTTATTCCGTTGATGAAGATGCCGCTTTAGCTGTAAACGCTTGGAATTTAGCTTTAGCTGAGAAAAAAGGTGTTGACTTAGTTGTTCAATGTGGAAGCTGTTATAGCTCCTTAAAAGTCGGTAGACATAAGCTTTTAAATGGAAAACTCGACTTGATAAATGAGAAGCATTTGTCCGTTGCTGGGCTTAGATACGAAGGCAAAACGGATGTCAGACATATAACAGATGTGATGTACAACGTCGTAGGGATTGAAAAAATCAAGGAGAGCTTGAAGTACAGCTTGGATGGATTAGTAGCCGTTGTTCAAAACCCCTGTCACGTGTTAAGGCCAAGTGAAATAGTAGCATTTGACGATCCAGAGAATCCAAGGGTTTTGAAGGATTTAACTAAGGCTTTAGGAGCTGAAGTTCCATCATATGAAAGGGAACTTCAGTGCTGTGGGGGTGCGGGAGGTTTCAGCACACACGACAAGATTTCGAGTCTAAAGTTTTTAAAGGCAAAACTCGATTCGATGAAAGAAGAAGTTGACCCAGATTTAATCGTGACCTCTTGCATAACTTGCCTGATGTTCATGGATGAATCACAGGAGGAGATGCGAAAACTTGGAATGATAGACTACGAGATCCCAGTATTCGACTACAACCAACTGCTGGCAATTTGTCAAGGACATAAGCCCGAATTAGTTGCAAGGATCGCCAAAACTCCGAGAGATATGGTTATAAAAAGAATCCTTGAGAACAGGGCTTAAAAAAATTAAAAGGCTTAAGCCCTCCTCTTTTTCTTTAAAACCTCTTCAAGCTTTTTCTCAAACGGTTCTTCATGAGTGTATGGACAAGCCAAGTAGTGTTCTATAGCCTTAGCTATTGCATCTTTCGTCGAACTCTCACCAGTCTTCTTCTTCAATTCCTCTAATACCTCAATCGGTAGTACAGTCTGAGCGTGCACAATCTTACCCATTCACCTTCACCCCATTATTATTATGATTGAAGTGGTATTTAAGTGTTGTTATTAAACCTTTACGGTTTTGCTACCCCTAGCCATTGCAACCTTTCCAGTCCTTGCAAGCTCTTTTATGCCATACTGTCTCATCAGATCTATAAACGCATCTATTTTTTCTTCATCTCCCGTAATCTCTATTATAAAACTATCTCTCGAAACGTCTACAATCCTCGCCCTAAATATGTTTGAAATCTCTATTATTTCCCCTCTGTTTTCAGGAGGGGCGTTTACTTTGATTAGGCATAACTCCCTCTCAACGGAGTTTTCCGTGATATCACTTATCTTTATGACTTCAATTAACTTGTTCAACTGCTTTATAACCTGTTCAACTGTTTTTTCATCTCCGTTCACAACAATAGTCATCCTCGATATGTCGTCTCTCTCAGTAGTTCCAACTGAAAGGCTTTCTATGTTAAACCCCCTACGCCTGAAGAGGGATGCTACTCTTGCCAAGACTCCTGGCTTGTTCTCAACTAAAACTGCTATTGTATGCCTGTTGTTCTTCATATCACACCTCCTCATCGATTATCTCATTTAAAGCCGCTCCAGGCGGAACCATTGGGTAAACGTTTTCGATTTGATCTATTCTGAAATCGATTACGACTGGTGCAGCAATCTTTTTAGCCTCTTTCAAAGCCTCTTCCACCTCACTCGGCTTTTCAACTGTCATTCCAATTGCCCCAAACCCTTCAGCAATCTTTTCAAAGCTCATCTCCTTACACCCTATGCAAGTAGCCGAATACTTCTCCTTGTAGAAGAGTTGCTGCCACTGCCTAACCATTCCAAGGTAACCGTTGTTCAGTATCAAAACCTTAACAGCAATTCCATACTGAACGCATGTAGCGAGTTCTTGAATGTTCATCAAAAAGCTACCATCCCCAGCTATGTCTATAACCTCTTTATTCGGCTTGGCCATTTTCGCACCAATAGCCGCTGGAAATCCAAAACCCATAGTTCCTAGCCCACCACTCGTTATGAACTGTCTTGGATATTTCACCTTGAAGTATTGAGCTGCCCACATCTGATTTTGTCCGACTTCGGTTGTGACTATTGCATCTGAAAAGATTTCACAAGCCTTTTCTATTACGTATTGAGGCTTAAATCCATCTCTTTTATACCTTAAAGGATACCTCCTACGCCACTCGTTTACCTTGTCTTCCCACTCCTTTCTTCTCTTGTAAGTTATATACTCCAAGAGCTTTGACAGTACGAGCTTTGCATCTCCAACTATTGGAACATCCACATCTACGTTTTTCCCTATTTCCGCTGGATCTATGTCTATGTGGATAATCTTCGCATATGGGGCAAATCCAGAAATCCTTCCAGTTGTCCTATCGCTAAAACGACATCCAACAGCTATTAATAGATCGCATTCCGTCACAGCGTAATTCGCATACTTAGAGCCATGCATTCCTATCATACCTAAGCAGAGTGGATGAGTCTCGGGAATTGCCCCTTTTCCCATTAGAGTTGTAACTACAAAAGCTGGAATTGTCTCAGCCAACTTAACGAGTTCATTACTTGCGTTTGAAATTATAACTCCACCCCCAGCGAGTATAATCGGTCTTTCAGACTTCATTATGAGTTCAGCAGCTCTCTTTATCTGCTTTGGATGTCCCTCATATTTTGGCTTGTAACCGATCAGATCTATCGTCTCTGGGTAATCGTATTCGATATCTGCAATTGTAACGTCTTTTGGAAGATCTATTAAAACAGGCCCAGGTCTTCCAGTCGATGCTATGTGAAACGCCTCCCTTATAATTCTCAAAAGCTTGTTTGGATCTGTTACGAGGTAGTTATGTTTTGTTATAGGCATAGTAATTCCAGTCGTATCCGCTTCTTGAAAAGCGTCGTTTCCTATCAGAGCTCTTGGAACTTGCCCTGTAAAGACTACGATTGGTGAGGAATCCATGTAAGCAGTAGCAATACCTGTAACGGTATTAGTTGCTCCTGGCCCAGAGGTAGCCATTGCAACTCCAACTCTTCCACTTGCCCTCGCATATCCATCTGCCGCATGAACTGCCGCTTGCTCATGCCTCGTAGTTATGTGTAGTATGCTCGAATCGTGAAGGGCATCGTAAACCTCTATTATAGCTCCACCCGGTATCCCAAAGATGACCTCAACACCTTCAGACTCCAAGGCCCGAACAATGGCATCAGCGGCTCTCATAAAAACACCCCAAAGGTTTAGAAGAGTACTACTACTATTACTACAAATTCGTGCATTGGATTACATCCCAAACTGAAGTCTTAAAAAAGTTTTGGTCGATGCGAAAACGATATATTTTTCGAAATAAGCTGAGAAATCAGATGAGGAGGTTTAAGGAGTACGAAGAATACTTAGATTTGAAACCCGTAACAGATGAGGAGTTAGAGGAGTTACTCGATGAAAAACCAAAGAAGAGAAAGAAAAAGAGGGAGAAAAAGTTATCTAAGTCCAACTAGTTCCTCTAAAGCTCTTTTTTGATCTTTTGCCTTTACAATACCACTTGCAATTAAAACTCCCTCAGCTCCTAATTCTAAAGCCCTCACGTAATCTTCATGAGTTGTTATGCCAGCACCACACAAAACCTTGACATTTGGGTTTACAGCTTTTGCAGCTTTAACGGAGTTCTCTACTACTTCAGGCTCGGCTTTACTCACTGGAATCCCTGTGCCAATTAGTTCTGGGGGTTCAACTGCAACGTAATCCGGGTTTAGTGCAGCCGCAGCCGCAGTAGTTGTGACGTTGTTTGTGCAAACAATTGAAACCATTCCTAGCTCTCTAAGCTTTGAAACGTTAAACTCTATATCGGCAAGTTTTAACCTTCGCTCTGAGTGGTTTATAAGACTACCTTTAGCCCCGTATTCCTTGATCATCTCGGCGTTTATCCTTCCAGTATGGCTACCGAATTCGACTGCATCTATGTGCTGAGCGAATACGTCTATATTCAACTCCTTTGCAAGAATTGGCAAGTCGAGAAAGCTTACGGCTATAGCCAAGTAGTCGTCTGTTTTCGATGCGACTTCCTCAACAATCTTACCGAGTTTGTAAGCATTTCTTCCAAAACCCTCTCTGTAAGCTTTGAAGTTTATAATTACTACGCCCATTTGAGTCGATTCATTTGAAGGTCTTTAAACGTTGCGATAAAGGTTTATTAACAAGGCAATATCTGATTATATGAAGAGGAAGTTGCTTGACATCTTAGCTTGTCCATTGTGTAAATCAGATTTAGAGCTTGAAGTCGAAGAGGAAAACGAAGAGGAGATTATTAAAGGCAAGTTGATCTGCAAGAAGTGTAAAGTCGAATATCCGATTGAAGATGGGATTCCGAACATGCTTCCACCAGAGTTGAGAACATGAAGTACATAGTTGTTACAGGTGGTGTAATGAGTGGATTGGGAAAAGGGATTACAGCCGCATCTATAGGCAGACTCTTAGTTGAAATGGGTTACAGGGTTGTGCCCATAAAGATAGATCCATATATAAATATAGATGCTGGCACTATGAACCCGTTTCAACATGGAGAAGTTTATGTTCTCAAAGATGGAACTGAAGTCGATTTAGATTTGGGGCATTACGAGAGGTTTATAGGTGTTGAATTGACGGGAGAGCACAACATAACTACTGGAAAGATATATAAGAGGGTTATAGAGAAGGAGAGGAGAGGAGAATACTTGGGACAGACTGTTCAAATAATACCGCACGTAACCGATGAGATAAAGAACTGGATAAGAGAAGTTGCCAAGAAGAGTAACGCGGAGATATGTCTGATAGAAGTCGGTGGAACAGTTGGAGATATCGAGGGAATGCCGTTTTTAGAGGCTATAAGGCAGATGCACAACGAAGAGAGAGAGGAAGATTTCGTTTTAGTTCACGTAACACTTGTGCCATTAGATGCTGGAGGTGAGCAGAAGACTAAGCCTACACAACACAGCGTTAAAGAGCTTAGGGAGTTAGGCTTGCAACCAGATGTAATAGTTGGGAGATGCAAGGAAAGGCTTAAGGAGGCTACAAAGAGAAAGATCTCCCTATTCTGCGATGTTCCCGTTGAAGCTGTGATAAGCAATGAGGATGCTGAGGACATCTACGAAGTTCCATTGATATTCAAAAGGGAGGGATTGGATAGGTATCTTGTAAAGAAGTTGAAGCTTGAGAAAAGGGATGGCAAGTTTGAATGGGAGGAGATAGTTCAAAAGTTGAAGAATCTGAAAGATGAGGTGACGATCGCAATAGTCGGCAAGTATATAGATGTTAGAGATGCATACCTGAGCATAAGAGAGGCTTTAAAGCATGCAGGTATTCACATAGGATGCAAAGTGAATTACCTCTGGATAGACAGCGAAGAATTGGAAGGTAAAGAGGATATTGAGATTAAAGCTCATGGGATACTCGTGCCAGGTGGATTTGGAAAGAGAGGAGCTGAAGGAAAGATAAAAGCAATTCAATACGCAAGAGAAAACAACATACCGTTTTTAGGAATATGCTTTGGTTTTCAACTTGCAGTTGTCGAATTTGCAAGAAACGTCATAGGTTGGGAGGATGCGAATAGTAGTGAATTAGCTGATACTGACCATCCTGTAATAGATCTTCTTCCAGAGCAGAGAAAAGTCAAAGAGCTTGGGGGAACTATGAGACTGGGAGAAATTGAAGTAATAGTAAAACCGAATACCTTGGCATACAGTTTATACAAATCTGAGAGGATATACGAGAGACATAGGCATAGGTACGAGGTAAATCCAGAGTATATTAGAGATCTCGAAGCTCATGGCTTAGTTTTCAGTGGGTATTCAGATAATGGTAGGAGGATGGAGATACTTGAATATCCAAAGCACAGGTTCTTCTTAGGAACCCAATTCCATCCAGAGTTTAAATCTCGCCCATATAGCCCTTCTCCACCGTTTGTTGGGCTTGTTAAAGCCGCTAAAGAGTTTAAGGAGGAGAAGTATGGACGTTAAGAGGTTTGTTGAGAATGCTATTAAGGAGATAAGGGAGAGAGTTGGAGATGGGAAGGCTATAATAGCTTTATCAGGTGGTGTTGATAGCTCCGTTTGTACCGTATTAGCTTATAAGGCTATAGGAGATAGACTAATTCCCGTATTTGTCGATACGGGCCTGATGAGAGAAGGGGAACCAGAGAGAATTAAAGAGGTATTCGGCAAGATGGGTTTGGTTTTTGTAGATGCGAGAGATGAGTTCTTTAAAGCTTTAAAGGGTGTAGTTGATCCAGAGGAGAAGAGAAAGGTTATCGGTGAGTTGTTTGTAAGGATATTCGAAAGAATTGCTGAAGAACACAACGCCGAATACCTAATTCAGGGAACTATTTATCCAGATATAATAGAGAGCAGAGGTGGGATTAAATCTCACCACAACGTCGGCGGATTTCCAACGAAGTACAAGTTTAAAGATGTAATAGAGCCGCTGAGAGATCTATATAAAGATGAGGTAAGAGAAGTCGCAAGGTATTTGGGTTTGCCAAAGGAGATCTGTGAAAGAATGCCATTTCCTGGGCCGGGTCTGGCTGTAAGAATAGTTGGAGAGGTTACTCCAGAGAAGGTTGAAATTGTAAGGAAAGCCAATAAAATAGTTGAAGAGGAACTCGAAGACTATGAGAAGTGGCAGTGTTTCGCCGCTTTAATCGGGAAGGCTACTGGCGTTAAAGGGGATATAAGAGTTTACGGCTATATAATAGCAATTAGAGCTGTTAGTTCAAGAGATGGTATGACAGCTGAACCATTAAAAATCGATTACGAAAAGCTTAAGAGGATAGCTTTAAGGATTACATCCGAGATTCCGCAAGTTTCGAGGGTTGTTTACGATATAACTCCAAAGCCACCAGCTACGATTGAATACGAATGATTTTAGAGTTTTTTATTGTATCTTAGATATTAACACAGAAAGGAACACGTGTTAGGGCATTTAATTTCTATCATATTTATGATTTCTACAATAAGTAATTTTAAACATAGAGACACTACGATTGGGTAGCTCTATCTAATTTTAGTGATAGAAGGTAGTTGTATTGCTACCCTAATAGAGGTATTGTACGATACAATCACCTGATAGAAGATTGAATAACATAAAATATTATTTAGATTATTTACAACAAAAGCAATTCCATAGGTTTTAGCTCACCGCTAACTGGATCGACTTGTAATCCCAATTCTTCTAGAGTTGTAACACCTAATATCTGCATATCCGTCTCTTCACCGAATACTACGATACTGTGTGTAAATAAATCTTTATAATCGATTCTACAGATTCCAACTTCCCTTTCGATTACTTCTCCATTTGCTAGTTTAAATCTTCTTTTACCAATTGGCTTGATTTCTAATTCTTCAAGAATTCTTCTGCTTATTACAGTATATATGGCACCTGTATCAACTATTAAATCCAATTCTTTGAACTTTTCAAGTTTTTCAATGTTGCTAATCTTAACTCTAACTTTGACATAACCCATAAAACTCTCTAGTTTTACAATGTATTTAAATTTGTAGTTTTAAAATTTATAATTAAAATATTTAAAAATAATATATAATTATAAATTTAAATTTTAAATAATCTCAACCCGTTATCAATTGCAATCTTTTTGACGTCTTCTCTTGGAATCTCTTTATCTAACAAGAACTTCACAGCCTTAACCGTTGCGAGTATATCAGCTTTATCAAAGCCCGTATCACCATTTAAAATGAATTTATAAACTCCGTATTTTGACATGATTTCGTAAACTTCTCTCTCACTTAATTTACCGATTTAAACTTGTTAATCCAGCGTAGTATCCAGAATTTACGTGATCTATAACAGCTAACACCTCAGGAAAATCCATTTTCTCTAAGATTTCAATTATCTTCTTCGTAATTATGCATGGCTTTTCTAAACTCTTTGCAAGTTTAAGCTGTTTAGTCAAAACCTCTACCTCTAAATCGTTTCCAGTTTCTAATCCAATTTCGCCAAATGCTGTGCAATCAATTTCCATATTTTTATTTTTAAGATCTCTCTCATGCTTGGAAGGTATACATCTGGGATGAATTCCTATAGCTGGATAGATTTCAATTCCAGCAAATCTTCATCTCTCTATTTCAAACGTTGTAAGCTTTCTAAATAAATCTAGGTTCTATTGGATAGAATGCACACGTTATCACCTTTTTTATCCCGTTTTTTGTCATTTCTTCGAAGTGTTCAACACTTCTACCCTCAGAACGTATATGTGTATCAAATATCTCCATGGTATCGCATATTTCCCACATAATTGTTTCAAATTAAGGTTAACAAGTCTTGAAGATTAATAAAATATTAATATTGTATAATAATTTCAAAATAAAAATAGAAGTGAATTCGGAAATATAAATATAATCAAGAAGAAAGGTTGAAAGGTGAGGTTAGGGGGTTGGATAAATGTAAGACACTATCAAAAATCTTTCAATGAATCCTGGGACAAGGAATGTCCTCGCAAATGTTTCAAAAGTTATGAAATAGTTAGAAAGTCAGAATAGCCTATTTAATGATTTCAAGTATAATTAAAATATAATTCTTATTAATTAAAGTTTAAAATAAAAATAATTATTTTAAATTAGCAACTTTAAAACTTCAAACGCAATAAGTGCAAACACATATGCAACGACAATCGAATAAACAACTGAAAAAACTGCATACTTCCAATTCGTTTCAGCTTTTATAGTTGCAACTGTCGCCATACATGGAACGTATAGCAGTGTAAAAACCAAGAACGCAAAGGCTTGTGGAGTAGACATTATATCAATAACATTCCTAGCGTTGCCGAGTAGAATTCCAAACGTCTCAACTACTACTTCTTTAGCTACTAACCCCATTATCAAAGCTATTACAGCTCTCCAATCCCATCCAAACGGTGCAAAGATTGGAGCTATAGCCTTTCCAAGCATTGCCGCATAGCTATTAGCTATGTTTTCAGATGGATAACTCGTTAAAAACCAAACAACTATCGACATAGCAAATATTATCGTTCCAGCTTTGACTAAGAAGTGCTTCGTTCTACTCCAAGTCAATATCCATATATCCCTCAACCTCGGAACTCTTAGTGGCGGTATTTCCATTATGAACTCAGGCTCTCCCTTGAATACGACTTTTCTCAGGACTATCGCTGATAGTAAAGCTATAGCTATTCCTAACGTATATAAAACCATTATCACGAAGCTCTCAAATCCGGGAAAGAAAACAGCTGTGAACAGAACGTAAATCGGAAGTCTTGCACTGCAAGATATAAACGGTACTATAAGTATCGTTAGAACTCTCGTTCTTCTATCTTCTATAGTTCTGGTAGCCATAACAGCTGGAACGTTGCATCCAAAGCCTAAGATCATTGGAACTACTGATCTCCCACTCAAGCCAAATTTGAGCATTACCTTATCTAAAGCAAAAACAGCCCTTGGCAAATATCCACTTAGCTCAAGAAATGCAACACCTATAAACAAAAACGCTATATTCGGTAAGAATACAAGAACACTTCCAACACCTTTTACAACTCCATTTCCAATTAGTTCAAATATTCCACCTTTAGATGAAATAAAATCAGCCAATTCTGAAAATATCAGATCTAGGAAATCTACTATAGGGGTAGCAACATCATAGGTGAACCTGAAGAGTATCCACATTACTACAAAAAAAATCGGTATGCTTAGATACGGATCTGTCAAAACTACGTCTAAAATTGGTAACTCGATATCTCTTCTTTTTATAACCACTTGTGAAGATATTTCTTCTGCTTTTTTTACGATTTCCAGCTCATCTCCATTAATTCTCAACTTTCCAACTTTCCCACCTTTGAGTATTTCCTCTTTAAGCTTATCTATCCCGATGTTTCCTATTGCTACTGTTTTAACAACTGGAACTCCGAGAATCTCTGAAAGCCTTTTTTCGTCAATTTCTATTCCCCTTTTCTCGGCTTCATCGATCATGTTCAATGCGATGACCATAGGTATTCTAAACTGCATGACTCTCAGAGTTATGTACAATCCCCTCTCAATGCTAGTAGAGTTTATCACATTTAAGATCAAATCAGGTTTTTCCCTTTCGAAATACTCTTTAACAATTCTTTCATCCTCTGCGTAACCCTTAAGGCTGTATATTCCGGGCAAATCTATAAACTCTATTTCCTTTCCATTTATCTTTGCTTTTCCCCTCTTAATCTCTACTGTCGTTCCCGGATAATTCCCAACGATAAAACTTCCAGATGTTAAAGCGTTGAGTAAAGCTGTTTTTCCAACGTTTGGATTTCCAACCATTGCAACCCTCATTCACTCACAGCAATACCGAGCAATTAAAAACGTTATCTCGTTGTAATTTAAACTAACTAATGATTGATTTTAAATTTACGCTATACCATGATAGCTTATTACATTAAAGTCTCTAAGAATGTTCACAGTAAATAACGATACAGAGGAATTTTGATCTCGTTTGTACAACCGCTAACTTTCCCATCTACTGTTCAATGCAAAGAGGAGATCAAATCATCGAAAACTCAAATTTCTCATTTTCTCAGGGCGCAAGCTCTTTTCTTCTCTTATTCATTAGAATCACACCCGGAAAAGAGAGTGGAAGCATAAGTATCTCTACCCTTAAATCGTTTAGCGGTGTTATCTCCTCTCCAACTATTAATGCATCTATACAGTTTGCTATTAAGACTAGTATATAAAGTATTCCGAACACTGCCAACAACAGTGATCCAAAGCAGAAGTACGGCTCTATCTCACCACTTGTAAGTCCTCGCAAGAATACAGCTGAGATCACTATTAAAACAAATCCACCAAACACATCTCTTGGTATTAAAAAAACCTCTGGAATTCCGAGTACCTCTATAACTCCTATCGTCAGTGTTAATACAAACAGCAGAGATGAGTACAATCTCATCTAAGCCACCCCCAAACCGAAGTGAACAATTACATAGACAATCCAAGCTACCACATAAGCTAAAATCAATTCGTATGTAATTACAAGCATTGTTAACTTCCAACTACCGAGTTCCTGTCTTAGAATTCCAATCGTCGCTAAGCAAGGCACGTATATAAGTGTTATAACCATCAAAGCAATTGCTGAGGATGGAGTGAAGTGCTGTGAAATCGCATTTGCGATATCTTCCTCTCCAACGCCGTATATAACACCAAGTGTTCCAATCACTATCTCCTTAGCCATAAATCCCCCAAGTAATGCAACTCCAGCTGTCCAATCCAATCCTAAGGGTTTTATCAAAGGCTCAATTAAATGTCCAATCGCAGATGCATACGAATTTTCAACGCACGGATGAGTTGTCAAAAACCACATCAAAACCGCTCCAGCGAAGAGAATTGTTGCCGCTTTCTTTAAGAATACCTGTATCCTAATCCATGCATTGCTCAAAACGCTTTTAATCGTAGGTACTTGATAAGGTGGCATTTCTAGGAGTAGTGGTGACGGTTTTCCGCCGAATACGAGTTTTCTAAGCAACGTAGCCACTACACCAGCTAATACTACTCCAAGTAGATACATCGAAGTTATAACAGCTCCAGCTATCTCTTTAAAGAATACTCCAGTAAACAGTAAATAAACTGGCAATCTCGCACTGCAAGACATGAGTGGATTTACCATAACTGTGATCTTTCTATCCACTTCATCCTCTATAGTTCTGGTAGCCATAACAGCTGGAACGTTGCATCCAAAACCGAGCAACATCGGTATGAACGATTTGCCTTGCAAACCGACTCTTGTCATAGCCCTATCCATTACAAACGCCGCTCTAGACAGATAACCCGTATCTTCTAATACAGCTAAAGCCATGAAAACAAACGCTATCGGCGGCAAGAAAACGAGGACGAATCCCAGTCCACCAAATACTCCATCTCCCATGAGTGATGCAAGCTCTGGATTTTTTATGTTGTTTTTAGCCAAATCAGAGCAAGTTGAAAAGAAGATGTCTATTGCATCGCTAAAAGGTGTCGAGATAACGAATGCGAATTGAAAAACAGCCCACATCAAAGTCAAGAATATCGGAATTCCTAAGTACTTGTCTAAGACTACGGTATCTATTAACTCTGAGAACGTTTTAGGCTTTTCAACCCTTCCAACGCATCTACCTATTATCTCCCCTATCTTCTCATACCTCGCAATTGCAAGTTGAGTTACGAAATCCATTCCCTAACAACCTCCTCATCAATTCCAGCCAATCTGAGGATTTCATCATCAAGTTCAAGGAGTTTTATCGCAACAAACCTTGGAGGATAATCTAAAAGAATAGATTTCTCCACAACCCTCTTCTGGACTAAATCTATTACTCGCTCAATTTCATCACTATACCTTAAAATCGGTTTTCTCGGATTTCTTGCGGCGTAAATTATTGCACGCTTTAAATCTTCAATACCTTCGTTTCTTATCGCAACCATTGGAATTACCGGAACCCCTAATTCAACTGAAAGCCTTCTTACATCGATTTTGTAACCCTTAGCTTTTGCTAAATCCATCTTGTTTAAAGCAATAACTAAATTCGCTTCCATTTCTATGAGTTGAAGTGTTAAATAGAGGTTTCTCTCCAAATTAGAAGCGTCTACGATATCAACGACTACATCTGGCTTCTCGTTTAGTATGTAATTCCTTGCAATTCTCTCATCTATTGACGTCGCAGTTAAGCTGTATATTCCGGGCAAATCGACTATAAGCATCTTTACACCTCTGTACTCGCATATACCCTCTTTCCTTTCAACCGTAACACCAGGCCAATTACCTACTTTTTGTTTAGCTCCAGTCAAAGCGTTGAAGACTACACTCTTGCCAGTGTTTGGATTTCCAGCCAGTGCAACTCTTATCAACCTCTCACCTCTACAACTACGTTTTCAGCTTCAGCTCTACGAATAGAGAGGTTATAACCACGAACTTCGATTTCAATTGGATCTCTTAGTGGAGCGTTTCTGATCACTTTTACTTCAACCCCTATTGTAATTCCCATGCTCAGGAGTTTCTTCTTGAGATTCGAATCTCCAAGCAGATCTATTACAATCGCCTTAGTGTTCGGCTTTAGTTCACTCAATCTCATGTACTATACCATGACGATTTAGCTACATAAATAATTTATCCTAACAAAATTAGATAAATTTTTTATAACCTAACTCTAACTATTCTCAAACCTGCAGGGATGCGAACCCTTTTCACAAAACTCCTTGAAATGCAAAAGCCATCTCGGCTCTTTTCTTGGAGAGAACTCCACGAATCTCACGAAGTTTTTGAGCTGTTTTACTGTATACGGATGAAGGGAGTGCTCAATTACACATGCATCTCTCCTCGCAATCTCCTCTGGAACTCCAATCGTTACTAAGAACTTTACGAGTGTTTCGTGTCTCTCTATTACCTTCAAAGCCTCCTTTTCACCCTTCTCAGTCAACCTCACAAACAACCTCTTCTCGTAGTGAACTAACCCCTCAGAAGCTAATTTTTTTAGCATCTCGGTAACGCTTGGTGGCTTAACCTTCAAAGCGTTTGCAATCTCCTTTACCCTCGCATAACCTTTATCTCTGCTGAGTTCATATATTACCTTCAAGTAGTCTTCGTATCTACTTACCATTCACTACCACCTTCATTGCAAGTCCCCTGCCTATGACGAAATAAGTTCCATCCACTGAAACCATTACAGCTCCCCTATTTCTTATGACTCGAATCCTCTTTCCCGGATATATTCCAAGCTCTACAAGATTTCTTATCGCACCCCTTCCACCTACAACACCTACAACAATGCACTCTTCGCCATCTCTGGTTTCTGCAAGTGTTTTCATTCTGTTTTAGAGTTGCCTAAAAACATTAAAATTTTTCGGTTTTTCTAACTTTATTAGGTTAGTATAATTCGATTATGAATTATAAAATTAAAAATATTATTATAAATATAACATCGAGGAGAAGTGTAACGATTGAATTCAGTATAACTACCTTCACTCCAAGCCTTCCGAACAAAGCCAAATGCATAGGCAAGGAATGTCTCACAGATCTTGCAGAAAAACTCACAACGTTTCCAAGTATTAACCCTATTATAACCCATTTCCAACTTAAACCTTTATCCATTAGATTTGCCGCTAACACAACTGCAACTCTGATGTTAAAAGTCTCTACAACTGCAATTCCAATTGCATTTGGATTTAACGGAAGGAAGTACATGAAATCACAGATTGCATCGAATATTCCGTAATTGTTTAGGATTGATGCGATGAAGTATGTAATAGCTATTGTGGGTATAACCCTACTTAAATTCCTGAGAACTGGGTATTCGATGTCAACTCTAATGGTTTTAGCCTTTGATTCTCCTCTTGCAACGAGCAAATAGCCAATTGCAGATTTAACGAATGCTATACAAAATCTAGTTAGGGTGTAGACAACTCCAGCAAATCCAAGTAGTGGAATTACAAAGGGTATGAAAAAAGAGTATAGATGGCTGAAAACACTTGGAAAAGAGCTTAGAAATGATATCGCTATGACTTCACTATCTTCAACTCTCTTCTCTTTCCACGCTTGGGAGAGCATGGAGTAAGCAGCCATTGGGCTGAAGAAGCATGTAGACACAGTTGCAATTGCAATTCCGTTCAAATTTGATTTTGAAAAGATATCTGTAATGTAATCAACTATACCTCTTTTGATGAATTGAGAAGATAAAAACATTGCAATCGCAATTATTGGAATAGTTTTTGCTAGGAAAAAAACAGTGGATTCAAACGCCTTTAAAACCTCTATCATATGAAGTCGAGCAGAGTTGGTTGTCTTTTAGCGAAAACTCTCTTAAAATCTCTTTCGTATTCTTCTCTTAGATTTGGTCTATAGAGAACTGCTGCTGGATGGTAGAGTGGCACAACTTTGATCTTCTTTCCCCATCTTTCGACTTCAAAAATCTTGCCCTTAACCTTCGAAATAGACTCAAACTGCAATCCAAAATACTCAAAAACAAATTTTGCGGCAAATCTACCAAGACAGACTATTACTTCAGGCTTTATAACGTTTAACTGCCTTATCAAGTAACCTCCACAGGCTTTAATTTCCTCCAGTGTTGGATCTCTGTTGTTTGGAGGTCTACACTTCAAGACGTTACAAATGAATACATCCTCCCGCTTTAATCCAACGCTCGAAAGGAGCTCTGTTAGTAATTTCCCAGCATTCCCTACAAACGGTTTACCTTGCAAATCCTCCTCTCTCCCGGGAGCTTCTCCAATTAATACTATTTTAGCATTCGGATTTCCTTCACCCGGAACGTACTTCGTCTTAGTTTTGTACAACTCGCACTTCTTACAGTTCAATATTTCCCTTTCGATTTGTTCAAGTGTTTCCATTGAAAATCGTTGGAAAGCTTTATCCGATAAAGCTTTCGAAACGTTTTTCACCGAAGTATACGAGGTTGATATATGAATCCGATCAAGGTATTCGCGGGGTTCGTAATACTAATGCTTGGACTCGCACTCCTGCTAATCAAAAGTGCAAGTGTTCAATACGGTTCGGTGTTTATAATAGGGCCCATTCCAATAGTGTTTGCGTCATCTCCAGAAATGGCTTTAATCGGAATTTTAATAGCTGTAGTATTAATGCTAACAGCTCTGCTGATGGTGAGACCATGATAACAGAGATTCTGGCAGCGGTTCTAATTGCACTCGGAATATATCTCATAATTTCTGGGCTAAGAGAAAAGCCTGAGGAAAAGCTATACGAATACGACAGAGATCTAGAGAGATACTATGAAAATGAAAGATACTATGAGAGGGAAAAACCAGAGAAGAGTGTTAAGGGAGGAGGCGTATTGATAATAGGGCCGATCCCAATAGTATTCGGTGAAGCGAGAATTGCAGTCCTAGCGTTGATACTTGCAATAGTATTAATGCTGGTCTCTATCTTCTTCTTAATTCTACAGCATGCATGATAAGAGTTTACGTAAGGGGTAGAAGGGATGCAAAAGCTGTAAGGCATGCATTGGGAGTTGAAGCTGTAAACATTGGTGAAGACTTTGAGCGTATTAGTTTTGATAAAATTCCCGTTTTTATCTTTGGAAGAGAAGATTTAAAAATAGCTATGAAGTTAAAGGATTACTTGAATTCAAATCTTTACTCGGTTGTATTTGTAAACAAGAGTAGGGTTAGGAATGCAAGACTTGAAGAGATAAGAGAGGCTTTTGAGATCGCTAAGGCTAAGATAAGATTGGGATTCAAATTCGACTCTGTCTTCGTTTTTTCACCAAAAAACGAGTTTGGGATGGAGATTCATCCAGACTACGACTGCTATTTCCTAATCGGTAAAGGATTTGAGAAAAACCTTGAACTCATCGGAATTAAAGCCTATGAGGGTTCACTTATTTTGAGGAAGCTTTATGGAGAAGAGCACTACTACTCCCCAAATTTAGTAGGAATAATCTATAAGAGGATTGGGGAGGATTTAAAAGCTAAACCTATTGGAGTCGGAAGGAGATTGGATTTGAATAAAACAGTTGAGAAGAACAGAGATTTTTTGAATAGATTTGAAGAGATAAGTTTGAACTTTCTCAAGAGGTTTAGCTCGGATGATGTCTACGTTCCTGTAAGTGGAGGGAAGGATAGTACAGCAACGCTTATACTTGCAAAGAAGGCTTTTAAAGATGTTAAGGCTATTTACGTCAAGACAAATTACGAAATGCCATATACAGATGAATACATCAAATACCTTGAAGGGAAGTTGGGAGTTGAGGTTTTAGAGGAGAGGGTACACTTCGATTTGGAAAGATATGGTTTACCAACTCATGAAAACAGGTGGTGTACGGCCTTAAAGGTTTCTGCTATTGAAAAGTATAATGGTTTACTTGTAGTCGGTGATAGAGATGCTGAAAGCAGGATTAGAAGACTAAGACCAGAGGTTTATGAGAATAAGGTTTTTCCAATAAAGTATTGGAGTGGAGGAATGGTACAGCTCTACATACATATGAACGGCTTAAAACTCCATCCCCTATACTATGAGGGTTTTTACAGATTGGGTTGTACGATTTGTCCATCTTTAAGCGATTGGGAGAGGAAATTACTACACCAAAAGTTTGATAAGCATTGAGTGATAATGATTTTTGAGCGGGGGTTGCCGAGCGGACAAAGGCGCCGGATTTAGGGTCCGGTCCCGTAGGGGTTCGTGGGTTCGAATCCCACCCCCCGCATGTAAACAATGTTTAACTTGGCCTTTAATCATCCACGATAACAATTACATCTGATTAATACCAGAATTTTATATATGTAGTATAATAAATAGCTATGAATATGAGGATTAGGAATAAAGGAAAAGTGTGTTATGCTATCTACAACATAAAAATCATCGAAATCGTTTTAATAAGACATTTTAGCTCAGAATCTATGAACCTAGAGGATTGTAGAAAAAAGCTTGAAGAACTTGAAAAAGCAAGAGAAGATTTGTTAAAACTCGTTAGGGATATGAGAATTAATGCAACTAAGGCTATTGCTTCAATTCATGCCGGAAAAAACTATGAAGAGTTTTTAAATAAAGCCTTAGAAATTATGGATGAAGTTTATAAGTATAAGGATAAGTTTCCCGAGATATACTACGCTATAACACACGATTCTATGCAAGAACTCGTTGAAGCTTACTTCTTTGCTAAAGCTATAAAAAACGAATTCAAATTCGACTTCAGCGAGTTAAAGGCAGAACCTTCGGCAATAGTGACTGGATTGGCAGATTTAATCGGAGAACTTAGAAGATACGCCCTAGACAAGCTTATGAAGGGTGATTTCAATACTGCTGAGAGGTTTATAAATCTAATGGAGAAGATATACTTTGAGTTAATATCCTTCGGAGGTTTTCCAGATAAAATCGTTCCAGGTTTGAGGCATAAGTTAGATGTGGCAAGGGCTTCGATAGAGAGGACGAAATCAGACTATATTGCCGCTAAAAAATGATCTGGATTGGTATAGACGATACAGATAGTAAAGATGGAATGTGCACAACTTATTTAGCTACGCTTATAATCGAAGAATTGGGAGATGATGTAATAGGATTCCCACGCTTAATAAGGCTTAATCCAACAATCCCATACAAGACAAGAGGAAACGGAGCTGTTAGCTTTTTAGTTGATACAGATGACATCGATGAAATAGTTGGAATAGTAGATGAAAAGATTACTAGTTATGCAATGCTAAAAGACGAGAATACAAATCCAGGTGCAGTGTTCATTGAGGATGAAGTAGTTGAGAGGTTAAAAAATTTTGCATATAAAGCTATAACAGATGTAGTAACCTTAGATGAGGCTTTACATCTCATCGAGAAGTATTCGATAGAGTATCTAAAATACAAAAAGGGTAGAGGAATAATAGGGGCTTTGGCATCTGTTGGTGCAGAACTAAAAGATTACACCTATGAGCTCTTAGCATATCGTCACCCAGACAAATTCGGAAAGCCAAGAGAATACGATGAGGAGAGCTTTTTCGATGCAGATTACGAAACGTATCCAAACACATTTGATACAGTAGATTGGTGTAACGAGAGAGTTGTAGCAGTTCCGAATTCCCCATGTCCAGTCTTATTCGGAATTAGAGGGGATAGCATAAAATATATATACAAGGCTTTTAAGATGCTAAAAACAGAACCAATAGATAAATATAAAATTTTTATAACTAATCAGGCTACCGATATGCACATATTAAGCGAAGAGGAAGTCAATGAGCTTAGGGATTACCGCTCCTACAAACTCAAAGGTATTGTAATTGAAGAGCCCTACGACATAGAGGGTGGGCACGTATTTTTCAAGATAAGGACGAAATTCGGTGATATAAAATGTGCTGCATTTGAACCGACTAAGCAGTTCAGAAGTATTATTAGAATGCTTAAAAAAGGAGATTTAGTTGAGGTTTACGGTTCAATGAAAAAGCGAACGATAAATCTCGAAAAAATAAACGTAATCGAATTAGCAGATATTTACATCGAGGAAAATCCAATCTGTCCAAAATGTGGAAAGAGAATGGACTCAGCTGGAAGAAACAAGGGATTTAGATGTAAGAGGTGCAAAACGAGAGCTTTTGAGAAGATCAAAAGAAAAATAGAGAGAAAACTCGACACTGGATTTTACGAGGTTCCACCATGTGCAAGGAGACATCTTTCAAAGCCATTAATAAGGATGAGTGTTAAAAAAAGACACGTCTTTAGATGACATCACAAAGTTTAAAAAGCTGTGCTCGATGAACTGTTAACTATGGATGAATTCGATTACGTGATATTTGATGATGATGAAGAGATTGATGAAGACGACGAGTTCAAGCTTGCCGAGATATACAAACTTGCAACAAAGCTCGTTAAGTTGTTAGAGGAGATAAAGAGTAACGAGTTGAGAGAAGCGGCATCGCTTATGCTTATAAAAGAGATAATCGGGGACGATAGGGTTTTATTAGGCTTAGCCTCAAAGATGTTGTTAGATATGAGCTTTGGAGTTGAAGATGACGATTACGTGAGTTGATAGTAGAGTTTCTCTATTTTTTCAGCAATTCTATCCCAATCGTAAATTTTAACAGCACATCTGCCCTTCCTTCCCAATCTCGTTGCGAGGTTATCGCTTTCAAGAATTCTAAGTAGTAAATCTCTTAACTCATCACGATCCCTAAACACGAATCCACCTTTTAACGCTATCTCTTTAACCCCTGGAGTATTCGAAGCTATTACTGGAGTTGAACAAGCCATAGCTTCTAACAAAACAATTCCAAAAGCCTCTAACCTACTCCTAGAAGGTAAAACTAGGACTCTCGCCTTTCTAAGCCACTTGATCTTTTCTCCTTCACTTACCCTTCCCAAGAATTCAGCTTCAATACATTTTTTCTCTGCAAGTCTTTGAAACCTCTTTCTATCCTCACCGTCCCCTATTACAATTAGCTTCGCATCTATGCCATCCATGGCATCTATCAGCAAATTTAACCCTTTATACTCAGAAATCCTTCCTATGTAGAGTACGATTCTTTCTCTATCTCCAGCTGGAATCCCGGGCTTAAAGGATTTCAGATCTATCCCATTTGGAATTACTACATAATCGAAATCTGAAAGTATTTCAGATGTATTCGCATAACTGTAAGTGGTTGCTATTATTAGATCTGAATTCTCTAAAATCTCTCTTGTAATCTTTTTGCCTATGAATTCGATTGAATTCCTAAACGGAATCCTAATTCCGTTAAATCTATTTGGAATCTCTATGTCGTTGTGATAAGTGACTACGTGTGGTCTTTTATTTCTCTTAGCGATCTCTCTAGCAAAGAACGGTGATGGTATATGGGAATGATAGACGTCTGCATCTAAATCTGGAAACTCGATTGGGATTGGTGAATACGGGATTTCTATGCATTTAACCTTCAAAACCTCTACTTCACTATCAATTCCAGTTGATGAGATAACTCTGACCTTATGCCTCTTTGCAATTCTCTTAGCCAAGTTCTGAACGTGAAACTCCACTCCACCGGTGTGAGGGGGGTAATACGGAGTAGTAAATACTACATCCATAACAAAAATTCTGTAAAAACTTTTTAACCTTTAACTTGAGATTTTGAAAAATGAGACTGCTAACGATCGGTGTTGGTAACAGGTGTGCAAAACTCGTAGAAGTCCTTGCAAGGGGTTGTGTTAGAGTAAACAGAGTCCCACTGTTGAAGTGTTTCGCAGTTTTAAACGACTTGAACAACTTCAGAAATCTCACACTCGATAAGAATAGAAAGTTCTTCATTCACAACGTCGAGAGTGGTGTTGATGGCGTCTTAAATAAGGTTTTAGACGTATACGAGATTTTTGAAGGCGTACTAGTTATAACGAATATAGGCGATGAATTCAGCTATGAAGCATCACTTGAAATCTGTAAGAAGTTAAAGAAGACGGCTGAGGAGGATGTAGTTGTTTTAGCACTTTTACCAAGTGTTGCAGATGAAATAGTGGAGCTTAAGGGTAAGATAAGAGATTTAGAGAGGAATTCAGATGTTTTAATTCTATTTGAGGAGAAGAGCGGTATAGATAGAAGGATTCTCGAAATCTTAAACCTTTTAACACTTGCCGGTGAAATTGATCTAAAAAAGAAGGTTATTGGAGAAGTCGTCGTTGACACTTCCGACATATTCAATGCCTTAAAGTTTAACGGTTTTTCTGTAATAGGTTACTCTAAGAGGAGAGTATCACTTCTCTCAAGGATTTTCAGTAGAGGTGAGCTTAAAGCGATAAGAACTAAGAGAATGGTTGATCTAACAGTGGATGCTTTAAACAACTTGAGCGTTAATGGAGATTTAAAAACTGCTAAATCTGCTCTACTGTTGTTTGCTGGGAATCCAAGTGAGATAACAGCAGATGGTTTATTCGCATCCATATCTTTAATAGAGAGTCTAAATAAAGACATCTTGATAAGATACGGCGACTACCCTTTATCTTGGTCAAGGATAATAACACTTATATTGATATTTTCTGGACTTAAATCTATAAAAATTGTGTAGTTTAAGGATTTGCTTTTTTACACCACTAAGCATCGATAAATATGGATTTAAGAGTGCAAATTATATAAACATCGAAAAGAGCTTGTATACAACACCGTGGTAATCTACTATCTCCCTAAATCTTGAATGTAATGTTTTCAACGCGTATTCATCCACTTCGAACTCGATATCATCGTATTTAACGTCCTTTAAAACCAATCCATAAGGGGGGGCAGGTTCAATCCTTTCTTTATGCCTTTCTGGATGCAAAAGCTCCTCAAACCATTCAACACTTCTATGCCTCTTTCCAATTTCAACCAATGCCGAAACTATACATCTAACCATGTTCCAAGTGAAGGCATTAGCCTCTATTTCAAATATCAAAAACTCCCTTTCAATCCTTATGTCTGCACGATAAATAGTTCTAACGCAACTCTCCCCTTCTCCAAACTTCTTTGTGAAATTTGCAAAGTCGTGAGTCCCTTTTAACAACTTCACAGCTTTCCTCATCGATGAAACGTCTAAACCTTCACAAAACGTTACGTACATGTAAACTCTACTCTTAGCTCTCCTTGGATCGAAGTCATCACTAACCTTAGCCCACGCCCAAGCCGTTATATCTCTTGGAAGTTCTGAGTTCAGAATCCTTGGAAATATCTTTTCGTCACTATTAAACGCTATAACTTGCCCAAATGCGTGAACACCAGCATCTGTCCTTCCAGCGAACTTTAAATTCGGTTTTTCAATTCCTAGCTTCTTCAAAGCTTTTAGAACTTCACCTTCGACAGTCCTAACGTTCGGCTGATACTGACTCCCGTGAAAATCTCTTCCGAAGTATGCAATCTTAAACGCGTATCTCATAGTAAAAAATTAAATCTTTATAGGAATTCCAAGTGCTGTATTCGTTTTCTCGATACTTTCATCTTTCTCAGCGATTTCGAGCATAGCTCTAATTGCATCTACGTTTTCAGGAATTACAATCGCTTCCTGATGAATCGCCTGAGTTATGAAGAGGTCGTTTCCATCGATTCCAATCGATTCCCTCCAGACGATGTTTTCGAATAAATCGTATCTCTTTCTAACCTCTCTTGCAAATTCAATGATCTTCGCAGTAGAAGTGAATCCGTCTTCTTCAGATATAAGTAATATCCTCGGCTCATCCTCAAGCACGTTTACAACATCACTTACAGTAACGTTTTCCTTGAGTTCTATGCATAACGAATGCACATGCATAAGTGTTGTCGGAAGTTTAAAAGCTGTAGTCACGATGTCTACATCGGGCAAAACCGTTTTTACGTCTGGGCCGTGGTGTGATGGAATTGCAACTGGATCTGGCATTATACCGTTTACAAGCCCCTTCTTATCCTCCTTTGGATCCACAACCCTCCTAAGCATAGTAGCCCTAACTCTTCCGATTTTGAAGTTCGTTTTAAGTGTGTGTATGAGTCTAACCAAGCCAGTTGTATTACAGCTTACAACCCTAACGTATCTCTTACCCTTGGCCTTTTCGTAATTTGCCAATGCGTTAAAAGAAACTTCTGCAACGTTAGCCTTTTCTCCACCCTGAAATATCGCTTTAATCCCGTATTTTTCGTAATATAGCTTTTTATTCTCAGCTCCAACTTTGTTTGGGCTGCAATCTATCACTATATCTGCTTTCTGTAGTAGATCTTCAACAGTTCCCTTTACTTCTATCTCAGCCTTCTCAAACTTGCTTAGGTTCTCTGGTATTGCAACGTATAAGTCGTAATGCTTAGCTGCCAATTTCGCTTCAAAATCGGGCTTTGTCTTTGTAACACCTATTACCTCCATGTCATCTTGCAGACTTACAGCCTCTGCCACCCTCTTTCCAATCGTTCCAAAACCGTTTACAGCAACTCTAACTTTCATTCTAAACCCTCCACAAATATCTTGTGCCCTCTTAAATCCATCTCAACGATTCTACCCTTAATCTCAGCATAATCTCCTAATATACTCCACATCTTAATCTTTTCCCCTTCGACAACTATTCGAATTACGTCCTCCATAATTGGTTCATCACTTCCAACTCTAAACACCTTCGATTCACACATAACGGGAGTAGTATCAATTCCTAATTAGCTTTTTTATTCTTGAACTCAAATCTCTAATCCTTAGAAGACAGAAGTTTTATAAGCCTAAGCAAATTCTGGAGATTACATGGAGTTCAGAGTTGTTATATCCGATCCAAAAACTGGAAGGGCTTATCAGAAGGTGATAACTGGTGCAAACGCTAACAGATTGATTGGAAAACAGATAGGTGATGTTGTAAACGGTACAGTAGTTGAACTCCCACCAGATTACGAGTTGCAGATAACTGGTGGAACGGATAAAGACGGTTTTCCAATGAGACCAGATATACCCGGAACTGGTAGGAAGAGGATTTTGTTATCTGGTGGTGTAGGGTTTAGGCCGAGAGAAAGGGGTATGAGGAAGAGAAAGACTGTTAGGGGTAGAGTGATATCTAAAGACATAGTTCAGATAAACATGAAAGTCGTAAAGCATGGAAAAATACCGCTCGAAGAGTTCTTTAAGAAAGAACAAAAGGAAAAAGAGGAGTAATGGGATTTCTCGAAGATAAGAGAAGGGCAAGGATTTTTTATAAGTACTTTTCAAAGGTATACGACTACGTAAATCCGATTTTTTACTCTAAACAGATGCGAAGAAAAGTTGTTGAGCTCGCAAGTATTCGCAGAGGAGATTTCGTTTTAGAAATCGGATGTGGGACTGGCTATACAACTGAAGAGATTACAAGGATCGTTGGCGAGGAAAACGTAGTGGCAATAGATTTAACACCTGAACAGTTAAAAAGAGCTGTAGAAAAGCTTAAATGCTGTTTTATGCTTGGAGATGCGGAAAATCTACCGTTTAAAGACAACACATTCGATGCAACTATCTCTGCTGGAATTGTAGAGTATTTACCAAATCCTCAAAAAAGTGTAGAGGAAATGACGAGGGTTACGAAGAGTGGGGGAAGAGTTGTCATTTTAGCACCGAGAAAGCCGAATAATCCAATAATAAGCAAAATAGCTAACAGTATAATGCTATTTCCATCTACACAGCAGTGTATTGCATGGTTTTTAAGGGCAAAATTGGAGGATATAAGGTATGTTGAGATAGGGCCGTATCCCTTTTGGAGTAAATTGGCAGTAATCGTAACTGGAAGAGTCCCCTGATTTTGTTCGTCTTTATTATTGAACCCTGCCCAAATAAATTATTAAAATTTCAAAACAAACCTTCGAAATATTGATTTTTAAGCTTAATTTAATCGATTCATGAATCTCGAAGACGATAGATTTAGGATGTTCTTAGGAGCTGAAATAGTTAAAGTCAAAAGAGGTTATGCAAAGGTTAAGGGAATCGTTAGGAGAGAGTACTTAAACTTCCACGGAATTGCACATGGCTCTTATATATTCAGTTTAGCGGATTTCGCATTTGCAATAGCTGCGAATTCCGATGGGGTTAAGAGGGTTTCGATATCTATTAGAATCGATTACTACAAGCCAGCTCACGAAGGAGATGAACTCGTAGCTGAAGCTAAAGTCGTTCACAGCACTAAAAGGTTTGCCTTTTGCGAGCTAAAAGTTTTAAGAGGGGATGAATTGATTGCGAGAGGTGATGCCATAGCGTTTAATCCAACAAACCCTTGACACTTCTGTATTCTCCAGAGGTCTTTCTTAAAGCCTTTTTTAAGGCTATTGCAAAGGCTTTAAACGCTGATTCGATCATGTGATGTGAGTTTTTCCCCTTAACGTACATATATGCATTTATCCCAGAGTTTCTGCACAGTGTATCGAAGAAGTGTAAGAAGTCTTCGGCCTTAAAATCTCTGTAATCTTTGATATCCCCCTCGAATACGAAAACACCTCTACCACTGAAGTCTACTCCACATATGGTAACTGAGTCATCCATTGGAACTATTGCATCTCCGAATCTCTCCAAACCCCTCTTATCGATTTCACTTATAGCTCTCCCTAAACAAATTGCTACGTCTTCGATCACGTGATGTATATCATCACCTCTAGCTTTCACAACTAAGTTTACTCCAAGGTGTTTTGCTAAGGTTTCAAGCATGTGGTTAAAGAACGGGATTCCTGTTTCTATTTCTGTTTTATCCGCTTTAAACTCTACCTCAACCTCTGTTTCAGTGGTTTTCCTCTTAACCCTCATGTTTCAAGTTTTAATAGGTCTTCGAATTTAAGCTTTCCAGAGTAAAACGCATAACCGATCACAACTCCTGCTGCACCTATCTCTCTTATAAGCTTCACATCTTCTACCGAAGAAATTCCACCAGCTACGTAAACAGGCCTTTCAATTTTGCAAACGACTTCTTCTATTCTTTTAGTATCTATCCCCCTCCCCAAGCCTTCAACGTCTACGTTTGTATACAAAAAGGAGACTTCTAAATCGTCGTAGAGCTTTGCTAAATCAACTGGTTTAAGCTTTAACTCCTCCTTCCAACCCCTAATGGCGATTTTTCCAGCTTTTGAGTCTATTGCAATCATAACTCTATTACTCCACTTCTCAGCAAATCCCCTAACATCGTTAACTCTTAAAGCAGCAAGAGTTCCAAGTATAACTCTCTTAGCTCCGATATTTAGCAATCTCTCAGCGATTTTTAAATCTCTAATTCCACCACCGACTTGAATATCTACTGGAAGCTTTAGGATTTCACGAATGATGTTTTCATGTTTCAATTTACCTTTAAAAGCTCCATCTAAATCTATAACATGTAAACTTCTCGCTCCCCGTTTAACCCAATTTTTAGCGATTTCAACTGGGTTTTCTGCTTCAAACGTGATTTCTCTTTCCCTTCCTTGTCTCAGCCTAACGACTTTTCCGTTTTTTAAATCTACTGCTGGAATTATTCTAAACATAGCGATTACTTGTTCTCAGAGTGTTTAAGATTTATCGAATTGAATAGAAATCGATTGCTTATATTAACCATATTAAAGATTTTGTAAAGTATATTTTATTATTTTATTAAAGGGAATTAAAAGTTTATGAATAAAAAATTCTAGTTATCGATTGTATTCTTCAATCTGTTATAGAGTAGAAAAATCCAATTCTTTGCTTTAGGGGAAAAATAATTTAATTTAATAAATTCTCGTCCAAAGGATTTCTTATTTGTATTTTAAACTTTTTAAGTTTTTAAAATATTTTTAGAGCTTTATGATATTAAGGATTTCTAGTTAAGATATTAACTTTCATCAAAATTCTTGTTTCTCTTTACTTGATATCCTCTATCAAGTCATCAAAAGCTTTAAGTTTTAAACACTAATTTAATCCGTGAAAGAACTGTTCAAGAAAGCTTTAGAACTGGCATCGGTTTTGCTAAAGCAAAGAGAAGTCCTAATAGTTACACACATAGATGCAGATGGAATTACCTCTGGAAGTATAGCGTATCAGGCTTTGGAAAGAGTGGGAATAGAGAAGGAGATCGTCTTCACCAAACAGTTGGATAGGGAGGTTGTAGATATCGCAAAGGGATACGATTTCGTTTGGTTTACTGACATAGGAAGTGGTCAACTCGATTTGATAAAGGATCTGAACTTTGTAATAACAGATCACCATATCCCAAAGGGTTATCACAGAATGCAGCTGAACCCGCATGAGTTCGGTTACGATGGATCGATTGAGTTGAGTGGAGCTACGACAACTTATTTAGTCGCTAAGTTCATGCTCAGGAGGAATCTGTTTGATTTCGAGAAGGGATGTGAAGATTTATCAGCTTTAGCCATCGTTGGAGCGGTTGGAGATCTGCAAGACTCTAAGCATGGAAAGCTAATAGGTTTAAACAGATATGTATTAGATGACGGCGTTAAATACGGATATATCGAAGTAAAAAGGGATTTGAGACTCTTTGGTAAGCAGACGAGACCTATTGTAAAGGTTTTGGAGTATACAACCAATCCCTATTTGCCGATGATAAGTGGGAATGAAATAGGAGCTGTTGAGTTCTTAAAAAGCTTAGGAGTAGATCCTTGGAAGAGATGGATAGAATTAAGCTTAGAAGAGAAGAGAAAAGTAGTCTCCGGAATTGTAAGGCTATGTATGGAATACGGAATCCCGTTTGAAGTTATAAGGGGTTTAGTTGGTGAGTGTTATATACTGCTTAAAGAGAAAGAGGGAACTGAGAAGAGAGATGCGACTGAATACTCTACACTTCTAAATGCGACTGCAAGATACAACCAAGCTGAAGTAGGCTTAAAGGTTTGTTTAGGAGATGAAAACGCATTTAAAAGGGCGAGAACACTACTGCAAAATCACAGAAGAATTCTTTCGGAAGGTATAAGGTTTTTAGATGAAATCGGAATAGTTGAGCTTGAAAACATTCAATACTTTAACGCTGGCAATGAGATTCCCGATACAGTTGTTGGAATAATTGCGGGTATGTATTACTACAAGGCCAATCCGAACAAGCCGATAGTGGGATTTGCTGAGAGCGATAGAGGAGTTAAAGTTTCTGTGAGAGCAAATCACAGATTGGTTGAGAGAGGTGTTCATTTGGCAAAAGCAGTTAGTTATGCGGCAAAGAAGGTTGGAGGAAGTGGTGGAGGGCATAGCATAGCGGCTGGGGCAACTATACCTAAAGGAAAAGAAAAGGAGTTCTTAGAGATTTTGGATAGGATTATAGGTGAACAGATGAGATGATGCCAATTAGAAAGGCCATACTTCTAATATTATCTAAAGGAGAGAAGACGAAAGAAGAGATTATGAGCGAGTTGAAGATATCTGAATTTCAGCTGAGGTTTAATCTGAAATGGCTACTTAGAATGGGATACGTTGAAGAAGTTAAGGGGAAGTTGAAGATAACCAATAGGGGTTTGGAGTACCTATATCAGTAAACCCAGCCATCATCACTTCTCAGCGGTACCGATTTTCATCATCTAATAGCTCAACGATTCGGCATTAAAGCTTTATATCTGAGTTGTGAATTGAACTCGTGTTTAAAAGGGGATTGATTGCGAGTGTTCCAATAGTTATCGGTTACATTCCCGTTGCGATAACTTTTGGCGTTTCCGCAGTAGCGATTGGATTTGGTAGAGTTGAAGCTGTACTCGCATCGATGCTGATATTCGCTGGAGCAAGTCAGTTCGCTTTAATCTCTCTCATCTCAAAATCGTTTGTTGATGCTGTGATAATACCAATTATGTTAAACCTCAGACACGTAGTTTACGGTTGTATAATCTCTCAAAGAATTAACATAAGAAAACCGATTTTAACGGCATTTGGATTGACAGATGAAGTCTTTGCTACTTCACTAAATGCGAACGACGAGAAATTCATCTGGGGATTGGAAGTTTGTGCTTACCTCTCTTGGGTTCTCGGAACTCTAATAGGGGTTTTGTGCGGTGCTGTTTTACTCTCTTATACGGGTTTTGCCCCATCGCTTGTGTTTTCTCTCACCGCTCTGTTCTTCGTATTACTAATCTCAAACATCAAAGGTAAGATGTTAGCAGCGTTAGTCGGTGGAGTTACAGCTTTTGTGTTCCACTACTTCGGATACACGTCAATGGGAATACTTATAGCTGGATTAGTTACTCCAATAGTGGTGAAAGTATGTCAACGCATCACTTGGCAATAGTATTAGTCGCAATTGGAACTTATCTGGCAAGATTTCTCCCGATGAGATTCAACGAAAAGTTTAAATCGAAATGGCTTGACGAATTTCTTACGTATTCATCGGTGGCTTTGATATCTGCATTATTTGTAACATCTCTTGTATCCTTTCCCGTAAAGCCAATAGATCTGAGTGTAAGTATTGCTGCACTGATTTTTGTATTTATATCTTATAAGAAGTGGAGAAATCTGGGTTTATCCGTGTTAGTTGGTATCGTTGTGCATTTAATTTTTTCCCTTTCCATGAGATTGTACCCATTGTAGTCTTTAATCCCCTTAGACTAAAACTATTTAAGATCAGTTAAAAAATATTATTTTAATTTTAAAATTATTTTTAAAATTTGAAGTGGATTTTCCTTAATAGAAATCTATCTTGCAGATGCATTTCTAATTGTGTAGTTAACCAGTAATAGCCCAAAAATCTGTTAAATATCTTCATTAACTCTCTTTAGATATATCCAGTGAAGATAGATTCCCCAAATAGAATGAATTTTAGTAAATTTTCGACTCTGCTAATTACCTCTCCTACTTTTTTAGAAGAAACGAAAACATGCCGAGGCCGGGATTCGAACCCGGGACCTACGGATTATGAGTCCGTCGCCCCGACCAGCTAGGCCACCTCGGCTTATTGAGTTGTAGCCAAATAATCTATTAAAGCTTTTGGTAGTGCCCCCGCCGGGACTCGAACCCGGGTCGAGGAGTCCGCAGCCCCTCAGGATATCCCCTACCCCACGGGGGCTATTAAAAAGTCTAATCGAGGTAATTAATCGATTTCGGTTAAGTTTTTTAAACTTGAGAGACGAAATCTTATGCCAATGATGACTGATGGGCGAGCTGATACATGATGAAAGAGAGCCGATCTGAGGCTATTAAAACCACAGCTTACAAGATTTCAATGAGTTCAGTAGTCGTTTCGACCTTCTTCATAATCCTATTAATTCTTCAAATCATAGGTGTTAACATTTATTACAGCATACTCTTAGCCCTCATACTATCTCTTTTGACGTTTATAGCAACTAAAATCTCTTTAAGAACTCATCTGAAGTTATGATCTCAGCCTTAAACACGTTCTCCATATGTCTAATACCGTATTCGTATTCGTAGTCACTCAAAGCGGCAGTGCAATCCCTTATAACTGAAACCTCATAACCTCTGAGTACGGCATCTCCAGCTGTGTGAAGAACGCATATGTTTGTGACAACACCGCATAGGTATATCCTTTTAACATCTAATTCCCTTAAGAGTAAATCTAAATCCGTACAGTAGAATGCGGAATACCTCCTCTTCTTAACGAAGTAGTCTTCTTCTCTTGGCTTTAGCTCGTCTATTACTTCAGCACCCCATGTATTCATTATGCAGTGCTTTGGCCAGATTTTGAACTCGGAATCATCGACTCTATGCCAATCCTGAGTGAAAATAACTGGCATAGCTCTTCTTGCAGTTTCTATAACTCTTCTAGTCGGTTCAAATATCCTTTCCACACCATTGACGTACAATGAACCATTTTTATAACAAAAATCTTTCTGCATATCTATAACGATTAACGCATTCATGTCAATCGTTCTTGAGGAAATGTATATAGTTTTTCCATTGAACAGATTTCATGCAACTCGCAAAAATGGTGGATATATCTGAAAAGGGAGATGTCATAAGAATTGCTACTGCTGAAGGATTTATAAGATTAAAGTCCGAAACGATAGAAGCTATTAAATCCAACAACATTCCTAAAGGAGATGTGATAAACACCGCTAACGTTGCTGCGATTTTAGCAGTTAAAAAAACACCCGAACTAATCCCGATGTGTCATCCAATTCCGATTACATCTGTCAAACTCGACTTTATATTCGAGCAGAATGGTATAAGGGTTGTGTGTACAGTTAAGGCTTTAAGCAAGACTGGTGTAGAAATGGAAGCTTTAACGGGAGTAACTACGGCTCTGCTAACGGTATGGGATATGGTAAAATCGCTTGAGAAAGACGAAAGCGGTAACTATCCACACACTTCAATTGAATACATAAGAGTTGTTGAGAAGATCAAGGGTGGTAGTGATGTTTGAAAGGATAAAGAAGTTCATGCTTGGAGGAGAAAAGGAAAGAGAAGTTATAGAGAGGTTTAGAGAACACATAAGCTTAATTGCTGAAGCGAGTGAGATTTTCAAAACAGCAATCGAAAAGGGAGATAGAGATATCGTACCAGAGGTTTGTGAGATTGAGCGATATGGAGACGCTTTGAGAAGAGAAACACTACTAAAACTGTTTGAGGGGGCATTTATCCCAGTTCTAAGACCGAACTTTTACAAGCTTGCGGAATCGATAGACAACGTTTTAGATGAGCTTGAGGATGTTGCGGTTTTATACCTAATGATCGGGGATATAAGCGATGACCTCTTGCCAGATTTGGTTAGAGTTGCTGAGATAAACGTGAGAATGGGAAAGCTACTGTTGAAGGCTTTCGAATCATTAGAGAAGAATTCAGAGATTGAGGATATACTTCTAAAGATAAAGATTTCTGAAGAGGAAGTAGACAGCATAAAGAGCAGAATTTACAGGAAGATAAAGCTCTTGAAGTTCGAAAACTTTGCAGAGTGGTATCTGTTCATAAGGTTTATAGAAAAGCTCTTGAACATAAGTGATTTAATAGAAGATTCAGCAGATATTATACAAATCTTAAACGTTAGTCTTAGGTAATCATTTTTCGAGTAAAACCTATATATTGTACACACTACCCATTTTATGCCAAAAGAGCTATTAGTCTATATCAACGGCGAATTCGTTCCAGAGAGTGAGGCGAAGATAAGCATATTTGATCACGGTTTTCTATATGGAGACGGCGTTTTCGAAGGTATAAGGGCATACAACGGGAGGGTTTTTAAGCTTAAGGAGCACATAGACAGGCTATACGACTCCGCAAAAGCTATAGCGCTGGAAATACCTATGAGCAAGGAGGAGTTCATGAATGTTATCTTAGAGACTTTGAGGGTTAACGGTCTGAGGGATGCATACATAAGGCCGATTGTTACGAGAGGTATAGGAGATTTGGGCTTAGATCCAAGGAAATGCGGAAAACCCACTGTAATAGTTATAACAAAGCCGTGGGGAAGACTCTACGGGGATTTATATGAGAGGGGATTGAAAGCTGTAACGGTGAGTATTAGAAGAAATCCGATAGACGCACTTCCACCAAACATAAAATCCTTGAACTACTTGAACAACGTCTTGGCAAAGATTGAAGCAAATGTTAAAGGGGGAGATGAAGCGATATTCTTGGACAAGAACGGTTACGTCTCAGAGGGGAGTGGAGATAACATATTCATAGTCAAAAACGGCATAGTAATGACTCCCCCAACTGTTAACAATCTGAAAGGTATAACGAGGGAAGTCGTAATAGAGATAATAAGAAAGCTTAGACTTCCCTTTAAGGAGACGAATTTAAGTCTGTACGATTTGTACACAGCCGATGAAGTCTTTGTAACTGGGACCGCTGCAGAGATTGCACCGATAGTAGAGATAGATGGGAGAAAGATTGGCGACGGAAAACCTGGAAGGATAACGAGGTTACTAATGGAAGAGTTTAAAAAGCTTACAGAGGTTGAAGGAGTTCCCATATACGATTGAGTATGTTGCTCACACTCGTCGTTGAATTAGAAGACAAACCTGGACAACTTCTGAGGGTTTTAGAGCCGATATCAAAGATGGGAGGAAACATAGTTGGAATTGTACATCAGAGGGGAAGGAAAACTCCGTTAAATAGAGTTCCAGTCGAAATAGCCTTAACAATAGATGAGAAAAAAGTAGAAGACCTTATAAAAAGGATAAGAAACTTGGGAATAGTCGTGAGGAGTTATAACGAGGTAAAATTAATCGAAACGACATCTCTTCTACTAATAGGGCATATAATTCACACAGATCTAAGCGATACAATCAAAAGAGTTGATTCAGAAAATTCAGAGGTTGTTGAGTTGCACATATGTATGCCAGAGGTAAAAAAGCCTTCAACTGCAATCGTAACGATTTCTGCTGAGAGTTCAGAAGAGCTAAATAAAGCCATTTCAAAGCTCAAGCGGATTTGTAGAGAAAAAGGGATTGTTGTAATAGAGCCAATAGAAGAGGAGTTTTTATGATAAGAATAGCTGTTATAGGATTTGGGAACGTTGGACAGGGTTTTTTAGAACTCATAATGGAAAAGAGGGATGAAATCGAGAAGAGAATAGGAAAGTTTAAAGTGATTGCAATAGCGGATTCCAAGAGTTCTATATCTGGCGAATTTAAGCTTAGAGATGCAATTGAATTCAAGAGGAGAACTGGTAGATTACCAGAGGATAGGAATGCTATTGAAGTAGTTGAACAAGAGGATTACGATGTCTTAGTTGAGGCAACGATTACAGACATAAAAACTGGAGGAGATGGGTTGAGATACATAAAAACGGCTTTAAAAAAGAGTAGTCACGTTGTAACTTCTAACAAGGGACCTTTAGTTGTAGCTTTTAAAGAATTGATGGATTTAGCCGAAAGGAGGGGTGTTAAGTTGATGTATGAGGCCACAGTTGGGGGAGTTATGCCCGTTATAAGATTAATCAAAGATTACTTGGCTATATGTGAAATAGAGAGGATAATGGGAATTCTAAACGGAACTTGCAATTACATACTCTCAAGAATGGAGGAGGAGAGATTACCGTTTAACCAAGTGTTGAGTGAAGCTCAAGAACTTGGAATAGCTGAAGCAAATCCGAGTTACGATATAGAGGGGATAGACGCTGCAGCCAAACTTGTAATACTCGCAAATACCATTTATAGGGGGGATTTCAGATTTGAAGACGTTGAGAGAATTGGTATTGAATCAATAACTCCTGAAGCGTTTGAAATAGCTGCTAAGAGGGGATATACCATCAGACTAATAGCTGAAGCGAGTGAGAACGTTCTAATGGTTTCTCCAAGGTTGATTCCGATAAACCATCCACTTGCGATAAGGGGGACTATGAACGCTTTGATGATTAAAACAGATACAGCGGGAAACTTAGTAGTTATGGGGAGAGGTGCTGGAAGAAAAGAGACCGCTACCGCAATGCTCTCAGATTTAATAGAGATATACAACTCATGATGTTACACTTAGTGAAATTTCTCGTTGTTTTGTGTTTTCTTATTTACGCGAGTAAACTCGATTTAAGGGATAGGATTATCCCAAACAGGGTCTGGAAGTATACGCTTTTGATTGGATTTCCATTCGTTGTATCAGAGTTTTATCTGAGAGGATTTAATGGAGTTGATTTCGCTGTTGTGCAGTTAATAGCTGTAGTTACAGTGGCATATACATTGTATAGGTTAAACGCCTTTGGTGGCGCCGATGCAAAAGCTATAATGGTTTTGGCAGTTTTATTTCCGTTTTATCCGAATTTTAATGGATTCCCAATACTTCACAACGGTTTCGTATTTGCACTGTCCGTTTTAGCGAATTCAGTGATATGTTCCCCCGCTTTGATCTTAACGATATTTATCAGGAATATTTTTAAGGAGGGTTTAAAAATTAGAGGAAATCTCCTGTATTACTTCATCGGTTACAGAGTCAATGCAAAAGAGATTCCAAAGTTTCACAACTTATTAGAATACTTCGATGAAAACGGAAGATTGATAAGGGTTAGAAGGGGTATTGAGCCTAACGATGAAATCCTCGCGAGGTTAAGACATTTTGCTGAAAAGAAAAACATCGAAAAGATTTGGGTTACTCCAGCCTTACCATTCCTACTCTTTATAACTGTAGGCTATTTAATCGCTTTTTTCATCGGAGACCTCTTACTTTTTTTGATATCATTAGTTTTATAACGATTGAATCGAATTCTATTCATGAATTGGTTTAAAGAGGAATGGCTCAGTGAAGAGCACAAAGCTATTGGAGCATATATAAGGATTCTGTATACCTATTTTGGGAGTTGTATATCTAAAATCAATTACTATGAGTCATTTGGCAGAAGAGATTTAGCATTAGTGATGAAGTTCTTTTACAGTGGAAAAGAGTTCCAGAAGTTATGAACATAATCGATTAAATTGTAGATAATTCAATATCTAGAGGAGACACTTCAGTTTTAATCGAATTGGAAAAGGAGTATTATAACCAACTTAAAAATTCTTGGCGAAAGATTGTGAAACTTGACGAATTATACAGAGTTTCTATTGATAAGATTAAGGGCAAAACCGTATCCAATAAAAGCTTTAACCGAAAAGGGTTCTATCTGCATTCAGAATATCCTTCCGTGGGAATTTGAGCAAAGTGGATTTAGCGTACAAGAAGTGAAAATCAAAGACTAACAGAAGCAAGAATTTGTTTTCCGTTTTATATATATGGATAAAAAATCTTTAATAAAGGTGGACTTAGCACATTTATATTCCCAGCACTGGTTTTAGAAGAAGAATTCATCGAAAACTTGAAAATTGAGGAAATTGAGAAAGAAGAGAAATTAAAACCTCTAACAGGAGAGATAAAAATGCCAGAACGAACTACAATAGAAATTGGAAAATCATTAGAGGAATGTATAGTCAACGTCTTTAGTAAATTGGGATTTGAAGCCTCTAAAGAGAAAGTTAGAGGTAGAAGTGGAGTTAAACACGAAATAGACGTCTTAGCTCGAAAAGATTTAGAAGGTTTAACGTTTAAAGTCGGTGTAGAATGTAAGAATTGGAAAAATACAGTTGGAAAAGATGTTGTTGAAAGGTATATCACGAGATGGCTTGACTGCGGTTTAAACATGTATATAGTCGTTGCAAGAGCTTTTACAGAAGATGCAAAGAGAATGGCTAAAGCTTGGGGGTTAATGCCTATAGAGTTAGGTGAACAGGCAAGAAAAGATAACTTAGAAGAGATAACTAAAACCTTGTTCAGAAAATTCAGTGGATTCGTCATAGGAATCGCTAAGCAACTACTCGTCGACTCAATACTACATAGGATTGATGAAATGGAAAGAGAATTAAAAGAACTAGGTTAAATGAACTCGCAAGAGATGTCAAAGAGCTGATATCCTGATATTAGAACTTCTGTGATGTAATACTGTTAAAAAGTCGATGAATCAATTCTGATTTTATTGAATTTATTGAATATCTATAGCTTGTTGTGTCATAAAAATTTATATAAAAATAAATTCTCTTAGACCTATTACTCGATCGGTATTACCCTTTTCTCTCCAACAATCTTGGGTACCTCAATCTCTAATACACCGTTTGAGTATCTTGCCTTTATTCCCTCTTCTTTAACCTCTGATGGCAATGAAATCCTTCTGAAAACCCTTCCATATCTCCTCTCTCTCTTTATGAAATCCTTTCCCTTTAACTCCTCTTCTTCCCTTCTCTCAGCTTTTATAACCAAATCACCCTTCTCGACGTAGATCTCTATATCTTCCTTCTTGAAACCCGGTAGATCTGCTAAGATCTTTATCTTGTCTCCTTCGTCGATTACGTCTATCGGTGGGATCTCTGCAATTCTCCTCTCTGGAAATCTAAACCTTTCAAATTCCTCAAATAGTCTATTTAACCTCTCTTGCAGTCTTTTTATCTCCTCAAATGGATCAAATATCACGTTCACCACCTCTCGAGTGATAGGCCTAGACTTATTTAAACCTATCGAACAGAAAAACCTTAATTCTTAAGACTTCAAATTCTAAACCGAATGAGGAATGTGATCTTAGATCTCGACAAGATACTGAAAGACCTGAGCTTTAAACCATCAGATGCAAGGATATACTCACTACTACTTGAAAAGGGAGAAATGAGAGTCAGTGAAATTGCAAAAGAGCTGAACCTTTCAGTGAGATTCGTTAGAGATAGGTTAAAGGATTTGTGCAATAGGGGTATAGTTAAGAAAGAAGTTGTGAAAAAGGGCTGGCTTGGATACGTATACAAAGCTGAGAACCCAGTTGAAGTTTTGAAGAAGATAAAATCAAAGATATTAAAGGAGTTTGAAAGACTTGAGGAAACCCTTGAATAGATATAAAAAATTTAATTATTTTAATTAATAAGTTTTATGGATATATCCCCACAATGTAGTTAAAACCACACCAATAACCCTTGCAATTGTGAATGATTCGAAACATATATATGAACTATTTAGTTCCTACAACTTATGAGAATTCTACTTACAGCTGAGAGGTGTCTGATGAGTAACTATCACGGAGCCCTCTTCTTGGGTTTCACGGCTTGTGCTCCAAAATCACTATTCAAGCCATTTTTATTCTTCAGATTTATCTGTCCTCCAGTTCCAACTGAAAACGGTTTTGCAAAATTCGCCCCATATGGAACGAGAAAGATAGAAGCTGCTTTGTTGGATTATGGTTTCAAAAGAGAAGAAATTGCAGTAGTCCCGCCAGATAACATCGAGAAGTATATAACCGATAGTACAAAAATCGTCGGAATTACAACAAACGATCCATTAGGCTTAGGGCCAGCTTCAACTACCTTTTCTGGACATAAAGGGCTGATAAAAGAGGAATCTTATAACACTTGGAAGTTTAGGGAGTTGGTAGAAAAACTTAGGAAATTCGATGTTAAAATCGTTGTAGGGGGGGCTGGTGCTTGGCAACTCGAAGATAAAAAGGTTAGGGAGGAACTCGGTATTGATGTAGTAGTGATAGGAGAGGGAGAAAGAGTTGTTCCAGAGCTTTTTGAAAGGATTTTAAAGGGAGAGGAAGTTCCTGAAGTCGTTTACGGTGAGGTAGTTGAACCCGATGAGATGCCGATAATAAGAGGAGCTACAGTAGGAGGAATAGTTGAAATAGCGAGGGGATGTGGAAGGGGTTGTAAGTTCTGCATACCCACGTTGAGAAAACTCAGATCGAGACCTCTAGAACACATACTCAAAGAAGTTGAAGTTAACGTAAGGGGTGGAAACGAATTTATAACGTTTCACGCTGAAGATGTGCTTAGGTATAAGGCCGAAGGTGTTAAAATCAATAGAGAAGCTGTAATAAATCTGTTCGAATCCACTTTAAAGATAGCAGAAGGTGCAGGTTTCAGTCACTTCTCCCTGGCATCTGTAGCTTCTGCTCCAGAAATTGTAGCTGAGATCACAGATATCGTAGGCGTTCCAAATGAAAAGCACAAGTGGCTTGCTGGACAAACTGGAATAGAGACGGGAAGTCCAAAGATAATAAAAGAATACATGCCTGGAAAGCCTTTACCTTTTAAAGCTGAGGAGTGGTGTGATGTGGTTGAACAGGCTTTTGGAATTTGTAGTGATAACCATTGGATTCCATGTGCAACTCTTATAATCGGATTTCCGAAAGAAACTGAAGAGGATATAGTTAAGACAATTGAGCTCTTAGATAGGATTAAGTATTACAAAAGCCTAATCGTTCCACTGTTCTTTGTCCCAATAGGTAAGCTTAGAGGTGAGAAAGGGCTATCAGCAGAAGATCTAAAGCCTTATCACTGGGAGCTATTCCTTGTATGCTGGAATCACAACATGAAATGGTTAAAGAGCTTAGCTAAGGATTACATCGCAAAGATGCCAAAGATGAGTAGGAGGTTTGTAATGAAGTTTGTAGATTGGGTGATAGGTAAAGCGAACAGAAGAGTTTTAGAGTTCTTAAACGAAAGAATAGCTGTATAGTAATCTTTATCACATAATAGCTCCTAACATCTATCATGCTCTTATTTGTATATGGAACTCTTATGGATTTGGAAAAGGCTGGTAGGATTTTGAAGAGCAAAGTTAGAACTGCAAGAGTTGCATTTTTGCCAGATTACGAACTCACGTTTAACGTCTTATCCGAATTCGGAACTGGAAATCCAAACATAAGAAAAGGTGGGAAGGGTGTATGGGGTGTTGTTTATGAAGTAGACGAGAGAGATTTAAACAAGTTGGACAGAATAAGTCCGAGATACGAGAGGGTTAAAGTTAAAGTCGTTGTCAATGGAAGAGAAGTTGAAGCTTGGACTTATATAGGCAAGAAGGTTTTAGATGGAATTCCTCCAGATAAGTCTTGTATAGAAAGGATTATAAGAGGGGCTAGATCCCACGGATTGCCTGAAAGTTACATAAGGTGGCTTGAGAGTCTTTTATAAATGATAGAATAGAAAGTATTTGTCTTTCAATCCTCTTTTCATCGAGCCATAAACGACCTTAGTCGATTTTGCACCACAAACCCAACCTTTCAATC